>JBJOKY010000164.1:0-13250 GCA_046045865.1 Pseudomonadota bacterium | reverse complement strand
GCGCAACTACAAGAAGGGTCAGGACGTGGAAGCCATCGTCCTGGGCATCGACGTGGAGCGCGAGCGCATCAGCCTGGGCATCAAGCAGCTCGACACCGACCCGTTCACCACCTACACCACGATCAACGACCGTGGCGCCCTGGTGCGTGGCAAGGTCAAGACGGTCGACCCGCGTGGCGCCGAGATCCAGCTCAGCGATGACGTCACCGGCTACCTCCGTGCTTCCGAGATCGCCCGCGAGCGTGTCGAGGATGCCCGCAACGTGCTGAAGGAAGGCGACGACGTCGAGGCCCTGATCATCAACATCGACCGCAAGACGCGTTCGATCCAGCTGTCGATCAAGGCCAAGGACAATGTCGAGCAGCAGGAAGCCATGCAGCGCCTGGCGGCCGACAACCGCGAAAGCGCCGGCAATGCCGGCACCACCAGCCTGGGCGCCTTGCTCAAGGCCAAGCTGGACCAGGGCAACAACTAAGCTGCCCCTGGCGATCCGGGCTGAGCCCCGGGTCCGCGCGGTCCGGCCCTCGTGGCCGGACCGCCGGGCCGGCGGCCCGGCCCGTTCACGATGAGGTCGTGGCGCGCACCGCCATGTCGTGCCGTTCCTCCTGCGGCCTCATCGTGAGCCCCGATCGAACCCTACGCCCCGACGCCCTGCCACCCCGCCTCTGCCATGACCCGTTCAGACCTTGTCGCCATGCTGGCCGAACGCTTCAGCCAGCTGACACATCGCGACGCCGAGTTCGCCGTCAAGACGATGCTCGACGCGATGGGCGATGCCCTGGCGCGTGGCCACCGCATCGAGATCCGCGGCTTCGGCAGCTTCCAGGTCAACCGCCGCCCGCCGCGCGTGGGGCGCAACCCGCGCTCGGGCGAGCAGGTCATCATTCCCGAGAAGCTGGTGCCGCACTTCAAGCCCGGCAAGGCCTTGCGCGAATCGGTCGACCAGCTGTCGGACGATCCCGCTGCCGTGCACGCCGACCTGGTGCTGGGCGGCACCCCCCTGATGCCGCGGGGCACCGACGCGGGCAAGGCCTGACGGCCCCCGTACCTGCGGTTCGACCGCAGCGGCGCCGATAAACTCCCCCGACCATGCGCCTGATCGCCTGGCTCCTGCGAGCCCTCCTGTTCTTCGTGTTGTTCGCCTTCGCGCTCAACAACCAGCACGACGCCGAAGTGCGCTGGTTCTTCGGCCTGGCCTGGCGCGCACCCATGGTCTTCATCGTGCTGGGCGCGCTGGCGCTGGGCTGCCTGCTCGGCGCCCTGGCCATGCTGCCCAGCTGGTGGCACCAGCGCCGCCGCGCCAGCCGTGCCACGCGCCGCCTGGACAAGACCGTCGCCGCACCCGCACCAGCCACCCGGTCGTCGACGTCGACCGACGCCGCGCCCGACAACGCCCTGCCCGTGCGTCCCGATGGACTTTGAACCGCTGTGGCTGCTGCTGACGCTGCCTGCGGCCTTTGCGCTCGGCTGGCTGGCCTCGCGTTTCGACGTGAAGCAGTGGAAGCGCGAGCAGCAGGCCGCGCCGCAGGCCTATTTCAAGGGCCTGAACCTGCTGCTCAACGAACAGCAGGACAAGGCCATCGACGCCTTCATCGAGGCCGTGCAGCACGACCCGGCCAGCTCCGACCTGCATTTCGCCCTGGGCAACCTGTTCCGCCGCCGGGGTGAATACGAACGCGCGGTGCGCGTGCACCAGCACCTGCTGGCGCGCGCCGACCTGCCCCAGGCCGAGCGCGACCGTGCCCAGCACGCCCTGGCGCAGGACTTCCTCAAGGCCGGCCTGTTCGACCGTGCCGAGCAGGCCTACAAGGCCCTGGCCGGCAGCGCCTTTGCCACCGACGCACGCCTGGCCCTGCTCACGCTGCACGAACGTGCGCGCGACTGGCCCGCGGCCATCGAGGTTGCGCGGGGGCTGGAATCGGTCGGTGCCGGCAGCTTCACCCAGCGCATCGCGCACTACTGGTGCGAATTGACACTCGAGGCCGACGCGCGTGGCCAGGTCGTCGACGGCGACGCTGCCCTGCAGCGTGCCCGCGACGCCGCGCCCCAGGCCGTGCGCCCCATGGTGCTGGCCGGCCAGCGCCTGCTCAAGCGCGGCCAGGTCGACGCCGCGCTGGCCATCTGGGGCCCGCTGCTGGTGCTGCACCCGCAGGCCGGTGCCGTGATTGCGCCTGACTTCGCCCGCGCCGCCGCCGGCACGGCCCACGCCGACACCGCGCGCCAGCAGCTGCGCAATGCCTACGAGGCCGAACCCGGTGCCGCCCTGCTCGCGGCCCTGCTGAGCCTGGAGCCTGACGTGGCCCACCGTCGCACCGCCTGGCTGGAGCAGCTGCGCAAGCACCCCAGCCTGAGCGCCGCGGTGGCCTTGCTGCGCGAACAGTCGGCCGGCCCGCTCACCGCCGCCGAGCAGCAGGCGCTCGAGGCCGCCCTGCAAAGCGCGGCCAAGCCGCTGCAGCGTTATCGCTGCGCCGCCTGCGGCTTCGAGGCGCAGCACTATTTCTGGCAATGCCCCGGCTGCCATGGCTGGGACAGCTTCCCGCCGCGCCGGCTGGAGGACGCATGACCAACCACCCCCCGTCCGCCACCGGCCGCAACGTCCCAGCCGCCGTCGCGCCGGCTACCGTGGCGCCCACCTTGCACGTCGAGCGCGGGCGTCTGGCGCGCGCGCGCGTGCTGGTCGTCGGTGATGCCATGCTGGACCGCTACTGGTTCGGCGCGGTCGAGCGCATCTCGCCCGAAGCACCCGTGCCGGTGGTGCGTGTGCAGCGCGAGGAAGAACGCCTGGGCGGCGCGGCCAACGTGGCCCTGAACGTCAAGACCCTGGGCGCGCAGTGCACGCTGCTCACCGTGGTGGGCGACGACGAGCCAGCGCGCATCCTGCGCCGCCTGCTGGAGGAGCAGGGCGTGGCCACCGTGCTGGGCAGCGACCCGCGCCTGTACACCATCGTCAAGCTGCGCGTCATCGGCCGCTCGCAGCAGCTCATCCGCGTCGACTTCGAGAACCAGCCCGAGCACGAGGTGCTCGACCAGATGCTGGCCGACTACGAACGCGTGCTGGGCGAGCACGACGCCGTGCTGTTCAGCGACTACGGCAAGGGCGGCCTGGAACACATCCCGCGCATGATCGAGCTGGCGCGCGCTGCCGGCAAACCCGTGCTCGTCGACCCCAAGGGCAGCGACTACCAGCGCTACAGCGGCGCCACCGTCATCACGCCCAACCGTGCCGAGCTGGCCCAGGTGGTGGGCAGCTGGAGCGGCGAGGCCGAGCTCGAGGCCAAGGCGCGCGGCGTGCGCGAGCGCTACGGCCTGGCCGGCCTGCTCGTCACCCGCTCCGAAGAAGGCATGTCGCTCTACGAGGACGCCGCAATGCCGCCGCTGCACGTGCCGGCGCAGGCGCGCGAGGTCTTCGACGTCACCGGCGCGGGCGACACCGTCATCGCCACCCTGGCCGCCATGCTGGCCTGCGGCCTGACGCTGCGCCAGGCCGTGCCGCTGGCCAACCGCGCCGGCTCCATCGTGGTCGGCAAGTTCGGCACCGCCAGCGTCAGCCACGACGAGCTGTTCAGCGCGGCCTGAGCCGGCCGGCCCGGGCTTCGACCGTCACCACCTTCAAGGATTACCCCATGCGTATCGTCGTCACCGGCGCAGCCGGCATGATCGGCTCCAACCTGGTCCACGCCCTGAACAAGCTGGGCGCGCGCGAGGTGATCGCGGTCGATGACCTGACCGACGGCCACAAGTACCGCAACCTGGTAGGCAGCACGCTCGCCGACTACTTCGACAAGGACGAGTTCTACGCCCGCTTCGCGCGTGGCGAACTCGGCCACATCGACGCCGTGCTGCACGAAGGGGCCTGCTCCGACACCATGGAGCACGACGGCAAGTTCATGCTCGAGAACAACTACCGCTGCAGCAAGACCCTGCTCGATGTCTGCCTGGCGCAGGGCACGCGGCTGCTTTACGCCAGCTCGGCGGCCACCTACGGTGGCAGCTCGGTGTTTCGCGAGACGCCCGAGTTCGAGCAGCCGCTCAACGTCTACGGCTACAGCAAGCTGCTGTTCGATCAGGTCGTGCGCCGCCACCTGCCGGCGCCGAGCAGCCAGATCGTGGGTTTCCGCTACTTCAACGTCTACGGCCCGCGCGAGCAGCACAAGGCGCGCATGGCGTCGGTGGCCTTCCACCATTTCGGCCAGATGCAGGCCACCGGCAAGGTCAAGCTGTTCGGCGACTATGGTGGCTACGGGCCGGGCGAGCAGTCGCGCGACTTCATCTTTGTCGACGACCTGGTGGCGGTGAAGCTGTGGTTCCTGCAGAACCCGCAGCTGAGCGGCATCTACAACCTGGGCACGGGCCGTGCCGAACCCTTCAACAACGTCGCCAGCGGCGTGATCAACGCGCTGCGCCGGCGGGCCGGCCAGCCCGAACTGGGTCTGGCGGACTTGGTGAGCCAGGGCCTGGTCGAGTACGTCGACTTCCCCCAGGCCCTGATCGGCAAGTACCAGTGCCTGACGCGCGCCGACCTGGGCGCGCTGCGCGCCACCGGCTGCCAGCACGAGTTCGCCACCGTGGCGCAGGGCGTGGCGCGTTACGTCGACTGGCTCGCCACCCAGCCGGCGTTCTGATGAGCGCAGCGCCGGGCTGATCCCCGGGCTGCCGGGCTCACTTGTGGCCGCGCCCGTGTTCATGGCCGCCGCGGTGGCCATGGCCGGGGTCGTGGCGATGGCCGTGGCTGTGTTGCGGCGCCAGGTGCGGGTCGACCTTGGCCGGGGCGGCGTGGCCGTGCCGCGGTGCCGGGCCGTGCATGGTCGGCTCGGGCAGCAGGCAGGCGTCGGCCACCTGCAGGTCGTTGTCGCGCGCGAAGTTCATGACGAAGTCCCAGGCCATGGGCTCGATCTCGCGGATCGCCTCGTTCACGATCACGCACTTGATGCCGCCCACCACGCGTGGCACGCAGTAGGGCGAGTAGCTGATCGCCCCCCCCAGGCCGGCGGCCGGGCTGCCGCGCGGACGGAACACCGACATGGTGCCGGCCAGGCGCTCGGCCCAGTCGCTCGGGCGGAAGGTGCGCCCGTCGCTGGTGATGCCCTGGATGAAGACTTCGCGGCGGTGTGTGTGCTTGCTCACGGTAGGCAGATCGGGCTGGCCGCCGCCCAGGTGGAAGGCCTGGCGCGGCGAGGGAAAACCTGGATTGTGGTGCAGCGCAGCAGCAAGAGGCTGACAACTGCCGCCGACCAGGCCGCGCCACCGCGCTGCCGTGACCGAATGAGCAGGTTTGATGCCCGGGCCCGGGCCGCCGCACGGACAGCGTAGCCAACCCGGCCGAGCAGGGCTGCCACTGGCGTCAAGGCGGTGTCACGCAGCTCCTTAGAATCAGCCCAGCGCTCGCCAGCCGGGCGCTTTTCTATTTCTTCGAGCCCAGTGCCGGCGGTGCCGGACTGCCGGGCTTTCCTGCTTCCCATCGTCTGACCGCCCAGGAGCTGCCATGACCGCGCCCGCCGAACCCCATGTGATGAAAACCTACGGCCGCCTGCCGATCGCGCTGTCGCATGGCCGAGGCTGGACGCTGTGGGACACCGAGGGCCGCGAATACCTGGACGCACTGGCGGGCATCGCCGTGAACACCCTGGGGCACGCCCACCCCAAGCTGGTGCCTGCATTGCAGGACCAGGTCAGCAAGATCATCCACAGCTGCAACTATTACCACGTGCCGCTGCAGGAGCAGCTGGCGGCCAGGTTGGCCGAGATCTCGGGCCTGACCAACGCCTTCTTCTGCAACTCCGGACTGGAGGCCAACGAGGCCGCCATCAAGATCGCACGCAAGTTCGGCCATGACCAGGGCGTCGCGTCACCCGAGATCGTGGTGTTCGACAAGGCCTTCCACGGCCGCTCGATCGCCACGCTGTCGGCCACCGCAAACGAAAAGCTCAAGGTCGGCTTCGGGCCCATGGTGGAAGGTTTCGTGCGCCTGCCGCTCAACGACATCGCCGCGCTGCGCCAGGTGGCCGCCGAGCGGCCCAGCGTGGTGGCAGTCTTCCTGGAGACCATCCAGGGCGAGGGCGGCATCAACCCGGCGCGCATCGAGTTCCTGCGCGCGGCGCGCCAGTTGTGCGACGAGCGCGGCTGGCTGCTCATGCTCGACGAGGTGCAGTGCGGCCTGGGCCGCACCGGCAAGTGGTTCGCCCACCAGTGGGCCGGCATCGTGCCCGACGTGATGCCCCTGGCCAAGGGCCTGGGCTCGGGCGTGCCCATCGGCGCGGTGGTCTGCGGCCCGCGCGCGGCCGGCGTGTTCGGCCCGGGTAACCACGGCACCACCTTCGGCGGCAACCCGCTGGCCATGCGCGCCGGCGTCGAGACGCTGCGCATCATGGAAGAGGACGGCCTGCTGGCCAACGCCGAGCGCGTGGGCGCCCACCTGCGCGCCGCGCTGGCGCGCGAGCTGGGCGACCTGCCCGGCGTGGTCGACATCCGCGGCCAGGGCCTGATGCTGGGCATCGAGCTGGACCGCCCCTGCGGCGAGATCCTCGGCCAGGCCTGCGAGGCCGGCCTGCTGCTGAGCGTGACGGCCGACAAGGTCGTTCGTCTGCTGCCGCCGCTCATCATCGGCACCGAGCAGGCCGACCGCATCGTCGCCATCCTGGCGCCGCTGGTGCGTGCCGCCCTGGCCAGGCCGCTGGCCTGAGCCCTGCGCTCGGTGGCCGCCAGCGCCCGCCGGGCATCGACTTCCAGCCCCAATGTCCGTCTGCCCACCATGAAGCCCGGCATGAGCCTCATCAAGCACTACCTGCAGTTCAAGGATCTGCGCGCCGAGGAATACGCGCACGTGTTCAACCGCGCGCGCATCATCAAGACGCGCTTCAAGAACTACGAGCGCTACCAGCCGCTGGTCGACCGCACCCTGGCCATGATCTTCGAGAAGGCCAGCACCCGCACGCGCGTGAGCTTCGAGGCCGGCATGTACCAGATGGGTGGCTCGGTGGTGCACCTCACCACCGGCGACAGCCAGCTCGGCCGCAGCGAGCCCATCGAGGACAGCGCGCGCGTGATCAGCCGCATGACCGACATCGTCATGATCCGCACCTACGAGCAGACCAAGATCGAGCGTTTCGCGGCGCACAGCCGCGTGCCGGTGATCAACGGCCTGACCAACGAGTTCCACCCCTGCCAGATCCTGGCCGACCTGTTCACCTGGCTGGAACACCGCGCGCCGGTGGGCGCCAACGGCTTCGACCTGGCCAGCCTGAAGGGCAAGGTGGTGGCCTGGGTGGGCGACGGCAACAACATGGCCAACACCTGGCTGCAGGCGGCCGAGATCCTGGGTTTCATCGTGCACATCAGCACGCCCAGCGGCTACGGCGTCGATCCGGTCGTCGCGGGCATCCGCGACACCGGCTGCTACCAGGTCTTCAAGCATCCACGTGAAGCCTGCCAGGGCGCCGACCTGGTCACCACCGACGTGTGGACCAGCATGGGCTACGAGGCCGAGAACGAGGCCCGCAAGACCGCCTTCGCCGACTGGTGCGTGGACGCCGACATGATGTCGGTCGCCAAGCCTGACGCCCTGTTCATGCACTGCCTGCCGGCCCACCGCGGCGAGGAAGTGGCCGCCGAGGTGATCGACGGCCCGCAGTCGGTCGTGTGGGACGAGGCCGAGAACCGCCTGCATGCGCAGAAGGCGTTGATGGAATATCTGCTGCTGGGGCGCATCGGGTAAACCGCAGGACGCCAGGCAGACTGGTGGTCAGGCGCCCGTAGCGCGGCCGTGCGAGGATGTCAGGGTGCGGCCCCGTCCTGCCGCACGCCCAGGAGACACGCCCCATGAAGCTCGGCCTCATCACCGACATCCACGCCAACCGCGAGGCCTTCGAGGCCTGCCTCGAGCAGGCCCACCTGCACGGTGCCGAGCGCCTGGCCCTGCTGGGCGACTTCGTCGGCTACGGCGCCGACCCGGCCTGGGTGGTCGACAGGGTGATGGACCTGGTCAGCCAGGGCGCCATCGCCGTGCGCGGCAACCACGACGAAGGCGCGGTCAAGGGCCCCGGCCCCAACCTGAACGACGACGCTCGCCATGTCATCAACTGGACGCGCTCGCAGCTCGACGCCGACCAGATCGACTTCCTGGCCAGCCTGCCCTACACGCACGAGGATGGCGCCTGCCTGTTCGTGCATGCCAACGCCTTCGCGCCGCCGGGCTGGGAATACGTGCTGGGCCGCACCGAGGCCGTGCGCAGCATGCATGCGACCACCGCGCGCCACACCTTCGTGGGCCATGTGCACCAGCCCATGCTCTACCACCTCAGCAGCACCGGCAAGATCGCGGACTTCCGCCCCACGCCCGGCGTGGCCGTGCCCGTGCCCTCGCACCGCCAGTGGCTGGCCGTGCCGGGGTCGGCCGGCCAGCCGCGCGACGGCAACCCGGCGGCCTGCTGGGCACTGTTCGACACCGAGCGCCACACCCTGACCTTCCACCGCGTGCCCTACGACCACGAGGCGACGGCGGCCAAGATCATCGCCGCCGGCCTGCCGCGCGGCCTGGGCGAGCGGCTGCATCACGGCAATTAACCGGCGTCAAGCTCGGCGCCGGGCGGCTTTGCTAGCCTCGCGCCCGGCCGCACCGGGGTGACGAACGCTGGCGCGTGCCGCACCGCCCGTCGATCCCTTCCCTCACCAAGGCGCCTGCGCAGCGCCCAGCCCTGCATGAGCACAGACCCGGCCCTGCCCACCGACGACGCCCACGTCCCCCCGAGCAGCGCGGCCGACGATGGCGCCGGCCTGCACCCCGAACACCTGCCGGTGCGCCCGCTCGAGGCCGGCGACGTGCTCGACGGCTTCCGCCTCGAGGAGCGCCTGCACCAGGGCGGCATGGCCAACCTGTGGCGTGTCACCCATCCGGACCACCCCATCCCGATGCTGATGAAGGTGCCGCGCATCAAGGGCGGCGAGGACCCGGCCACCATCGTCGGCTTCGAGGTCGAGATGATGATCCTGCCCATGCTCAAGGGTGCACACGTGCCGCGTTTCATCGCCAAGGGCGACTTCACGGTGCGGCCCTACATCGTGATGGAGCACATCCAGGGCGACTCGCTGCGCCCGCGGCTGGACCAGGCGCCCATCTCGGCCGACGAGGTTGCCAGCATCGGCGCACGTGTGGCCATGGCGCTGCACGAGCTGCACCGCCAGCATGTGATCCACCTGGACATCAAGCCCAGCAACATCCTGCTGCGCGCCCACGCGGGCGAGCGCGGCGAACGTGCCGGCGACGTGGTGCTGGTGGACTTCGGCCTGTCGCGCCACGACCACCTGCCCGACCTGCTGGACGAGGAGTTCAACCTGCCCATGGGCACCGGGCCCTACATGTCGCCCGAGCAGGTGCAGTTCCTGCGCAGCGAGCCGCGCAGCGACCTGTTCGCGCTGGGCGTCATGATGTACCACCTGGCCACCGGCGAACGCCCCTACGGCGCGCCCAGCAGCGTGCGCGGCCTGCGCGAGCGGCTGTACAAGGAGCCCGTGCCGCCGCGCGCCATCCGCCCCGATGTGCCGCCCTGGCTGCAGGAGATCATCCTGCGCTGCCTGGAGGTACAGGCCGACAAGCGCCACGCCAGCGCGGCCCAGCTGGCGCAGGAGCTGCTGCACCCCGAACAGGTCAGGCTCACCGAGCGCGCCAGCCGCGCCGGCACGGCCGGGCGCTTCACCCAGTTCAAGCGCTGGTTCGCCGCCATGGGCGCCGAGCCGGTCAGCCAGTCCGGCGTGGCCGAGCAGCTCAAGCGTGCACCCATCGTCATGGCCGCGGTCGACGTCGAAGGTGCGACCGACGAGCTGCTCGACATGGTGCGCGAGACCGTGCGCCGCGTGCTCGTCACCGAACCCGGCGCTCGCCTGGCCTGCGTCAGCGTGATGAAGACCGCACGCATCGGCATGGACGAGCTCACCGACGCGGCCGGGCGCAGCCTGCACGTCAAGCAGCTGGTGGGCCTGAAGCACTGGGCACGGCCGATCTCGCAGGCACTCGACCTGGACGAGAGCCGGCTGACCTTCCACGTGCTGGAAGCGCCCGACGCCGCCGCCGCCATCGTCGACTTCGCCCGGCGCACCCAGGTCGACCATGTCGTCATGGGCGCACGCGGCAACTCGGCGCTGCGGCGCTACCTGGGCAGCGTGAGCTCGCAGGTGGTGGCCCAGGCTGACTGCACCGTCACCGTGGTGCGTGTGCCGGCCGAGGCCGCCGGACTGGTGGATGAGCCGCCGGCCGGCACGGTGCCCGGCGGCTGAGCCGGGCGCAAGTCGTTGCGTACAGGCTGCGTCCGCCTTGCCCGTGGTTTGCATTCGTGATGAAATGCGAATCATTCCTATTTGCATGAATCCGCATTTCATTCCATGCCCGAGCCGACCCTGGATCACATCACCCTGGGCACGCCATGTCGCGGCCGATGTGCGGGCGGCCGCGGGCCTCGACGAAAGGGCGGTGCGGCTGGAGCAGGCCGGACGCACCGTGGGTGCACAGGTGGTGCCGGCCGCACGGGTGGCGCGCGTCGGGCAGTCCTGCTTCGCGTTGCGGCCTGCCTGCTGCCGGACGACGCCGGCCCGGGGCACGGCGCCGGGGTGGCCTGGCGCACACCCGGGCAGATGTGCCCGACGCAGTGGCCACGGTCACCATCCATGTCGTCCGTGCCGGCGTGCACCCCGCCGCCGGTGGGCTACGGCCGGTGCCGGTGCCCTTGTTGCCGGTCTTGCTGATCATGTACGCCTGGGCCCGGCGGGCAATGGCGCTGCCCAGGCCCGCCGGCTGCAACAGGCAGATCGGCACCGCCCGGTGCCCGCCCCGTCACCGCCGGCCGATCACCGGTCAACGATCACCATTTCAACCATTTCATTCACCGGCAAGCCAGGCGATTGCACCCAGCCAGCCACTCAACCACAAGAGTTGCAAGCATGCCTGGATTCCTTCCGTACAAGAACAAGCTGGCCGTCGCGGCGGCCGTCGTCAGCGCCGTCGGCGCAGCCCATGGGGCTGACCAGGTGCTCGAACCCGTCGTCATCACCGGCCATGGCCCGGACTACCGCAGCAGCGACGGCAGCACCTTCAGCAAGACCGCCACGCCGCTCAAGGAGATCCCCGCCTCGGTCAGCGTGGTGCCGGCCCAGCTGATGAAGGACCAGGCCATGCAGAGCCTGGCCGACGTGATCCGCCACGTGCCCGGCGCACTGGCGCACCAGGGCGAGGGCAACCGCGACGAGTTCATCCTGCGCGGCATCGGCAGCTCGGCCAACCTGTACGTGGACGGCATCCGTGACGACGCCCAGGTGTTCCGAGACCTCTACAACCTCGAACGCGTCGAGGTGCTCAAGGGCGCCGGCGGCATGATCTTCGGCCGCGGCGCCGGCGGCGTGCTCAACCGCATCACCAGGAAGCCGGTCTTCGGCCAGGTCGCCGACGCCACCGTCACGCTGGGCAGTGGCGCCCGGTTGCGCGGCGCAGTCGACGTGGGCAACAAGCTGAGTGACACGCTGGCCTGGCGCCTGGACGCCATGGCTGAAAAGGCCGACAGCTTGCGCGAGGGTGCGGGCATGAAGCGCTACGCCTTCAACCCCACGGTGACGATCAGGCCCGGCGCGCAGACCGCCCTGACCCTGGGCTACGAGCACCTGCACGATGACCGCACTGCCGATCGCGGCTTCCCGTCGCGCAACGGCCGGCCCTATGACGCCGACCCGGGTACCTTCTTCGGCAACGCCGAACAGAGCAACGCGCATTCGTACGTCGACGGCGCCTACGTCATCCTCGACCATGACCTCGGCAACGGTGTGCAACTGCGCAACAACCTGCGTGTGACGCACTACGACAAGTACTACCAGAACGTCTTCCCGGCCACGACCACCCCGGTGAACGCCGCCGGCCTGGTGACCCTGAACGCCTACAACAACGCCAACGACCGCACCAACGTCTTCAACCAGACCGACGTGACCACCCGCGTGACCCTGGCCGGCGTCGAGCACACGCTGCTGGCCGGCCTGGAACTGGGCCGCCAGGACAGCACCAACAAGCGCAACACCGGTTTCTTCGGCGCTGGCGCCGGTACCACTTCGATCCAGGTGCCGGCCGACAACCCGTTCGCCGTGGCGACGGTCTTCCGCCCCAACGGCACCGATGCCGACAACAACGTCAAGGCCGACATCGTCGCGGTCTACGTGCAGGACCAGGTCGCCTTCTCGACGGAATGGAAGCTGCTCGCCGGCCTGCGTCACGACTACTTCAAGGCCAGGTTCGACGACCGCCGCACCACGCTCGGTGCCACCACCACGCCGACCACGGCGACCGACCTGGCGCGTACCGACAAGGAGTTCAGCCCGCGCCTGGGCCTGATCTGGGCCCCCACCCCGGCGTCGACGTGCTACGCCAGCTACAGCTACTCCTTCCTGCCGTCGGCCGAGACGCTGGGGCTGGCGGTGCTGGACCGCAACACCGGCCTGAGCACGGCCGATTTCGCGCCCGAAACCGCCACCAACCTGGAGATCGGCGGGCGCTGGGACCTGCTGCCGCGCCTGGCACTGTCCGCGGCGGTGTTCCGCCTGGACCGCAACAAGGTGCGCAATGCCGACGGCAACGGCGGGTTCGTGCAGAGCGGCCAGCAGCGCACCGAAGGCATCGAACTCGGCCTGCAGGGCGAGATCACGCCGGGCTGGCAGGTCCATGCCGGCTATGCCCATCTGGATGCGCGCATCCGCAGGGCCACCGCTGCGGCCGGCACGCTGGGTCACCGCCCGCAACTGGTGCCCGAGGACACGGCGTCGATCTGGAACCGCGTGACCGTGGGCGGCGGCTTCGGTGCCGGCCTGGGTGTGGTCTACCAGGGCTCGTCCTACCCCAACGCCGACAACCTGGTGCAACTGCCTGCCTTCACCCGCGTGGACGGCGCGCTGTACTACGCCCTTGCCGGCGGCAGGACCCGTGTGGCGCTCAACGTGGAGAACCTGTTCGACAGGAAGTACTTCCCGACCGCCGACGCCAACAACAACATCAGCCCGGGCGCGCCGCGCAATGCCGTTTTCTGGACTGTCTCCACCTGCGCGAACCGCAATGCGGGGTGCAGGCGGCGGTGGAGGCCGGGGACATCGACCCCCGGCGGCTCGAGAGCTACCGCCGGCTGGTCAACCTGACCCGGCAGCTCGACGAAAAACGCGGCTGGCGCAGCTGATCCCGGCCCCCCGCCGGGGCTGCCCCAGGACGGGGCGGACCGGTCGCCGGACCCGGGCGG
>JBJOKY010000163.1:0-9413 GCA_046045865.1 Pseudomonadota bacterium | reverse complement strand
GGTGGTGCCCATCTGCATCAACACCGTGCAGTTCCCCCTGCCCAGCGCGGCGCGCTGCTACAAGCTGGGCGAGGCCGTGGGCCGCGCCATCGCCAGCTGGAAGAGCGATGCCAAGGTGGTGGTGCTGGGCACCGGCGGCCTGTCGCACCAGCTCGACGGTGAACGCGCCGGCTTCATCAACCGCGACTTCGACTTGGCGTTCATGGAAAGCCTGATCCACGACCCCAGGTGGGCCACCCAGTTCAACAGCGAGCAGCTGGTGGAAAAGGCCGGCACCCAGGGCGTGGAACTCCTGATGTGGCTGGCCAGCCGCGCCGCGCTGGGCGCAAATGCCAAGCTGACGCACCAGAACTACCACATCCCCATCTCCAACACCGCCGCCGGGCTGATGCTGATGGAGCCGGCCTGAGGCCGGTGCGGTGACCGGCGCTGTGAACCGCGCGGCCCGGTCGACCGTTGCATGAGCACGGGCGCATGATCGCCCGGCCCAGTCCGCGGCGCCGCCATCCCGGCGGCCGGCGGGCGCAACGGAGTCCACCATGGTCCTGCCCGACACCCTGCCCACCCTGCCGCCGTCCTCGCCGGTCCTTGCCGTGCAGCTCGCATCAGCCGCCCCCGGGCCTGCCTTGCCAGCCGTGCTGGTCGCCCAGGCCGGCCAGGCCACCAGCAGTGCAGCGCCCGCGGCAGCAGCAGCGGCAACAGCTGCTGCTGCCAGCTACCAGGGCAGCACCCTGGTGGTGGATGGCGTGGCCTATCCGCGTGCCGGCACCGGCAACGAGCGTGGCTTCGCACCCGGCCGCCTGCTCGTGAGCCCCCAAGCCGGCCGCGGCGGCGAGATCGCCCCGCTGATGGCCCGTCTGGGCCTGACGGTGGAGCGCGCCCTGGGCGGCGACCCACCGATCGGCTGGGTGATCACCGTGCCCGAGGGCTACGAGCGGCAGTGGCAGGCGGCGCTGCGACGCCAGCCCGCCGTGGCTGGCGCCGATCTGGACGGCCGCATGACCACCCAGCCCGTGCGCCCCGGCGGCGCCATGCCGGTCGGGCCAGGCGTGGTGCGCTGAAGGACGCGACGTCCGGCCCTGGCGTCATGCCCGCGGCCGGGCCGGCTCAGGCCAGCTCGGCAATCTCGATCAGGTTGAAGTCCGGGTCGCGGACGTAGACCGAGCGGATCTTGCGCGTTGCACCGGTGCGCAGCACCGGGCCTTCGACGATGGGCCAGTCCGCCGCGGCCAGGCGGGCGATCACCTGCTCGAGCGGGATGCTGGCGATGAAGCACAGGTCCAGCGCGCCCGGCACCGGCAGGTGGGCCTTGGGCTCGAACTCGCAGCCCTGCACGTGCAGGTTGATCTTCTGGTGGCCGAACTTGAAGGCCTGGCGCTGCACCGGGGGCGTGCCGCCGATGAAGCTTTCGAGCTGCATGCCCAGCACGCGGGTGTAGAAGTCCACGCAGGCCTCGCGGCGCGCGGTAGTGAGCACGAGATGGTCGAGTTGGTCGATCATGGCGGGGACGGTCCGGGTCAGGCCTGGCGCAGCTCGGCCACGTGGGCCGGGGCCGGATGCAGTTCGGTGATGAGGCCGGCCTTGGCGAGTTGACCGGGTACCTCGTGGCCGACGATGGCCGGCAGGCTGCGTGCCGCGGCCAGGAGGCGCGGCAGGTCGATGCCGGTGTCGTGACCCATGAGCTGCAGCATGTGGACGGCGTCCTCGCTGCAGATGTTGCCGCTGGCGCCCGGCGCGTAGGGGCAGCCGCCCAGGCCGCCGAGCGAGCCGTCGAAGCGCGTGATGCCCTGCTGCACCGCAGCCAGCACATTGGCCAGCCCCATGCCGCGCGTGTTGTGGAAGTGCAGGGTGAGCTGCAGGCCGTCAAAGCGTTCGCGCAGCGCGCGGCAGATCGCCGCCACCTGCGCCGGGTGCGCCATGCCGGTGGTGTCGCAGATCGTCAGGCCACGCACGCCCAGCGCGGCGAAACGGTCGGCCCAGCGCAGCACCTCGGCCTCGGCCACCTCGCCTTCCATCGGGCAGCCGAAGCAGCACGACAGCGACACGTTGACCGGCACCGCGGCGCCGCGCGCCAGCGCGATCACCTCGGCCAGGCCCTTGAAGCTCGTCTCGCGCGGCATGCGCAGGTTGGCCAGGTTGTGCGTCTCGCTGGTGGACATCACCAGGTTCAGCTCGTCGGCGCGCGATTCCAGCGCCCGCTCGGCGCCGCGCACATTGGGCACCAGCACGGTGTATTCGACGCCGGGCACACGGCGGATGCGACCCATGACCTCCTCGGCATCGCGCAGCATCGGAATGGCCTTGGCCGAGGTGAACGAGGTCACCTCGATCTTGGCGTAGCCGCAGGCGCTCAGCGCGTCGATCAGCGCCACCTTGGCGTCGGTGGGGACGAAGCCAGGCTCGATCTGGAAGCCGTCGCGCGTGACGACCTCGTTGAAGTGGATGCGTGGTGGCATGGCGTCGGCGATCGGGGTAGGTGGTGGGGCGACGGTGCTCATTGCACGATGCCGCGCTCATGCAGCGCGGCGATCTGCGCCTCGGTCAGGCCCAGTTCACGCAGCACGGCGTCGCTGTCCTGGCCCAGGGCGGGCGCGTTGCGGCGGTGTCCGCCGGGGGTGGCCGAGAGCCTGGGCACGACGGCGGGCACGGTGAGCTCGCTGCCGTCGTCCATCCGCACCTGCTGCAGCATGCCGCGCGCCTGGTAGTGCGGGTCGGCGGCGATGTCGGCCACCGAGTAGATGCGCCCGGCGGGCACCGAGGCAGCGTCCAGCGCCGCCAGCACCTCGTCGACCGTGCGCGTGGCGGTCCAGGCACCGATGGCGGCGTCGAGCTCGGCCACGCGGGCGACGCGGCCGGTGTTGTCGGCCAGGGCCGGATCCCGGCCCAGGTCGTCACGGTCGATGAGGGTCATCAGGCGGCGGAAGATGCTGTCGCCATTGCCGGCCACCAGCGCGTAGCCGCCGTCGGCGCAGCGGTAGGCGTTGGTCGGCGCGATGCCGGGCAGGGCGCTGCCGGCGGGGCCGCGCACGGCACCGAAGGCGCTGTATTCGGGCAGCAGGCTTTCCATGCAGTTGAAGACGGCCTCGTACAGCGCCACGTCGATCACCTGGCCGCGTCCGCTGGTTTGGCGGTGCTGCAGCGCCAGCAGGATGCCGATGACGCCGTGCAGCGCCGCCAGCGTGTCGCCGATGCTCACGCCCACCCGCACCGGCACACGACCCGGCTCGGCGGTGAGGTGGCGCAGGCCGCCCATGGCCTCGGCCACCACGCCGAAGCCGGGGCGGTCGCGGTAGGGCCCGGTCTGGCCGTAGCCGCTCACGCGCAGCACGATGAGGCGCGGGTTGGCGGCCAGCAGCTCGTCCGGCCCCAGGCCCCAGCCTTCCATCGCGCCGGGGCGGAAGTTCTCGATCAGCACGTCGGCCTCGGCGGCCAGGCGGCGCACCACGTCCTGGCCTTCGGGCGTGCGCAGGTCGAGCGCCAGCGAGCGCTTGTTGCGGCTCTGCACCTGCCACCACACCGAGGTGCCGTCCTTGAGCAGCCGCCATTTGCGCAGCGGGTCACCCGCGCCGGGCGGCTCGATCTTGACGACCTCGGCGCCGAAGTCGGCCAGGGTCTTGGCGGCAAAGGGCCCGGCGATGAGCTGGCCGAGTTCGACCACCTTCAGGCCGGCCAGGGCGGCGGGGGAGAGCGGGGAGGAGGTTGCTGCTGCTGCGTCCATGCCAGCCAGTGTCCGGCCGGCGGCGGGGCGCGTCTATTGGCTTCTGGCTTGGGCAGGCTTCGCGTTTCGCGTAGGCGTGGGCGTAGACGCGGGTGCCGGCGCAGGCGCAGGTGCAGGCAGCAGGAAGTCGCGCAGCGCGAGCACCGCCGCGTCGGCGTCCGGGCGCACGCAGACCTGGAGCTGGCGCTGCGCCCAGGTGTCGGCCAGCGGGCGCCAGGCCAGCTTCATGGCGCGCACGATGGGCAGCGCCGCCCCCTTGGGCAGGGCGGCGATGCCCAGGCCGGCGGCCACCATGTGGCCCACGGCGTCGAAGCTGCGCACCTGCATGCGCAGCTTGAGGTTGCGCCCGGCCGCCATGGCCGCCTGCTGCTGGGCCTGCAGCATGGCGGCGCCGGCGTTCAGGCTGATCCAGGGCTCGTCCAGCGTGGCCTCGAAGGCGATGGGCGTGCGCCCCGCCAGGGCGTGGCCGGCGGGCAGGATGAGCACCAGCTCGTCGCGGCGGAAGTCGTGCACGGTCAGCCCGCCGGTGTCCGGCCCGGTGACGAAGACGCCCAGGTCGGCCCGACGCTCGCGCACCGCAGCCACGACCTGGCCGGACACCTGCTCCTCCAGCTCCACCTGCACCTCGGGCCGCAGCGCCGCGTAAGCGGCCAGCAGCGGCGGCAGGAACTGGGTGATCGCCGCCGTGCCGGCGCACAGGTGCAGGTGGCGCACCACGCCCTGGCGGGCGTCGGCCAGCTCGACAACCAGGCCGTCCAGTTCCTGCAGGATGGCCATGCCGCGTTTCATGAAGGCGTGGCCCAGGGCGGTGGGCACCAGACCGCGCGAATGGCGCTCGAACAGCTGCGCGCCCAGCGCCTGCTCCAGGTCACGCAGGCGCCGACTCGCGGCCGGCAGCACCAGGTGGCATTCGCGCGCCGCCGCGGTGAGGTTGCCGGTGCGCGCACACGCCACCGCCAGGCGGATGGAGATGAAGTCGAAGCGTGCCAGGTTGTAGGGCGGCGGCGGGCTCATGAGCCGCGGGCACGCGTCAGCCGGCGGGCCTTGACCTTGCCCGGCGGGAACACACCGCAGGCCGAGCCGGGCGGGCGTTCGGGGTGGGGGGGGGCGGTGGAAGGTGGGGTGGATGCTGGTCATCGCGCGGGCCGGGTGATGTCGTGGCTCGGCGGCCTGAACAGGCCGCCGCACGGTGAACGGATGATAGAAAGTTGCAAGGCAGCCCAATCCTCATCGCTACCAGGCTGGCCGCCGCGATAAAACACGGCGCTTGCGACCGAGGCCCCGGGAGCATGACCGCCCTGGGGCCATCACACGAGTGATCCGATGACCTGTTGTCCGATGACCGCCCATTACTCTGTTCCAGAGCGCCTTGAGCCGTGGTTATCGATCAGCACGCTGAGGAAAATGCCATGGCAGGATTGAAGGCAATTCCTGCGGCGGTACGACCAGGCACAAGCAGCAACGCCAGACCACGATGCAGCAAATTCCACCCACGACGCCACGCATGACCCGCCGCCCATGGCGTCGGCCACTGCACTTCCTGGTGGCCTGGGTCGCAACGACAGTGCTCGTTGCCCTGTGTGCATTTGTGCTGTGGAGCCACCGGCAGGAAGGCACCCACCTGTCTGAAGTCACCTTGCGCAACACGGCCATGCTGCTCGCCGCGCGGGTAGAGAACGAGTTCGACCAAGCCGATGCCCTGCTGCGCTCTGTCAGCTACCGCTACGCCCATGTGACACGCCCCGGCGCGGAGGAACTCGCTCGGCTCACCGACGAAGTGCGCAACGACGTGGCGGTCCATCCCTTCATCAAGCGTGTCGGAATCATCGACGGCGAGGGCATCAACTTCTTCAGCACGGCCACCGCGCTGGCCCAGGCGCTGGAGACCGACCTGGCGGCGGGCGCACCCCACCCCGAGGCCGGCTTCGACCCCTTGGCCGCCGCGACGCGCCTGAACGAGGAACTCTCGCGTGTGGCCAGCGCCATCGACCTGGAGCTGAACCGCTGAGGCTGGCCACGCGCAGCGTGGCAGCAGGCTCGGCACCCGGCCGGGCGCAAGGCCGCGCCCACCCGCCCTGCCAGACCCCGCTGCGTTCAGCCGCGCAGCACCGCCCGGCGCAGGCCCACCCGATCCGGCAGCGGCGTGGAGCGCCGCAGCACGTCCTCGGCCAGCCACAAGGCGCTCCTGCGCGCCCGCTCGGCCACCACCGGCAGCGGCAGCTGCTGGTAGTCGTCGTTGAAGACCTCGAAGCTGTAGTCGCCGTCGTAGCCGATGGCATCCAGGCGGCGCACCAGCTCGGCCAGCTGGTCGCTGTGCACGCCTTCGCCGGGAAAGACGCGGAAGTGCCGCGCCGTTGTCATGCGTTCCTCGAAGCTGGGCGTCTCCTGCCACATGAAATCCGAGAGCTGCACGAGGTAGATCTTGCGCGTCTCGATGAAGTCCAGTTCATCGAGCGCGGTCTTGGCGGCAAAGATGTGGAAGCTGTCCAGGCCGATGCCCAGGTTGGGGCAGTCGGCCTGCTCGACCACCTGCCAGGCCTGCTGGAACTCGTTGACATGGCGGCCCCACGAGAGCGCCTCGTAGGCGATGCGGATGCCGTGCGGCACGGCCAGCATGGCCAGCTTGCGCAGGTCGGCGGCCAGGGTGGCCGCCTCGCCGCTGGCGTGGGTGGAGGTGCTCGAACACGCCAGCAGCACCTTGCAGCCCAGTGCGGCGGCCATCTCGATCATGCTTTTCGCGATGTCGACCTTGTAGGCGTGCAGGTGGCCGGACAGGCCCTCGAAATCGCGCAGCACCTGGAAGCCCGTGACCCGCAGGCCGCTGGCGCGCACCGCCGCCACGGCGGCATCCAGCCCGTCCGGGTGGCCGACCAGGTCGCGCGCGCTCAGCATCACCTGCCCGAAACCCGCCCCCTTGATGGCGGCCAGGCGCGCCTCCAGCGGGCCGGCCAGGGTGATGGTGTCCATGCCGAAGCTGGCCATGGCCGACGAGCTGGCGCTGCTGTGCGCCGCCGCCGCCGGCGTGTAGGGCGTGGGCGGGCGCGCGCTCATTGCGCGGCTCCGCCGCCGCCGGGCGCACCTTCCGTCATCGGCTGGCGCGGGTCGCGCACCAGCTCGAACATCACCGTGCCAAGGTAGGTGCGCGTGAGCGCGCCGCGTTCATCCGTGTGGGTCTTGGTCGACTCGACGAACTCCACGCCGCGGCCGCGCAGGGCCTGGACTGCCGCGGCGATGTCGGGCGCGCCCAGGCCGATGCGCTGGAAGCTCTCGGTGTTGTCCAGCACCAGTGGGTCGGGCTCGATGAGCTGCAGGAAGAAGCTCTGGCAGGGGCTCTGCAGCAGCGTGCCCTTGGGCAGGATGCCGAAGCGCTGCCCGGCCGGCAGTTCGCCGAACCCCATGAGCTCGCGGTAGAAGGCCACCCAATCCTCGGTGCGGTCCGCGCCGATGTACTGCACCACGCCGAAGAGATGCAGGCCGGCCGTGGCCGGGGGATGGGGATCGACGCCGGGGATGGGGGTGAAATCCACGTCGTAGATGCTGAATTCCTGCCAGCGGTCGACGAAGTAGATGTGGCTGCCCCCCGGGCCGTGGATGCCGGGGATGTTGAGCTCCATCACCTGGGCATGCATGGGCACGGCCCAGGCGCCGCGCTCCAGCAGGCGTTCATAGGCGCTCTGGGCGTCACGCACCCGCAGGGCGATGGCGGAGATGCGCGGCGACTCGTCCGGCGCCTTCATGCCGCGCAGCACGCCGGGGTGGGCGTTGACGATGATGTTGGTGCCGCCCTGGCGGTAGAGCAGCACCTCGCGCGAGCGATGCCGGGCGACCGGCTTGAAGCCCAGGGTCTCCAGCACATGGCCCAGGGCCTGGGGCTTGGACGTGGCGTATTCGATGTATTCGATGCCGGCCAGGGCTATGGGGTTGGGCAGGGCGTCGGCGATCTCGCGGACCGCGGACGGGGTCGGGGTCGGCGTCGGACTCATGCAGGTCTCCTGGGACTGGGATGGGACCGGCCTCTTTCGGCGCGGTGCCATGGTGGTGAGGCTAGGGCGCCGCGCCGGGAGGCTCAAGCAGCAACGTGCTTTTGGGCATGCCGTTTGCGCGATGATCGCGCGGTGCGAGCGAATGTCGTCCCGCAGCCGATCCCTCAACCCCCGACCCGCCATGCCCACCCCTGCCCAGGATGACGACTCCCCGGTGGCCCGCGCCGACCTGATCGACGGCCTGGGCAAGGGCCTCAAGATCATCGAGGCCTTTGATGCCGACCATGCCCGGCTGACGCCCAGCGAAGCGGCCGAACGCAGCGGCATCAGCCGCACGGCGGCGCGGCGCTATCTGCTGACGCTGCGTCACTACGGCTATGCGGCCAGCGACGGCAGGCGCTACTGGCTCACGCCGCGCGTGCTGCGCCTGGGCCAGAGTTATCTGGAGGCGGCGCGGCTGCCGCGCCTGGTCCAGCCCTTTGCCCAGCGCCTCTCGCAGGCCACCGGCGAGACGGTCAACCTCAGCGTGCTGGATGGCCATGAGGTGGTCTTCCTGGTCAACAGCCCGCCGCCGCGCCTGATCTCGGTGGGCTACCCGGTGGGGGCCCGCCTGCCCGCCCATGGCGCCACGGCCGCAACCGTCATCCTGGCCAGCTGGAGCGAGGCGGCGCTGGCCGAGTGGCTCGCCGCCCATGCCTTCGTCAGCTACACCCCCCAGACCGTGAGCCGGGCGGAGGACTTCCGCGCCGTGGTCGAGGCCACCCGCCAGCGCGGCTACGGCATCAGCGAGAACCAGTTCGATCCCGGCCTGGTCGGCCTGGCCGTAGGCCTGCGCGACCGGCGCGGCCAGTGCGTGGCCGCCCTGGGCATGACCGTGCCCACGCCGGCCCAGGGCCTGGCCGGCCTCACGGCCCGCCTGCTTCCGCCGCTGCAGGACACGGCCCAGCTGCTGCGCGGCATCCTTTGATGCCAGCGCGAACCCTGGGCGGGCAGGGCCCCCAACCTATACTGGAATCATGAACGAACCGGTACGTCAAGGACCAGGGCGCCCTCGCCGCAAGGCAGTGCCGGCGGCGCTTGATGACGTCACGCGCGGGGTCGACGTCGCTGCGCCTGACCCGTCCGACGATGCCGGCGGCCGCACCAACGACCCCGAACGCACCCGCGCCGACATCCTGGAGGTGGCCACGGCCGAGTTCGCCGACAAGGGCCTGGCCGGGGCGCGCATCGATGCCATCGCCGCGGCCACGCGCACCAGCAAGCGCATGATCTATTACTACTTCGGCAGCAAGGAGGGGCTCTACCTCGCCGTGCTCGAAGAGGCCTACCGGCGCATGCGCGGCATCGAGTCCGGCCTGCAGCTCGACAGCCTGGCGCCCGAGCAGGCCCTGCGCACCCTGGTGGCCTTCACCTGCGACTACCAGCTGGCCCACCCCGAGTTCATCCGCCTAGTGATGAACGAGAACATGCTGCGAGGCGAGTTCCTGGCCCGCAGCCAGGAGATCCAGGCCCTCAACGTGCCGGCCATCGCCGGCCTGCGGGCGGTCTACGTACGCGGCGTGGCCCAGGGCGTGTTCCGGGCCGGCATCGATCCCGTCGACCTGCACATGTCCATCAGCGCACTGTCGGTCTTCAACGTGGCCAACCGCCACACCTTTGCGCTCATCTTCAAGCGCGACCTCGACTCCGCCGCGGCCGTGGCGGCCCGGCGC
>JBJOKY010000539.1:0-2790 GCA_046045865.1 Pseudomonadota bacterium | reverse complement strand
GCGTGCGCGTGCTGCCGGTCAGCCAGCTGGTGGCGGGCGCTGAGCTGCGCCCCGGCCACCGTTCAGGTCGCGGCTCAGGCGGACTTCAGCGCCGCCGTGTCGATGGGCAGCGTGCGCAGCCGCTTGCCGGTGGCGGCGAAGATGGCGTTCACCACCGCCGGCGCGACCGGCGGCGTGCCGGGTTCGCCGATGCCGCCGGGCTTTTCGCTGCTGGCCATGATGTGCACCTCGACCTTGGGCATCTCGGTCATGCGCAGCACGGGGTAGTCGTTGAAGTTGCCCTGCTCGACCTTGCCGTCCTTGAGCGTGATGCGCCCGTGCAGCGCCGCGCTCAGGCCGTAGACGATGGCGCCCTCGATCTGGCGGCGGATGATCTCGGGGTTGACCGTCATGCCGCAGTCGACCGCCGCCACCACGCGGTGCACCCTGGGCGTGCCGTCGGGTGCGACCGAGACCTCGGCCACCTCGGCCACGTAGCTGCCGAAGCTCTGCGCCACCGCGATGCCGCGGTACACGCCCCTGGGCAGCGGCCGGCCCCAGCCGGCCTGGGCCGCGGCGGCTTCCAGCACCGCCTTGTAGCGCGGCTGCTTGCCCAGCAGGCTGCGGCGGAACTCGTAGGGGTCCTTCTTCGCGGCGTGGGCCAGCTCGTCGATGTAACCCTCCATGAAGAAGATGTTCTGCGAGTGCCCGACCGAGCGCCAGAACCAGACCTGCGGCCCCGGTTCGGCGCGGCCGTAGGCCAGGCGCTGGTTGGGGATGTCGTAGGGGTGGTCGGCGATGCCTTCCATGGCGAAGGTGTCCACGCCGTTGTCGGGGATCTTCATGAAGCCCGAGGCCGCCATGATGGAAGGCGAACCCACGCCGGCCTTGAGCAGCATCGGTGCGCCCTGGGCGTCCAGCGCGCCTTCGAAACGCGCCACCGCGGCGGGGCGGTAGAAGCCCGCGGCCATGTCGTCCTCACGCGTGTAGATCAGCTTCACGGGCTTGCCGCTGATCTTGCTGAGCAGGGTGGCGTCGATGACGAAGTCCGGCGCGAAACGCCGGCCGAAGCCGCCGCCCAGCATCATGGTGTTGACCTTCACCTTGCCCGGCGTGACCTGCGCCACCTGGCCCAGGATGCCCTGCACCGGCCCCTGGCTCTGCGTGCCGGCCCAGATCTCGACCGTGGCGTCGGCGCCCGAACCTTGCACCCAGGCGGTGCAGTTCATGGGCTCCATGCAGGCGTGGGCGAGGTAGGGCGCCTGGTAGAGCGCGTCCACCGAGCTGGCGCTGTTGGCCGCGGCGTCGCGGATGTTGCCGGTGTCCACCGCCAGCGCCTCGGCGTTGTCGGCCGCCTGGGTCAGCTGGGTGGTCACGCCGGCCGAGGACAGGCCGGCCTGGGCGCCCTGGTCCCAGGTGATGCGCAGGGCGTCGCGGCCCTTCTTCGCGGCCCAGTAGCCGCGGGCCAGCACGGCCACGCCGCTGGGCAGGGTGATGACCTGCACGACGCCCTTCACCGCCTTGGCGGCGGCGTCGTCCACGCCGACCACCTTGGCGCCGGGCAGCGGCACGCGCGCCATCACGGCCACCAGCAGGCCGGGCACCTGGGCGTCGATGCCGTATTTCGCCTTGCCGTTCACCTTGCCCGGCGTGTCCAGGCGCTTGAGCGGCTGGCCCAGCAGCCTGAAGGCCTTGCTGTCCTTGAGCGGCGGGTTTTCCGGCACCGGCTGCTTCGCCGCGGCGGCGACCAGCGTGCCGTAGGCCAGCTTCCTGCCGTTGGCGGCGATGACCTGGCTCTTCTCGGTGCGCAGCGTGGCGGCGTCCACCTTGAGCTGCGCGGCCGCGGCGGCCACCAGCATGGCGCGTGCGGCGGCGCCGGCCTTGCGCAGCGGCTCCCAGTGCGCGCGCACCGTGGTGCTGCCGCCGGTGGCCTGCATGCCGAACATGGGGTTGTTGTAGGCCGCGCTGGCGGGTGCCTGCTCGACGCGCACCTTGCTCCAGTCGGCGTCCAGCTCCTCGGCCAGCAGCATGGGGATGGCGGTCAGCACGCCCTGGCCCATCTCGGCCGAGCCGCAGACCACGGTGACCTGGCCGTCGGGCGTGATGCGCAGCCAGGCGCTGGGGCTGAAGGCGGCGCCGGTGGCGGACGGTGTGGCGGCCAGCGCACGCCCACTGGCCAGCGGCAGGGCGAAGCCGACCACCAGGGCGGCGGCGCCGCCCGATTTCATGAAGCTGCGGCGTGAAGCGCCGCTGCCGCTGCCGGTGCCGATGTCGCAGCCGATGTCGGTGCGGCCCAGGGTGGCGGCCAGCGCCTCGATCTGCGCCAGGCGGCTGGTGGTGGCGCTGGCAGGGGCGGTGTGCAGGGTGGTGTCCATGGTGTTCAGCCCTTCTTCGCCAGCACGACCGCGGCGTCCTTGATGGCCGCGCGGATCTGGTTGTAGGTGCCGCAGCGGCAGATGTTGCCGCTCATGGCGGCCTCGATGTCGGCGTCGCTGGGCGACTTGTTGGTGGCCAGCAGGGCGCTGGCGCTCATGATCTGGCCGCTCTGGCAGTAGCCGCACTGCGGCACGTCGTGCGCGATCCAGGCGGCCTGCAGCACCTGGCCGATGCGCGTGCTGCCCACGCCCTCGATGGTGGTGACCTTGCGGCCCGCGCTGGCCGACATGGGTGTGGAGCACGAGCGCACCGGCTGGCCGTCCAGGTGCACCGTGCAGGCGCCGCACAGCGCCATGCCGCAGCCGAACTTGGTGCCGGTGAGCTGCAGCTGCTCGCGCAGCGCCCACAGCAGCGGCATCTCGGGGTCGGCGTCGA
>JBJOKY010000538.1:0-3143 GCA_046045865.1 Pseudomonadota bacterium | reverse complement strand
ACCGCTCGATCAACGCGCGCGGCGTGGGCGCCTTCTTCAGCGACCCGGCGCTGTTCACCCTGCGCGCCGTGCTCGCCTGGCGCGGCGACAGCGCGCCCCAGTCCGAACCCGGGCGCGCCGGTCCGCGCCTGAGCCTGCAGATCACGCGAGGTTACTGACATGTGCCCAGCCGCAGCCTGCCGGGGCGCCGCGCGCGTCAACCCCGCCACACGGGCGCCGTCCACACCGCGTCCGGCCGAGCCCGTCCGGCCCGGGCGGTGCACCAGCCTGGCCCTCGCCGCCGCGGCCTGCCTCTGGACGGCGCTGCCGGCTGCGGCTCAGACGCCCGTGCCCGTGCCCGCGCCCCCACGGCCCTGCCCGTGCTGCGCAGCGGCGGCCAGCTCAGCGGCGCCACGGTCACGCAGGTGAACCCCTCGGCACCGGCCATGACCATCAACCAGACCGCCCCGCGCGCGCTGATCGACTGGGCCAGCTTCAGCATCGGTGCGCAGGCCAGTGTCACGGTCAACCAGCCGGGCAGCAGCGCCATCCTGCTCAACCGCGTCGCCGCCGGCACAGGCACGGCCACGCTGGGGCCCAGCGTCATCGACGGCCTGCTGCAGGCCAACGGCCGCGTCTTCATCCTCGACCCCAGCGGCGTGGTCTTCGGTGGCGGTGCGCGGGTGCACGTGGGCGGCCTGCTGGCCGCGGCCATGAACATGACGAGCAGCGACGCCGGCTTCCTGGCCGGCGGCGCGCCGCTGACGCTGGCGCGCGATGCGCTGCAGGCGGGCGACGTGACGGTGCAGCCCGGCGCGCAGATCGACGGCGGCCGCACGGCGGCCGGCGTGACCACGCCGGCCGCCGAGGTCGCCCTGCTGGCAGGCGGGCGGCTGCAGCTGGCCGGCACCATCGACGCCACGCGGGTCGTGCTGGGCGCCGCCGGTGGCGCCCAGGTGCCGGTCGGCGACAGCGGCTTCGTCACGCTGAGCCTGACGCCGGCCGTGCTGGCCTCGCCCGGCGACATCGCTCCCACGGTGCAGGGCAGCAGCAGCGGCAGCGTGCGTGCGCCGGCAGGCTCGGTGCAGGTGGTCGCGGCGAGCAATGGCACGGGCTCGGAATCCGCCGGCGTCGACTGGGCCACGCCCGTCGACGCCACCGGCGGCAGCATCAGCATGAGCGGCACCAGCGAGTTCGGCGCGGGGGTGAACCTGCACGGCGCGTCCATCAGCGCGGCGGCGCTGCCAGTGACGCTGGCCGCCGCCAGCGTCGAGCTGGACGGCACGTCGCAGTCGGGCGCCGGCGTCGCGCTGTCGGGCGTGGACATCAACGCCGGCAAGATCGTCACGCTCACCGGGCGTTCCCTGTCCGGCGACGCGGTGCAGCTGTCGACCACCTTCGGCCCGGTCAGCCTGAACGCGCCGACCCAGCGCATCGTCGGGCGCAGCGATCTCGGCACCGGCGTGTTCATGGCCGGTGCGAGCCTGGGCGGCGACCTGATCGAGGTGCGCGGGATGGTCACACCCGCCGATCCGGCCCTCCCGACCGGCACGGGCGAGGCTGCGGTGGGCGCGGACATCGCTGCCACCACCTTCACGCTGGGCCCGGCCGGGCAGCTGGTCCTGGCCGGGCGCGCCGAGCTGCCGACGAGCGCAGCGGGCGGCACGGCCCTGGGCCTGCTGCTGGATCAGGTCGCGGTCGTCGCACCGGCCGGCGCCGGGCGCTCGGTCACCGTGGTGGGCGAGGCGGTCAACGGCACGGGCAGCGTCGGCATCGCGGGCTTCGACCGTGTGCCGCCGACGCCGTGGCTGGCCGTGCGGGATGCAGGCGGTACGGGCGCTGCGGTCGGCGCAGACGTCATCATCGGCGCCGACGCGCCGGCCAGTGGCACAGCCTTCGGGCAGATCCTGGACCGGGCCCAGCCTTTGCTGCTCGGGCTGCTGGCGCCGCCATCGATCGCGACCAGCGCAGGCCTCAACCTGCGCCCGGCCGGCGTGGACCTGAACGGCAACATCGTCGAGCACACGGGCCAGGCGATCCAGATCGAGACCTTCCAGATCGAGACCGACGCGGCGCCTGGCGCTGCCGCCTTCCCCTTCCTCCTGCCAGGTGCCTGGCTGGTCGACCGCAACGTCAACGCAGCCGCCACGCTCACGGCGAGCCGGCTGGTGATCGGCTCGTCGCTGCACCAGGGGCCCATCACCGTGGCGGGCGGCATGTTGCGCGCGGACACCCTGCCGCTCACGCTGCAGAGCCAGGGCGACGGCGCGGCCGGCATCAGCCTGGGCGGCAACGGCACGGCCATCTCCGACCTGGCGCTGCTCAGCGCCGGGCCGGTCACGCAGACCGGCGCGCTGCTGGCTGACCACCTGCTGCTGCAGGGCAAGGGCAGCAATGCCGTTGCGCTGGCCGACCCGGGCAACGCGATCGGCAGCCTGAGCTTCGCCGGTCTGGGCAGCCTGGACCTGTCCAGCACGGTCGCCCCGGCCCCGCCTCCCGCACCGCCCGTCAGTCCGCCCGTGACGGGGCCGGCTGCCGCGCCGCCCAGGACCGTGGCCCTGGCCACACCGGTCGACCCGACCGTGCTGAGCATCGGCGCTGCCACGGTGCAGGGCTACGACGCCACGACCGCCACCTTCGGCGACGTCGTGGTGAACAGCAGCGGTGCCACGGGCAAGGTGCTGATCCGGGCGAATGGCCGCAGCATCACGCTTGACGGCAGCATCGCGCTGGGTGCCACCGGCGCCAGCCTGGACCTGGTCACCGACCGTTTCTTCGCCAGCCCGGGCGCGGCCACCCTGAGCGCCGGGCCCGGCGGCACCTGGCGCGTGTGGGCGCCGAACTGGGTCGGCAGCCAGCCGGGCAGCGTCAATGGCAACCAGCCGGCGCTGCAGATGTACGGCTGCGTGTTCGGCGATGTCAGCCTGTGCAGCATCTCGCAGGTCGCCTTGCCGGGCGGGCGCAGCGGCCTGTTCTACGCCGAGCAGCCCACGCTGACCGTCAACCCCGTCGCGACCAGCGGCGTGCAGGGCAGCCCCTTGCCCAGCCTGCCCTACACGCTGGGTGGCCTGATCGGCGCCGACAGCGCTGCCGGTGCCGTGACCGGCACCCTGACGACCCCCGCCACGCCCACCAGCCCGGTCGGCAGCTACCCGGTGGCCCTG
>JBJOKY010000537.1:0-2805 GCA_046045865.1 Pseudomonadota bacterium | reverse complement strand
CTGGCCGGCAGCGGCCCGCCCTGGTCCGACCAGCGCCGCGGCCACATCCATGTGCGCGACTGGTCCGGCCGCGAAGGCCGCGTCGCGCTCATCCACGAATACCTCCATCTCGCCTTTGCCGCCCACCCGCGCGGCCAGGACGAGGCCTACATCGAACAGCTCGCCCAGGCCCTGGCCGACTCCTGACCATGACGCACACGGCCATTGCGCCCCGCCCGCTCCGGATCCTGCCGACCCTGCCGGCCCTCCTCGCCGCCAGCCTGCCGGTGGCCGCCCAGGTCGTGCTCGACCAGCCGCAGGCCGGCTGGCGCCAGGCGCCGGCGCAGCAGCAGGACTTCGTGCAGGAGGTGCACTACCCCGCCGCTGCGGTGAATGCCAACAAGCGCTCGGCCAGTGCGCTCATCAGCGGGCGCATCCAGCGCACGCCCAAGGCCGTGGCCACGGCAGCCAGCAGCGCCGAGGCAGGCGCGCGCCAGCCCGCACGCCTGATCGTCGACGGCATCGCCCTGCCGCTGCTCACCGCCGCCGACGGCAGCTTTGCGCGGCCCTGGTCCTTCGGCGGCGGCAGCCATTCGGTCGAGGTGCGCAGCCCCGCCGGCAGCGGCGCCGGGGCGCAGCACCAGCGGCGCCAGTTCTACGAGGCGCAGACCGGCCGCACGCCGGTGCGCCTGCGCGTGGTGCTGAGCTGGGACAGCGACAGCACCGACCTGGACCTGCACGTCGTCTCGCCCGACGGCGAACACGTGTACTACGGCCACCGCGTGGCCGGCAACGGCGCGGCGCTGGACGTCGACGTCACCACCGGCTACGGCCCGGAGATCTACGCCAGCCCGGCGCCGCCGGGCGGCATCCACCATGTCTACGTCAACTACTACGGCGCCGGGCGCGAGCGCGGCCAGCTCACCACCGCGCAAGTCGCCGTGGTGCAGGACGAAGGCACGCCGCGCGAGAAGCAGCAGGTCTTCCGCGTGCCGCTGCGCAAACCCGGCGAACTCACCCATGTGCACAGCTTCCGCATGCCCTGAGCGGCGTCCTGACCGCGCTGCTGCCCGGCGCCCGACGGGCGTGGCCAGGCTCGTAGCCCTTTCCGCCACCCTGTCCGCCACCCTGGTCGCCGCCCTGGTCGCGGCCCTGTCCGTCGCCCGGCCGGCCGCGGCTCAGACCACGCTCGATCTCGACCGCCCGAGCGGCGGCTGGACCTACACCGGCCTCATCGATGACACGAACAGACCGACCTACGCCTACCCGAACAACCTGATCGACCGCGGCGGCCAGCGCGGCCGCACGCTCATCCAAGGGCGGTTGCGCAGCCTGCGAGCGGCTGCGGCAGGCTCATCCACGGCGCCGGGCTCGGCCGCGGCCGGCGCCGCGAGCAGCCCGGCCCGCCTGCCCACGCTGGTGGTGAACGGCAACCCGCTGCCGCTCTACACCGACGCCGAGGGCCGCTTCGCCCGCCCCTAGGTGTTCGGCCCGGGCTCCAACGGCATCACGGTCAAGGACGAGGCCGGCCGCACCCTGCGCCGCGTGCAGTTCCACGAGGCCAACCGCCTGCGCAGCCCGGCGCGCCTGCGCATCATCCTGGCCTGGGACGACAAGCAGGCCGAGCTCGACCTGCACGTGCTCACGCCCGACGGCCAGCACGCGTTCTGGGCCCACCCCGTGCTGCCCCAGGGCGGCGGGCTGGACGTGGACAGCGTCGACGGCTCGGGGCCCGAGATGTTCTCCAGCGCCGCGCCGGTGCCCGGCGTCTGGCACGTCTACGTCAACTACTGGGGCAACTACGGCAGCGGCGGCTACCACTTCGACGAGAGCACGCGCCAGCGCCCGGTGCTCACCGCACGCGTCACCCTGGTGTTCGACGAGAACACCGGCGCCGAGAAGCGCGAGACCTACACCCTGCCGCTGCGCAAGATCGGCGACCTGATGCTGGTGCGCTCGTTCCGGCGCGGCAGCTAGGCGCGCCGTCCGGTCGTCCGGTCGTCCGGTCGTCCAGTCGATCCAGTGGATCCGGGCCTGGCGGCCGGGTGCCTCGAGTTGCACGGCCTCTATATTTCCACAATAATCGAATCATGGAAGCAAACACCCCCATCGTCGCCCCGACCACCTTGCCCACCGAGCCGCAGGCCGTCGCCCAGCTCGCCGCGCTGGCGCAGGCGCAGCGCCTGCGGGTGTTCCGCGCCCTGGTCGGTGCGGCGCCCGAGGGGCTGACGCCCGGCGCGCTCGCCGCGCTGCTCGACGTGCCGGCCTCGACGCTGTCCTTCCACCTCAAGGAGCTGGCCACCGCCGGGCTGGTGAGCCAGCAGCGCGACGGCCGCAACCTGATCTACCGCCCCGAGCTGGCGGCCATGAACGCGCTGCTCGCCTACCTGAGCGCGCATTGCTGCCAGGGCGCCGGGGGCTGCGCCCCGGCCGGCTGCAGCAGCTGCTGACCCCCTGCCCCGCGCGCGCCCCCCAGACACCACCCACCGGAGACCCGCCATGAAGCGCTTTCACGTCCACGCCCATGTGACCGACCTGGCCACCAGCATCACCTTCTACACGCGCCTGTTCGGCGCCGAGCCGAGCCGGCTGGAGAGCGACTACGCCAAGTGGATGCTCGACGACCCGCGCATCAACTTCGCCATCTCCACCCGCGGCGGCACGCCCGGCGTCGACCACCTGGGCTTCCAGGTCGACGAGCCCGGCGAGCTGGCCGAGCTGAAGGCGCGTGCGCAGTCGGCCGACATGGCCTTGCTGGACGAGGGCGAGACGACCTGCTGCTACGCGCGCAGCGAGAAGCACTGGGTCACCGACCCGCAGGGCATC
>JBJOKY010000162.1:0-9437 GCA_046045865.1 Pseudomonadota bacterium | reverse complement strand
GGCGAGCAGCGCGCCGGGCGCCACGACCTGGCCGATGGCCGACAGCGCCGGGATCTGCGAACTGGCGATCAGGCCGAACGAGAGCACGGTGGTCAGGTTGGCCAGCAGCAGCGAGGCCAGGGTGTTGTCGTCCGCCGCGGGGTCGTCGCGCAGCAGGTCGAAGAACAGCGCGTAGTTGGAGCCCACCGCCACCACCAGCAGCAGGCCGACCAGGTGAAGGATGCCGATGGGCACGTCCAGCAGCGCCAGCGCGCCCAGCAGCAGCACGACCGCCAGCGCCAGCGGCTGGCACACCGCCAGCACGCGCGCCGGGGCGCGCAGCGTCAGGGCGACCAGCAGCACCACCGCGGCGGCGCCGACCAGGGCCTGGGCCTGGGCCTCGCCCAGGTACTGGCCGTACATGCGGCGCAGCTCGCTGCCGATGTCGAGCACGCGGGTCTCGGCCAGCCCCTGCAGCGCCTGGCCGACGCGGGTGGTGTCGACCTCCTGGCCGGCAGGCGGCGTGACCGGCAGCAGGGCCGACCAGCTGCCGTCGGCGCGCTGCAGCATGAGCGAGTTGACCAGCGGCGCGAGCGGGCCGCGGCGCGCCTGGTCGGGCGTGACCGGGGCGAGCTGGCGAGCCTGCGCCATCGCCTCGACGAAGGGTGTCAGCCGTTCGGCGCGCAGCGCGCCGCCGCGGGTGGCCTCGGCCAGCGCGGCCTGCAGCGCGGCCGTGTCGGGCAGGGCGGCCAGGCGGGCCTGCTGGCTGCGCACGCTGGGCAGCAGGCGCGCGACGCTGGTATAGCCGGCCAGGGTGCCGGCCTGCACCAGGGCGTCCAGGCGCGTGCCGGCGGCCTCGACGCGCTGCAGCACGGTCTCGGCGTCCGGGCCCTGCACGACGACGAGTGCGCCACCGTCGCCGTTGCCCAGCTCGCCGCGCAGGCTGGCGTCCAGCGCCAGCGCCTGCTTCGAGACCGGGCTGAGCGCGGCCAGGTCGGCGCTCCACAGGCCGGTGTCGCGCCACACCGCCACGGCGCAGGCCAGGCCGGCCGCGACCCAGAGCCACTTGGTGCGCGGCAGCCACAGCGTGGCCACACGTGCGGCGCGGCCGAGCTGGCGGCGCAGGCCCACGCCACGGCTGCCGTCGGGCAGGAGCTGGGGCAGCACGAAGCGCGTGGTCAGCGCCGCGGCCAGCAGGCCGGCGATGGAGAACACGCCCAGCTGCGCCAGCCCGGGGAAGCCCGAGAACACCAGCGCCGCGAAGCCGCACAGCGAGGTCAGCAGGCCCAGGCGCACGGTGGGCCAGTTCTGGCGCAGCCAGCGGCGCCAGCCGGGCTCGCTGTCAGCACCATCCGCGCCCGCCCTGCCGCCAGGCTGGCTGGCCGACTGGATGAGGAAGTAGATCGAGTAGTCGACCGCCTCGCCGATCAGCGTGGAGCCGAAGCCCAGCGTCACGCCGTGCACCGAGCCGTAGCCCAGGCCCACCGCGGCAATGCCGGCGACCACGCCGCTGGCCACCGGCAGCATGGCCACGCCCAGCGCCAGCGGCGAGGCGAAGGCGACCAGCAGCAGCGCGCTCATCAGCAGCGTGCCGGCGATGGCCAGCCACTGCACCTCGCGCTCGATCTGGGCGCGGCTGTCCACGCCGAACACGGGCGAGCCGCTCATCAGCAGCGTCAGTCCCTGCTCGGCGTGGGGCACGAAGCTCTGGCGCACCAGGGCGATGGCGGCGGCCTGGCCGTCCAGGTCGGCGCCCTCGGCGCGGGTGCTGGCCAGCAGCACGGCGCGTTCGCCCTGGCGCGCGGCCCATACGCCTTCGACGCTGCGCGGTGCGCTGGTCGGGATCATGGCCTCGGCGATGCGCTGGGTCTCGCCGGTCGGGTCGCGGTACAGCAGCGGCTTGACCAGGTCGCCGGCCGGCGTGCCGAGCAGGCCCAGGGTCTCGTCGATGGCGTCGCGCAGGCCGGCCGGGCTGAAATGGTCGGGCGTGACGGCCGGGCTGAGCTGGTAGCGGTGCGCGAACACCCAGCTGCCCATCTCGGCCCAGGCTTCCTGCTCGCCGTTGCTGACCTGCTCGAAGCGGCCGCTGGCGCGCAGCGCGGCGGCCAGGGCGCGCGAGGCCGCGGCGCGCTGCACCGCCGTGCCGCCGTCGATGGCCAGCATGAGCGTGCGCGCCGGCGCGCCGCTGCGGATCTGCTCGATCAGCACGCGCTGCTGGGCGTCGCTGCTGGCGGGCAGGAAGGCCGACAGGTCGGCCACGAAGGGCGTGCGCACGATCACCAGGGCCGCGCCCAGCAGGGCCAGCAGCCACACGGCCAGCACCAGGGCGGTGCGCGGCGGGCGCCGGCTCATGGGGTGGACGAGGCCGCCGCGGCGGGGCGGGCCGGTACCAGGGGTTCGACCAGCATGAGCGAGCGGTCGCCGCTGGGCAGGCGCAGGTCGATGCTGCGCACGTCGGCCTGCTGGCCGCCGATCTCGAGCGTGCGGATGTAGGTCGAGAGCTTGCGGTCGAGCGGCGTGAGCGTGAGCTGCCACTTCACGGCGCTGCCGGCCAGCTCGACGCGGAAGCTGCGCTGCAGCATGCGCGCGTCGCCGGTGAGCGTGCCGCGCATGGCGTCGGCCAGGGCGGCGAGCTCGGGCACGGCGTCGAGCTGCATCTGCTGCACGCGGCTGCCGCGCCGCAGCGTGACCTGGTTGCCCTGCACCTCCATCGACTCGGCGCGCGGCTGCAGGGTGTGGCGCGCGAAGCGGTCGGGCGCTGCAAAGCTCAGCGTGCCGCTGGCGCGCAGCGGTGCGTCCAGGCCCGAGACGCTGCGTTCCTCGGTGAAGCGGGTCTCGCCGCCCTTGCGCTGGGCCAGCAGGGCCATGAGCTCGGGCAGCTCGAAGGCCACCGCCAGCGCCGGCAGCGCCGCACCGGCCAGCAGCAGGGCCAGGGCGGCGCTGCGCAGGCCGCGGCGCGGGTCATGCCGCGTCTTCATGCCAGTAGTCATAGAAGTTGAACCAGTTGTAGGGCGCCTCGCGGCACAGCGCTTCCAGGCGCCGGACGTAGTCGGCCAGCGCGGCGTGCACCAGGGCCTCGCGCTCGGCGGGCGCACGCGGGGGCTTGCTGAAGTCGGCCAGCACGTCGAAACGCACGTCGTAGCTGTGGCCGCCGCGGTACAGGCCGACCATGAAGATGACGCGGCGCTTGAGCAGCATGGCCAGGCGCAGCGGCCCGTCGGTGAAGTGCGTCGGCACACCCAGGAAGGGCAGCTCGACCGTGCCGGCCTCGCGCGCCTGCTCGGTCGGCAGGTAGCGGTCGCCCATCAGGCCGACCAGGCCGCCGGCGTCGAGCCAGTCGCGGATCTGCAGGGTCGAGTCGCTGCGCCCGATCGGGATGATGCCGAGCTTGAAACCGGGCGCGATCGCCTTGAGCACGGTATGGATCTTCTGCGCGTTGTCCGGGTACATGACCATGGCCACGTTCAGGCCCTGGAGCGTGTCGCCGATGGCGTGCAGCGCCTCGAAGCTGCCGATGTGTGCACCCAGCAGGAAGGCGCCGCGGCCCTCGGCCAGGGTGGCGTCGACCAGCTCGTGGCCGGTCATGGGCAGGTCGAACACCTCCATGCGCTCGGTGACGAACCAGATGCGGTCGAGCACCACCGCGGCGAAGTGGTGGAAGTGGCGGTAGCGGTCGCGCAGCGTGGGCGCACGGCCCAGCACGCGCGCCAGGTAGCGGCCCGACTGGCGGCGCGCCTGGGGCGCGAAGCACAGGAAGTACAGCGTGATCGGGTGCAGGATGAGCCGCGCCACCGGGCGGCCCAGGTGCACGGCGATCCAGGCCATCAGGCGCAGCGCGAACAGGTTGCTGCGCTCGCGCGTGGCGCTCCAGTCGGACGCGGCGGTGCTGCTCACGGGGCGCCCGCCCCGGGCGTGAGCTGGCCGCGTGCCACCACCACCGGGCTGGTGCCGGGGGCACGCGCGCCCAGGTGCAGCTCGAAGGCCAGGCCGCGGCCCTGCGGCTGCAGCGCCAGCTGCAGGCGTGCGCCCGGGCCCACCGGCGCCAGGAACTTGACCTGGCTGATGGCCAGCGGCGCGGCGTACTGCCGGCGCAGCGCGGGGTCGGCGTCGACAGCCTGCATGACCAGACCCAGCAGCGCCACGCCCGGCAGCACCGGCGCGCCGGGAAAGTGGCCGGCAAAGGCCGGGTGGTCGACGGCGATCTCGAATTCGCCGGGCACGGCGGCGCCGGGCCGGGACGGATCGGCGGGTGCTGGTCCGGGTGCCGGTGCGGCAGGCAAGGTGGTGGCGGAGGCCTCGACACCCGCCTCGGCGGGCAGGTGCTGCGCGGCGAAACGCGCCAGGCCCTGGGCGGTGAGCTTGCCGGTGGCCTCGCGCGGCAGCGCCGCGACGTGCACCACACGGCGCGGCACGAAGGCGGCCTCGAGGTGCTCGCGCAGCGCCGCGATGATCTGGCGCGCGCCCAGCGTGGGTGCGACGACGAAGGCGACCGGGCGGGTGACGCTGTCGGCCGCGTCGACCGGCATCCAGAAGGCACCGTCGTCCACGCCCGGGATGCGGTTGAGGTGGAAGTTCAGGTGCGCCAGCGAGCTGCGCTTGCCCGCCACATGGATAAGGTCGTTGGCGCGTCCGAGCAGGCGGAAGCGCCGCTCGTCCTGCAGCACCAGCACGTCGGCCAGCGGCGTGGGCTCGAGCACGTGGCCGCCCTGCACGAGGTAGCGTTCGCCACCCTGCTCGTCATGCTCCTGCCACAGACGCAGCTGGCCCAGCGCCGTCCAGGTCTCGCCCGCGGTGGTGCGCCGCGCGGCGACCTGGCCGGCCTCGGTGCATCCGTAGATCTCGACCAGGCGGCCGTGCAGGCGCTGCTCGGCCAGGCCGGCCAGCTGGGGCGACAGCGGCGCGGTGGCCGACAGCGCCAGCTCGACCGGCGGCACGTCCACGTCGGCCAGCAGCAGGGTCTTGAGGTGGAAGGGCGTGGTGACCAGGGCGCGCGGCTGCGGCACGTGCGCCAGGGCGTCGGCGATGTCGGCCGGATAGAAGGGCCGGCCGGCGTCGAAGGCCGCGCCGCCCAGCAGGGCCAGCAGCACGCTGGACTCGAAGCCGTAGCTGTGCTGCGCCGGCACGGTGGCCAGCAACGTGACGCCGGCCATCGATGCGCGGCCCATGAACTCGGCCAGGCGTTCGGCCTCGGCGCCGATGTTGGCCACCAGCGCGCCCCAGCGCTTCAGGTGCGGTTGCGGCGGGCCGGTCGAGCCCGAGGTGAGCAGGCACACGGCGTCGAGCTCGGCCGGGATGAGCGGCACCTCGGCCAGTTCGGGTGCGCCGGGCGGGCGTTCCACCACCACGCGGGCCAGGCCGCCGAGGTCGAGTCCGGCGCTGTCGACCAGGGCATAGATCCGGGCGTCGCTGCCGTGCAGGCCGGCCAGGGTCTCGGCCAGGGCGTTGGGCGGCATCAGGCTGGTCTGGCCGCGCATCAGCGCGGCGGCCAGGCCCAGCGCGAACAGGTAGCGGTCCTGGCACAGGTTGACCGGCCGCCCGCCGGCGGGCAGCCGTGTGGCCAGCGCGCTGGCCTCGCCCAGGAACTGCGCGGCGCTGATGGCCTGGCCGTGGCGCCAGGCCAGCGGGGCGTGCAGCTCGCGCGGGGCGAGCAGGGGCAGCGGTTGTGGGCTCATCGGGTCGGCGGCAGGGCGGTCGGCGGTGGCAGGCTCAGCGGGACGAGTCGGCCGCCGTGTGGGCCTGGTAGGCGCGGATGGCACGGGCGATCTGCACGCGTTCGAAGTCGGGGTGGCGCAGCACGCGCCAGGCGTGTTCGAGCGCGAACATGGCCAGCGCCGCCAGCGGTGTCAGCACGTTGCAGTACAGCGACCACCACGGCCAGGGCGCGAGCAGGTAGATGGCCAGCGAGACCGCGATCATGACGACGAAGTAGGCCGTCCACACGGCGGTCAGGCGACGCGTGTAGTCGCGCTGGCCGGGCGCGAAGCGCTCGTGCACCTTCTCGGCCAGGGCGGTGATGAGCGGCGTGCTGCCGGCACGCAGCGTGGTGCCGAAGGTCCAGGCCAGCATGGCGTGGATGGCGCCGTGCTGCAGCACGTACAGCAGGTTGATGCCCACGCCGCCGCGCTGCACGACCACGCCCAGCACCAGCGCGACCAGGGCGCAGCCGGCCAGCGTGAGCCGGTCGCGGCGCCACCAGGCCGCCGCAGCCACGCCGCCCAGCAGCGGGCCGAACAGCAGGGCGACTGTCCAGGGCTGCTCGGGCCAGTGCACCATGAGCTGGTGCGACGCCAGCGCGTAACCCGGCAGGACGGCCAGGGCTGCCAGGATCCGCCAGTTCGGCATGCGGGCTTACTTGGTGCGGTGCTCGGCGATGTGCGCGGCCAGGGTGCGCAGCGACTGGAAGATCTTGTGGTTGTTCTCGTCGTCCGAGCGCAGCTGGAAGCCGTAGCGGTGCGAGACCTCCAGCGCGACTTCGAGGATGTCGATCGAATCCAGGCCCAGGCCGTCGCCGTAGATGGGCGCGGTGGGGTCGATCTCGGCGGCGGGAGTTTCGAGGTTCAGGGCCTGAACGAAAAGCTCGGCCACTTCGCGCTCGAGGGCTAGCTGCTCGGGCTGCACCGCGGACGCGGCGGATGCGGATGGCTGCAATGACAAGGAAAACTCCCAAGGGGTGAGGTGCAAACCTGCGACGTCCAGCCATGGAAAACACGCTGGCGGAGCGGCAAATTGTAGCGGCCGGCCCTGTACGGCCGGGTGCACCCGCCGCCAGGGCGGGACTTCCCTGGCAGCTTCAGGGCCTGGGTCGAGGTGGTCGGGCCGGTGCGCAGGCGCTGCGGGGTGATGCCAGGGCCGGCTTGCGGCGCTGGCGCACGGCCGGCGCGGCCTGCATCACTTGTAGCTGCGCGCGTCCTCGATCACCTTGCCGTCGTTGGGCAGGCTGCCGGCGGCGACGAACTCGACCGCGCCGCGCAGCTTGGTGAGGTCGCGGATGCTGTCGGCCACACGGGCGGCCAGGCCCTCGGGCGCCGCGGCGGACAGCTCGGCCTTGAGCGTCATGCGGTCCTCGGCCATCTCGCCTTCGACGACCAGGCGGCCCTTGCCCAGCTCGGGGTGGCGCGCCAGCACGGCGGCCACCTGTTTCGGGTGCACGAACATGCCGCGCACCTTGGTGGTCTGGTCGGCCCGGCCCATCCAGCCCTTGATGCGGGTGTTCGTGCGGCCGGTGGGGCAGCTGCCCGGCAGCACGGCCGAGAGATCGCCGGTGCCGAAGCGCACCAGCGGGTAGTCGGCGTTGAGCGTGGTGATGACCAGCTCGCCCACCTCGCCCTCGGGCACGGGTGTGCCGGTGCCGGGGCGCACGATCTCGACGATGACACCCTCGTCGATCACCAGGCCCTGGCGGGCGGCGGTCTCGTAGGCGATCAGGCCCAGGTCGGCGGTGGCGTAGCACTGGTAGGCGCTGATGCCGTGTCCGGCCAGCCAGTCGCGCAGGCTGGGCGGAAAGGCCTCGCCGCTCACCAGGGCCTTGGTGAGGCTGGAGATGTCGGCGCCGGCCTCGGCGGCCTTCTCGACCGCGATCTTCAGGAAGCTCGGCGTACCGATGTAGCCGGCCGGGCGCAGCTCGACCATGGCCTGCAGCTGCAGCTCGGTGTTGCCCACGCCGCCGGCGAAGACGGTGCAGCCCAGCGCATGTGCGCCGGTCTCCATCATCGAGCCCGCGGGCGTGAGGTGGTAGCTGAAGCTGTTGTGGATGAGGTCGCCGGCGCGGAAGCCCGCGGCATGGATGGCGCGCGCCATGCGCCAGTAGTCGCTGCCCTCGCCTTCGGGCTCGTAGATCGGCCCGGGCGACTGGAAGACCCGCCTGGCGCCCCGGCCGACACCGCCGCGCGGCTGGTTGCGCCAGCCTATGGCCGAGAAGCCGCCGAACACGTCGCCACTGCCGCCGGCGGCGCGCGCGGCGAGCTGGCGTTCCAGCAGCTCGCTCTTGCGCACCACGGGCAGGCCGGCCAGGGCGGCGCGGCTGGTGATGGTGGCGGGGTCGACGCCGGCCAGCTGCTCGGCCAGCGCCGGGGCGCCGGCGGCGGCGCGCGCCAGCAGTCCGGGCAGGGCGGCCATCAGGGCGGCTTCGCGGTCGGCCGCGGGGCGGATCTCCAGGCGGTCGTAATGTGTGTCGGTGGCGTCGGTCATGGCAGTCGGGGGCTGGGTGTCACGCAGGGTGGATCGACGCGACGTGGCGCGGCGTGACTCGGCATCACCAGGCCGGCGCATGCGCCCGACCCAGCCCCGCCGCGTCACTCCTCGGCGTCGTCGTTCCAGATCCTGATCTTCTTGGTCGCTTCGGCAAGGAAGTCGCGCAGGTCGCCGTTGTTGCGCAGCACGCGTTGTTTCCACTGCGGGCTGCGCATGGGCTCGCGCACGATCTCGGCCTTGATGGTGGCGCCGTCGGCGCTGAGCTTGAGCACCGGGTCGCCGGCGCGTTCGTACACGCCTTCGCGTTCGGCCAGGCCGAGCGGGCGCAGCTCGCGCGCGGCGCGGCGCAGGCCTTCCTGGACGTTGAAGGGCGGGGGGGCAAAGAAGTCGTCACTCATGGCGGGGCTCCGGCTCGTCATCACAAACACGGGCGGGAGTTTGTCAGACGCCGACGCGGCCGGTGCGCTCAGGCCAGCCAGCGCTTGCGCCGCTTGTAGCTCTTCACGTCCTTGAAGCTCTTGCGATCGCCGCCGCCCATGCCGAGGTAGAACTCCTTGACGTCCTCGTTCTCGCGCAGGCTGGCGGCCTCGCCGTCCATCACGATGCGGCCGTTTTCCAGGATGTAGCCGTAGTCGGCGTAACGCAACGCGATGTTGGTGTTCTGCTCGGCGAGCAGGAAGGTCACGCGCTCCTTGGTGTTCAGATCCTTCACGATCTCGAACACCTCCTCGACGATCTGCGGTGCCAGGCCCATGCTGGGCTCGTCGAGCAGCACCATCCTGGGGTTGCACATCAGGGCGCGGCCGATGGCGCACATCTGCTGCTCGCCGCCCGAGGTGTAGGCGGCCTGCGAGCTGCGGCGTGTCTTCAGGCGCGGGAAGTAGTTGTAGACCTTCTCCAGCGTGGCGGCCACGGCGGCCTTGCCGTCGGTGCGCGTGTAGGCGCCGGTGAGCAGGTTTTCCTCGATGGTGAGGTGGGCGAAGCAGTGCCGGCCCTCCATCACCTGCACCACGCCGCGGTTGACCATGTCGCTGGTGCTGAGCTTCTCGATGCGCTCGCCGCGCAGCTCGATGCTGCCCTTGGTGACATCGCCGCGCTCGCCGGCGAGCAGGTTGCTCACCGCGCGCAGCGTGGTCGTCTTGCCGGCGCCGTTGCCGCCGAGCAGGGCCACCACCTTGCCCTCGGGCACCTGCAGGCTCACGCCCTTGAGCACCAGGATGACGTGGTTGTAGATGACCTCGATGCCGTTGACGTTCAGGAGGATGTTG
>JBJOKY010000161.1:0-9447 GCA_046045865.1 Pseudomonadota bacterium | reverse complement strand
TCCTCCACCGCCAGGTGCGGGCTGGTGCCGATGCCGGTGGAGCCATACGTGAACTTGCCCGGGTTGGCCTTGGCCCAGGCCACCAGGTCGGCCACGCTCTTGATGGGCCCGTCGGCCGGCACGACCAGGCCGAAGGTGTAGCCGGTGAGGCAGGCGATCCAGGTGAAGTCCTTGAGCGTGTCGAACTGGGTCTTCTGCATGTGCGGAATGCGGAACACGCCGTGCGGCAGCTGGCTGAGCGTGTAGCCGTCCGGCTTGGCGTTCACCAGCTCGTTGGCGCCCAGCATGCCGCCGGCGCCGGGCTTGTTGTCCACGATGATCTGCTGGCCGAGCGTCCTGGCGGCGCTTTCGGCGATGGCGCGAATGACCGCATCGGTCGACCCGCCCGCCGGCCAGGGGCAGATGTAACGGATGGGTCGGGCCGGAAAGGTCTGCGCCGTGACCAGGCCGGGCAGGGCCAGGCCACCGGCGAGTGCGCCGGTGTGCTGCAGGAAGTGGCGACGTGTGGTGCTGCTCATGGGTGTACTTGCGTTGAGATTCGGGATGATCACTCGGCCTTGGCGCCGCTGTCCTTCACCACCTTGGCCCACTTGACGATCTCGGCGGCCTGGAACTTCGCCAGTTCCTCGGGCGTGGAGATCCAGGGCTCCAGGCCCAGGGTCTTCAACTTGTCGACCACGTCGGGCAGCTTGAACACGCGCACCAGCTCGGCGTTGACCTTGGCGACGATGTCCCTGGGCGTGCCGGCCGGCGCGAACAGGGCGAACCAGGTGGTGGCCTCGAAGCCGGGCACGGTCTCGGCCACGGTGGGCACGTCGGGCGCGGCGGGTGATCGGGTGGCCGTGGTCTGGGCCAGGGCGCGGATCTTGCCCTCCTTGGCCATGGGCAAGGCCGAGGGCATGTTGTCGAACATGAGCTGGATCTGCCCGCCCACCAGGTCGGGAATGGCGAACTGCCGGCCCTTGTAGGGCACGTGCGTCATGCTGGTGCCGGTGAGCGACTTGAAGAGCTCGCCCGACACGTGCACCGACGAGCCGATGCCGGGCGAGCCGAAGCTCAGCTCGTTCGGGTGCGCCTTGAGGTAGCTGATCAGCTCGGCCACGTTCTTCACCGGCAGGCTGTTGGTGACCACCAGCAGGTTGGGCGCCGAGGCCACGTGGGCGACCGGGGTGAAGTCCTTCACCATGTCGTAGGGCATGCGGGCGTAGAGCGCGCCGTTGATGGAGTGCGTGCCCACCGTGCCCATCACCAGGGTGTAGCCGTCGGCCGGGGCCTTGGCTGCCTTGTCGGCGCCGATGTTGCCGCCCGCGCCGGGCACGTTGTCGATCACCACGTTCTGGCCGAGCTGGGCCTTGTCGGCGAACAGGCGGGCCAGGATGTCCGGCGCGCCGCCGGGCGGGAAGGTGACGACCAGGCGGACGGGCTTGCTCGGCCAGGCGGACGACGGCTGGGCCAGGGCCGGCGTGGCCACCAGCCCCAGCGCCGAGACCATCAGCAGGCCACCCGCGGCCAGCGCCAGCGCACGGCGGCGCAGGCAAGGACGGCAGTTCAGGCGGGACAACGACGGCACGGCAGGATCAGGCATGGCGGACGGCTCCGGAGGTTCTTCAGGGCCGGGCCAGCATAGGGGCCGGGGGATCGCCTTGTCGCCAGGGTTCGCCCGGGGGGTCCCGGTCGGGGCGACACCCTGGTGACACCGGCGCGCGCCTGTTGCGGCGGCCTATTCGTCCGGCAGATCGAGCCCGCCGTCCAGGCGCTGCTGCAGCGATTCCTCCGGCCGCGCCAGCGGCGTGGCGCGCGCCAGCACCATCCAGTGCGCGAAGCTCAGCTTCATGGGCCGGCGCGGCGCCGGGCGGGCCAGTTCCAGGCGGTCGTCGTGCGCGAACAGCACGCCGAACTCGGGCGGGATCTCGTCCACCTCGGCGATGCCGGCCTTGCACACGTACCAGCACTGCCCCGCCAGGGCCAGGTAGGCGCGGCCCTTGGCGGGCTTGCGCAGATCGCTCTGCAGGTCGGCACGGCTGACCTTGATCTCGTGGATGGCCGGCTCGACATAGTCCTCCACGCTGGTCAGGCGGATGGAGAACACATCCGGCATGGCCATGGCCCAGCGGTGGCGCGGCGCGGCCGGCGCAGGCAGATGCAGCTCGCCGGACTCGGGCCAGGCGCCGGCCAGCAGGTCGGGCGTGAAGGGCGGCGAGGCCGGCGGGGCGGCTGCGGCGGGCGCGGCGTCGGCTCCGGTGACAGCGGCGGCGGCCTGGTCGGCCTGCTCACCGTCCACGGCACCATCCATTGCATCGGCCGACCCGTCGCCCTCCAGGGCGGAGGAGCGTGACGACGGCTGTCGCGGCACCGCCGGCTCCAGCGACAGCGGCGCGCGCAGGCTCAGGCCGCACCACACCAGCCGGCCGGCGCGCTGCATCTGCTCGGCCACCCGGGCGACCAGGGCCTCGTGCGCGTCGAAGGCGCGCCGGTTGCGCTGCAGCGTGTGCGTCAGCGCCTGGATGCCCAGACCGGTCAGGCGCAGGTTCAGCCGCCCGTGCGCGTCCCAGGCCTGGGTGATCAGGCCGGCGGCGAGCAGCTCGACCTCGGTCGTGTCGTGGCAGGGCCAGCCGGCATTGCGCCACAGCTGGCGCAGGCGGCGGCGTTGGCCCAGGCTGAGCGGCGGCAGCGTCGCCGGGTCGACCGGCGCGGCACTGGCCGCGGCAGCCACCGGATCAGGCGTGGGGTCGGACGGCAGGTCGGGCGACGGTTCAGGCGACGAGGCGGACATGGCGGGCGGGGGGATGGACAGGCAGCGGCCCGGGGCAGGACAGACCCGCCGCAACCCGGCAGGCCCGCGATCATGACGCCGTCCGGGCTCGTCGGGCGAGCCTGCGGGCAGGGCATCACGCCCGGATCGCGCACGCACCAGGGCATGCGGGGTGATTGCTGCAGTGCACAAGGGAAAACCCGATAATCGCGCCCGGCAGCCACCCTGCCCCCTGCCACCTGGGCGCCGACCCGGCGCCCGACCACACCGCGACGTCCACGTGAAGCTGCCCTCCCCCCTGCCCACCACCCCGGCCGCCGGCATGGCCCTGGTGGTCGCCGCGACCGCCTGTTTCGCGGCGCTGGACACGACGACCAAGTTCGTCGGTGCCACCGTCTCGGTCGTCATGGTGCTGTGGTTCCGCTACACCTTCCAGGCGCTGGTGACCGGCAGCACGCTGTGGCCGGCACGCGGGCGCCGCTTGCTGCACACGCGCCACCCCGGGCTGCAGGCCGCACGCGCGGTGCTGCTCATGCTGACCAGCGTGTTCGCCTTCTACAGCCTGCAGACCATGCCGCTGGGCGAGTTCACCGCCATCGTGATGCTCACGCCGCTGCTCATCACCCTGCTGGCCGGGCGCGCGCTGGGCGAGAAGGTGACGCTGCTGAACTGGCTGACGGTGATCGGCGCCTTCGTCGGCGCGCTCATGGTCATCCGCCCGGAAGGCGACGGCGTGGACGTGGGCGAGCTGTTCATGCCGCTGGGGCTGGTGGCCTGCACCGCGGCCTTCCAGATCGTGACCGGCAAGCTCGCGCGGCTGGAGGACGCCGGCACCTCGCACTTCTACACCGGCGTGATCGGCGCGCTGCTGGCCACGCTGGCGCTGCCGCTGGCCTGGCAGCCGCCCGGCAGCTGGCAGGGCTGGGGGCTGATGCTGCTGCTGGGCGTGTTCGGCACGCTGGGGCACTTCCTGCTCATCCTGGGCTACCGCCAGGCGGCGGCCTCGGCACTCACGCCCTGGCTGTATTTCCAGATCGGCTTCGCCACGCTGGCTGGCTGGCTCGTCTTCGCCCATGCGCCCGACGCCTGGGCAGTCGCCGGCATCAGCGTGATCGCGCTGTGCGGCGTGGGCGGGCAGATGCTGGGCCGGCGCCGCCGGCTCGCCACGCCAGCGGCGGAATGAGGGGCGCCGCGCCTCACGCCTCACGCCTCACTTGTGAATGTGGCGCCCGTCCGGCGCGGTGCTGCACAGCGTCAGCGCCAGGTTGGCGGCGTGATAGGTCTGCACGAAGCCGATCACCAGGGCCGTGAACAGGCTGGCGCTCACGGCCGCATGCACCAGGGCGGTGGTCGTGGCGCGTGCAGCCCCGCCCGCGGCGGATGACAGGCGCTGCATCAGCCGCTCGTGCAGCAGGCCGTGCAGGCCGCGCTGCAGACCCTCGGCCACCGGGTTGCGGTTGACCGTCATGGCCAGCAGGGCCGCCAGGAACAGCGCATGGCCGACCGCGTCCATCCAGCCGAACAGGAGGATGGCCGAGGCCATGAGCCCGAACAATATCGCCGCACCGGCCTTGCCCGATACCCGGCCGAACAGCAGCAGATAAGCCAGGGCAAATTCGACCAGACCGGCGCCGACCATGTAGAACTCCAGATCGGTGACACCGAAGGTCAGCACCGGGTAATTGCGCAGGAGGTCGAAACTCCAGCCCGGATAACCGAATTTCTCGGTCGCACCCACCATCAGGGTGAGTGCCGTGGCCACCCGCAGGAGCGCCAGTGCATGGGTATGAGCCTGCCGGTTGAAACTCATCCACATCAGGTACACGGCGGCACCGACAAAGGCCGGGTAATCGAACATGTGGAACAGGCCGTATTTCTCGATGGCCATGCCGTAGAGCAGCAGGATGGCCGTGCCGGCCACCGCGCCGGTGGCCGGGAACAGCGCCGTGAAGGCGATCACCCACTGGATCTCGGCCACGCAGGGCGACGAGGCGGCCAGCTCGGGCGTGAGCAGGGTGCGCCCGTCGCTGGCAAGCACGGCGAACAGCAGGCCGATGAGCAGGCGCAGGAAGCCGTAGGTCTTGTCGGCCGCCCACAGTTCGATGCGCGCACTGGCACGCCGGGCCAGGCTGTTGCCGGCCAGCAGCAGGTGATCGGCATACGCCGCCACGAACAGCACCAGCGCGGCCAGCACCATCAGGCCGGCAAACGGCGTGTGGCCCAGCACCGCGTCGATATCGCGTGGCGGCTGCATCAGGTCATAGTTGTGAAACCACTTGATATGCGCCTGGGCCAGCCCTGGAAACAGGCCAGCAGGCAACACGGCAGACAGGACACGGAGTGAGCGGTACATCATGGCAATACTGCACGGGCAATGGCAGATTAAGAATCCGGCGACTGCCTTCATTTTGCACAAGACTCGCCCCAAGCCATACCCCAAGGTCACCCGCCGGGCCGTCACTGCAATAAGGCGGGATTAAGGCAGATTATTCCCAAATAAGCACCTTGCACGTATTGCGCGCCCGATCGGTGCAACGTGGCGGCGCAGCCTGCAGCTTGTGTGCAGGAATGGACGGCAGTCAGGAAAAAGGGCGGGCCTGCCCGCGCACGATACGGCTTGAAAATATCGCGGTCGGCGTGAACGTATGCCGATGCCGATGCGGCGCCGTGTTGCGGGCAGGCTGCACCGCAGCCCCCCGGCCGCGCCCGGCCACGATGGGCCGACCGGCGGACCGGCCGGCCGGCGCAAGGCATCAGCCGCTGACGATCTCGCGCCGGCCGTATTGCGCCTCGAGGCGCTCGCGCTCGCGCGGGCAGATGTTGACCCGCTTGAGATCGCCCTTGACGTGCGGCAGCGCCAGCAGGCGCGGGTCCATCACCTTGAACCACAGCGGCGGCAGCCAGGCCAGCGGGAACATGCCGAAGTAGCCGCTGGGCAGCTGCGGCAGATCCTCGAAATGGCGCAGCGACTGGTAGCGCCGCGACGGGTAGGCATGGTGGTCGGAATGGCGCTGCAGGTGGAACAGCGCCAGGTTGGTCACCACGTGGTTGGCGTTCCAGGAATGGTGCGGTGCGGGGGTCTCGTAGCGCCCGTCGGGCAGGTGCAGGCGCAGCAGGCCGTAGTGCTCCACGTAGTTGGCGCTGGTCAGCTGCCACCAGGCCACCAGGTTGTGCACCAGCAAAAAGGGCAGCATCAGCCAGCCGAACACCACGAACAGCCCGAGCTGCAGCACGGCCGTGACGGCGTAGGACTGCAGGATCTGGTTGCGCCGGCTCCAGGGCGAGTAGCCGTGGCGCAGCAGGCGCTCGCCTTCCAGCATCCAGGCGCGGCGGATGCCGCCGGGCAGCTCGCGCAGCGCGAAGCGGTAGATCGATTCGCCCATGCGGGCGCTGGCGTGGTCCTCGGGCGTGGCGACCCAGCGGTGGTGGCCGCGACCGTGCTCGACCGTGAAGTGGCCGTAGGCCGGCACCGCCAGCACCAGGCGCGCCAGCCACTGCTCGACCGGGTTGTTCTTGTGGCCCAGTTCGTGGCCGGTGTTGATGCCCAGGCCTGAATCGGTGCCGGCGATGTAGCCCATCAGCAGCACCGCCCACCACGACAGCTCGCGGGTGCCGACCCACCAGGCGCAGCCGATCAGGGCGACGAAGTGCAGCGGCACCGTCGCCCAGGTGAGCCAGCGGTAGTAGCGGTCCTGCTCGAGCTGCTCGACCACGGCCTCGGGCGGGTTGTCCTCGTCCTCGCCGATCAGGGCGTCGAGCAGCGGCATCAGGCCGTAGCTGATCAGCAGCGGCAGCGCCAGCGCAAGCTGCCAGCCGGTGTGGTGATGCGCCGCCATGCCCAGGAAGGGCAGCAGCGGATAGAACACCGACAGCGCCCAGGCCCAGCGCTTGCGGTCGGTGTAATCGACCTGGCCGGTGTGATCGAAGGCGGAGAAACGGCTGTGGGGCGACATGACGGGTGGAGGGCTGGGCGCGTTGGTCAGCGTCTGCTGGACAAGCGCCGGATGTTGGCTGCAAGCCACAGTGGGCGCAAGCCGGGCCGGCCCATGGCGTGCCGACTCAGCCCCTGGAAAATGTGCGATTTGTCACGACAGAAGTGGCAGAAATGAAAATATTTCGCAGGTGGCGATGCATCCGGCCCACGCCGGCCGGCACGCCTCGCCAAGAAAAAAAGCCGCCTGGCTGGCGCCGGGCGGCTTGAAATCGCAAGGGGGGAAACCGGCGCGGCCGTTGCCGCCCGCGCCGTGCGGGGCGTTTAGGGCGCCACGCGGTTCACGCTGATCGCGCTGGCGGTGGCGCTGCGGAACGTGGTGCCCGCAGCACCGACCGCGAACAGGCGGTAGCGGTAGGTCGTGCCCGAGGTCAGACCGGTGTCGTTGAAGGCCACCGTGCTGCGGCCGTCGACCGTGCCGATGGTGTTGACCGCCGTGCCGTTCACCTTCACGAAGTTCGTGCAGGTGGCACCGGCGCAGCGCTGCAGTTCCCAGCCGCCCACCACCGCATTGGTGGTGGCAGGCCAGGTGACGCGCAGGCTGCCGGCGCCGTTGGCGGCGGCGACCGGGCGGCCAGCCGTGGGCAGGGTGCTGGTCGTCGTGAAGACCGAAGCAGCGGCGCCTTCGGTTGCACCGTCGACGGCCAGCACTTCGTAACGCACCGTCTGCTGCGTGGCCAGGGTGTTGGCCACGGTTTCGCGGTAGGTCTGCAGGTTGGCGGCAATGTTGAACACCGTCGGCGTGCCATCGGTGCGCTGACCCGTGGTGCCGTCGACCGTCTGGATGTAGCGCTTGACGCGGTAGCCGGTCTCACCGGTGGAGGCGTCGAGCCAGTTCAGGGTCGGACGGGTGTTGACGGACGCCGTCAGGTTGGTCGGCGCATTCAGCGCAGTCGGGCCGGCGACCACGACCGCCGCCGAGACGGCCGACTGCACGGTGGCCGCCCAGTTGCGCACGTCCACGCGGTACTGGTAGCTGCCTGCCACCACCGGGGTGTCGGTGAACACCATGGCGTTCGCTGCAGTGGTGCCACCGCCGGTCTGCGCCGCGATGACCGGGCTGACCGCGACGAATGCGCCAGCCGGCGTGGTGGCGGTGGCAGCCGTGCGGCGGTAGACCTGGTAGCCGGCCTCGTTGGTGGCGCGGTCGTTCCAGTTCACCGCGATCGAGGTCACGCCCGCAACGGTGGACACCACGGTGGCCGGGGTGCGGAAGGTCGCCGAGGTCGGGCTCGCCACCGTCGTCTGCGCCGCGGTGGTGGCCGCGGTGCTGGCATCGGTGATGCCGGCGATGGTGCGCAGGGCCACGATCTGGTAGGCGTAGCTGGTGTTGGCTGCGCGGCCCAGGTCGGCGTAGCTGGTGCCCGTGACGGTGGTCACCAGGGTGAACGTGCCGGTGGTGCCGGTGCGGCGGTAGACCTCGTACCCGGTCGCGTCAGCCACGGCGTCCCAGCTCACGTCCAGACGGTTCTGGACATCCACCGAGGGCGTGAAGCTGGCGTTGGCCGGGGTGGCCGGCAGGGCCAGGGTGCTGCCCGTCACAGGCAAGGAGCTGGCCACACCGACCGCGTTGTAGGCCTCGATCACGAAGTTGAACGTGGTGTTGACCGCCAGGCCCGACACGGTGGCCGAGGTGATGTTGGCACCGACCGTGGCGACCGGCAGGGGCGAGCGCACACCGGCACCGTCCACGGTGTAGATGCGGAAGCCCGCCTCGTTGCTGGCGTTGTCCGTCCAGCTCAGGGCCACGGTACGGGCGGTGGCATCGCCGACCAGCGGGTCGCTCGGCGCGGCGGGGGCGACAGCGGCGATCACGCGCACCTGGGCCGCGGCGGAACCACCGGCAGCCGAGTCCACGTACACCACGGCCGGCGGGGCGGCAGTGGTCAGGGTGAAGGTGCCGTCGGCAGCCATGGCACCCAGGTCACGCACGGTCAGCACCGGGTTGGCGCGCTTGTCGCCCGAGGCCGCCACCACGCGCAGCGTGCCATCGGCGGGGTCGAAGTCAGCCTGGGAGATGTCGACGAAGTCGACCAGCTTCAGGTTCAGGCCGCTCGGCTTGAACTGTGCCGTGCCGCCCGCCGTCAGAGTGGCGTCACTGGCAGTCACGGTCACGATCGGCGGCATGGCCGATGCGTCGGTCACGCTCACGGCGGTCGAGTTGATGCCCTCGGCCACGGTGGCGTCTGTCGGGGTGACGACGCTGTGGTCCAGAGCCACGGCGGACGGGATGCGACCGCTGCCCACCGGCACGGTCGGTCCGTCGATGACGGAGACGGTGGCGGCGGCGGTCGAGCCGGCGAAGGCTTCGACCTGGCCGGCGCCAGCCAGGCTGCGCGAATAGGTCGTGCGGGTCGAGTTGATCGGGGTCTGCACGACACCATCAAATATGTGACCCTGGATCACGAACAGGTCGGTGGTCAGCGAGGTCTGGCCACCACCGAAGTCGATCGGGGTGACACCATCGGTGGCCACACCGGTCAGCGTGACCACATGGAATCCATCGGGACCAGCAAAGCAGGGGCCGCCGGACGCACGGATCTGCAGAGCCCCGACGTCACCACCGTTGCCCAGGAAACCGTTGAGCGGATAGCCTTCGCCGATCAGGAAAGGGCCGACGTTGCCGGTAGTAGTCTGGTTGGCGGTCAGGCCACGGTCGTAGGTCGTGAAGATGTCGCGGTTGCCGGTGGCACCGGTGACCGTG
>JBJOKY010000536.1:0-2819 GCA_046045865.1 Pseudomonadota bacterium | reverse complement strand
GACACGGCAGGCGTACTCTCCGGCAAGGTCGAGAAGATCTTCGACGCCGCCAGGCAGGACGCCAAGTGCGAGGAGTGCAGCGACGCCCGCAAGGGCCAGCCCGTGCTCGGCATGACCATCCTGTCGGGCGTGAAGGCCAGCGCCGGTGAAACCGGCCTGTGGGACGGCGGCGAGATCCTCGACCCCAACAACGGCAAGACCTACAAGGTGCGCCTGAAGCCGGTCAACGGCGGCAAGGCGCTCGAAGTGCGCGGCTACATCGGCATGCCGCTGCTGGGCCGCACCCAGACCTGGCAACGCGTCGAGTGACGACGCCCCCCTCCGAAGCCACTCAGCAAGGAAACCCGACCATGAACCGATTCAATGTCCGCAAGGTGGCCGTGCTCGGCGCCGGCGTGATGGGCGCGCAGATCGCCGCCCACCTCGTCAACGTGCGCGTGCCCGTGGTGCTGTTCGACCTGCCTGCCAAGGAAGGCAGCAGGAACGCCATCGCCGAGAAGGCCATCACCCACCTGGCCAAGATCAAGCCCGCACCCCTGGGCCTGGCCGAGGAGGCGGTGCGCATCCAGCCCGCCAACTACGACGAGCACCTGGGCCTGCTGGCCGAGTGCGATCTGGTCATCGAGGCCATCGCCGAGCGCATGGACTGGAAGCTCGACCTGTACCGCAAGATCGCGCCGCACGTGGCGCCCGGCGCCATCGTCGCGTCCAACACCTCGGGCCTGTCGATCACGAAGCTCAGCGAGGCGTTGCCGGAGTCGATCAAGCCGCGTTTCTGCGGCATCCATTTCTTCAACCCGCCGCGCTACATGTACCTGGTGGAGCTGATCTCCACCCCGACGACACAGGCCGGCGTGCTCGACCAGCTCGAGACCTTCGTCACCACCAGCCTGGGCAAGGGTGTGGTGCGCGCCAAGGACACGCCCAACTTCATCGCCAACCGCGTGGGCATCGCCGGCATGCTGGCCACCATGCACGAGGCGGAGAAGTTCGGCCTGACGTACGACGTGGTCGACGACCTGACCGGCAAGAAGCTGGGCCGCGCCAGCAGCGGCACCTTCCGCACCGCCGACGTGGTGGGCCTGGACACCATGGCCCATGTCATCAGGACGCTGCAGGACAACCTCGGCCCCGAGCAGGGCAACGACCCCTTCTACGGCAGCTTCGGCACCCCGCCCGTGCTGGCACGCCTGATCGAGATGGGCGCCTGGGGCCAGAAGAGCGGCCACGGCTTCTTCAAGAAGGAAGGCCAGGCCATCCTGCGCCTGGACCCGGCCAAGTTCAGCTACGTGCCCGCGGGCGCCAAGGCCGACCCGCTGGTCGAGCGCATCCTCAAGCGCCCGGCGGCCGAGCGCCTGAAGCTGCTGCGTGAATCGACCAACCCGCAGGCGCAGTTCCTGTGGGCCATCCTGCGCGACGCCTTCCACTACGCCGCCGTGCACCTGGAGGCGATCGCCGACACCGCGCGCGACGTCGACTTCGCCATGCGCTGGGGCTTCGGCACGAAGCAGGGCCCGTTCGAGCTCTGGCAGGAAGCCGGCTGGTCCACCGTGGCCGGCTGGGTGCAGGCCGACATCGACGACGGCAAGGCGCTGTGCGCCGCCCCGCTGCCCGCCTGGGTGACGAGCGGCCCGGTGGCCGAAGCCGGCGGCGTGCACACGCCGGCCGGTTCGTGGTCGCCGGCGCAGCAGGCCTTCGTGCCGCGCAGCGACCTGGCCGTGTACCAGCGCCAGCACTTCCCCGAGGCCGTGCTGGGCAGCGGCGCGGTCGACGCACTCAGGAGCGGCACCGAAGTCTGGAAGAACGACGAGATCCGCCTGTGGACGCCCGACGGCCAGGTGCTGGTGGCCAGCATCACCGCCAAGCTGCACCTCATCAGCCCGGACGTGACCGCCGGCCTGCACAAGGCCGTCGACCTGGCCGAGCAGAGCTATCAAGGCCTGGTGATCTGGTCACCGGACGACGTGTTCTCGGCCGGTGCCAACCTCGAATCGCTCATGCCCGTGTTCATGAAGCTGGGCGCCAAGGGCATCGCGCCCGAGGAAAAGAAGCTGCAGGACCTGATGCTGCGCGTGCGTTACGCCGGCGTGCCGGTGGTGGCGGCCGTGCGTGGCCTGGCGCTGGGCGGCGGCTGCGAGCTGGCAGTGCACAGCGCCCGGCGCGTGGTGGCGATGGAAAGCTACGTCGGCCTGGTCGAGGTGGGCGTCGGGCTCATCCCCGGCGGCGGCGGCCTGACCTACATCGCGCGCCGCGCCGCCGAGGCGGCAGCGGCCGCACCCGGCACCGACCTGCTGGCCTTCCTGAAGGAAGGCTTCACGGCCGCGGCCATGGCCAAGGTCGGCACCAGCGCGCTGGAAAGCCGCAAGCTGGGCTACCTGCTCGACAGCGACGTCATCGTGCCGAACAAGGACGAACTGCTGCACGTGGCGCTCAGCCAGGTGAAAGCCCTGGCCGAGACCGGCTGGCGCGCGCCGCCCAGGGCGATGTTCCCGGTCGCGGGCCGCAACGGCATCGCCACCATCAAGTCCAGCCTGGTCGGCATGCGCGACGGCGGCTTCATCAGCGCCCACGACTTCCACATCGCCGGCCTGATCGCCGACGTGGTCTGTGGCGGCGAGGTCGATGCCGGCTCGGTCGTCAGCGAGGACTACCTCATGGCGCTGGAGAGAAAACACTTCTGCGCCCTGCTGGAACACCCCAAGACCCAGGAACGCATCATGGGCATGCTGTCCACCGGCAAGCCGGTCCGCAACTGAGTTCGACGAAGGAACCCATCATGAGCAGACAAGTTCAAGACGCCTACATCGTCGCCGCCAGCC
>JBJOKY010000535.1:0-2825 GCA_046045865.1 Pseudomonadota bacterium | reverse complement strand
ATCGTCATCAGCCGCGCCGACAAGTTCGGCCTGGCCCAGCTGCACCAGCTGCGCGGCCGCGTGGGCCGCAGCCACCACCAGGCCTATGCCTACCTGCTGGTGCCCGACATCGAGGGCCTGACCAAGCAGGCCGCCCAGCGCCTGGACGCCATCCAGAGCATGGAGGAGCTGGGCTCGGGCTTTTATCTCGCCATGCACGACCTGGAGATCCGCGGCGCCGGCGAGGTGCTGGGCGAGCACCAGAGCGGCAACATGATGGAGATCGGCTTCCAGCTCTACAACGAGATGCTGGCCGAGGCGGTGCGGGCGCTCAAGTCCGGCCGCGAGCCGGATCTGCTCTCGGCCACCGGCATGTTCGGCGCGGCCACCGAGGTGAACCTGCACGCCCCCGCCCTGCTGCCCGACAGCTACTGCGCCGACGTGCACACCCGCCTGTCGCTCTACAAGAAACTGGCCAGCGCCGACCGGTCGGACAAGATCGACGCCCTGCTGGAGGAGATCACCGACCGCTTCGGCAAGCTGCCCACCCAGGGCCAGACCCTGTTCGACGTGCACCGCCTGCGCGTGCTGGCCAAGCCCTACGGCCTGGCCAAGATCGACGCCGGGCCGGCGGTGATGAACCTGCAGTTCCGCCCCAACCCGCCGGTGGACGCGCAGCGCATCGTCGAGCTGGTGCAGAAGAACCGCAACGTGAAACTCGCCGGCAACGACAAGCTGCGCATCGAGCGGGCCTACCCGGAGGTGAAGGACCGCGTGCAGTACCTGCGCGACGTGCTCAAGGCGCTGGGCACGCCCAAGGTGGTGCAGGTCTGACGCCGGGCCGGGCCATCACGGCGTCAGGCGCTGCAGCGGGTCGGACCCGCCCCCGTGCAGCAGGGCCAGGCGGCCGTGCATGTGCGCCAGCACCTCGGCCGGGCGCGTGCTGAACGGCTTGTCGGCGCCCGTGCAGCGGTCCACCCAATCGAACTGCAGCACCTCGAACACCGGTTGCCAGCCTTCGCCCCGGCGTAGTTGCAGCGCCGGGTTGGGCAGATAGTGGCCATTGCGCGTGCGCGCCCACAGCCTGCGCGCCGGGCGGTAGCTGCTGTCGACCTCGGCGCGGGCCAGCACCTGGTTGAGGTAGACGCGCTTGCGCCGCTGGTCCTTCCACAGATGAGGCGGCAGGTTCTCCAGCACCTGGTGCAGCTGCTCGGCAAAGTAGCCACCGCGGAACTTGCGCAGCGCATGGGTGCGCTCGGCGCAGGTGGACCACTGTGTCTTCAGGCCGGCCAGCATCAGCGTGAGCACCCAGTACTCGCCCTGGTGGCGCTCGATGCGCACCAGGTGGGCGTCGACCTGCACGTCGATGCAGGCCGGGGCCAGGCGATCGAAAACCGGCGCCAGCGCGCCCCTGGCAAACGCCGGCTCCTCCATCGCCCGGTTCACCGCCTGATGCCAGGCCGTGTGCCCGAAGTCGTCCTCGGTCAGCGGGTCGGCGCCGCGCTGCAGCAGCGCATCGATCAGCGCCACGTTGCCGGCACGCGCCGCCATCATCAGCGGTGTGGCGCCCACGGGGCTGAGGTGGTCGACGCCGTGCACGTCGCACAGCCGCAGCACGTCCTTGAAGTTCTTCGCCGCATAGGGCTGCAGGTGGCGCTGGCGCAGGCTGGCCACGGCGCGCAGCGCAAGTTCCTGCTGTCGGTCCGCCTCCGGCAGCTGGAAACCCCGCAGGGCCGCATTGGTCAACCAGCCGAAGTCGCCCTGCGGCGCCAGGCTCCTGGCCGGCGCGAACTGGGCGGTGGCCAGCTGCTCGACCCAGCCCTGCTGGCCATGCCACAAGGCGTAATCCATCAGCAGCTGCTTGAGCTTGGTGCTGGGGTGGGCCTTGTCCAGCACCTTGGGCGCCAGATCCTCGATGAAGGCGCGGCTCCAGGGCGTCCACGGCACCGGCCGGCCTTGCAGGAAGGTCTCGCGGATGGCCTGCGCCTGCTCCTGCTTGCCCTGCAGCTCCAGCCGGCGGGCCTCCTGTGCCCACTCATCCTTGGTCGAGGCCTGCACCGCGCCGGTCCGGGCCTCGCCGGCCTTCAGGCCCAGCAGCTCGAACAGCGCATGGCCGGTATCGGACTCGACCAGCGTCAGGCTCTGCACCGCCCGGGTCATCGCCACGTACAGGGCGTTGACGTAGAACTTGTACAGCTCCAGCGACTTGTCGGACTTGTCCCTGGCGCGCCGGTAGGCCAGCTCGTCGCCCGCCAGATCCTGGGCCGAGACCCCGTCGCAGACTTCGGCGTACGCTGCCCGTTGCCCGGACACCAGGCCCACCAGCACGACGTGCGGGTACTCCAGCCCCTTGGCCTCGTGCACCGAGAACACCAGCGGCGTGCGGAACTGGGCCTTGGCGGCGGCCTTGTCCTCGTCGCGCAGCACGATCACGGCGTGCCGGGCCGAGGCGCGGGTGGTGGCGTCGATCTGCCGGATGGCCGCCTCGCGCGCCGGCACGAGCAGCACCTCGCCGGGCTCGACGGACGTGCTGCGCACCAGGAAGTTGCTCTCGCGGTCGATCGAGCCGAAGCGGGCATGCTTGATCTTGAGCAGGGTGTTGGCCAGCCCGGTCACGGCCTGCGTGTTGCGGAAGTTGGCCTGCAGCAGCTGCAGTTGCTGGCGCTGCGCCGCCTCGCCCGCCAGACCCTGCCAGAACAAGGTCTTCACGGCCGCCCAGCTGAAGAAGTTGGGGTGCACGATCTGGTTGGAGTCGCCACACAGCAGGAACTGGCCCGGCGTCTTCAGGCAGGCCAGCACCAGGGCGAGCTGCACGGCGGTGAGATCCTGCACCTCGTCGATGACGA
>JBJOKY010000534.1:0-2832 GCA_046045865.1 Pseudomonadota bacterium | reverse complement strand
TGGGTGACTGGCGGATGCGCCGGTGTCAGGCGCGCAACTGGTGGGTCTGGCGTGCCAGTTCGGTGATGCGGGCCCAGTCGCCGGCCTGGACGGCATCGCCCGGCGTGAGCCACGAGCCACCGCACACCTTGACGTTGGGCAGGCCGAGGTATTGCGGCGCGGTCTCGTACGAGATGCCGCCGGTGGGGCAGAACACCACGTCGTGGAAGGGGCTGGCAAAGGCCTGGAGCAGCTTGGCGCCGCCCACCGCGCTGGCCGGGAAGAGTTTCAGGAAGCGGTAGCCATCGGCGTTGGCCATCATCACCTCGCTGGCGGTGGACACGCCGGGCAGCAGCGGCAGGCCGATGTCGCGGCAGACACGACCGATCTCGGAGGTGTAGCCCGGGCTGACGGCGAACTGGCAGCCGATGGCGTGCACGGCACGTGCGTCTTCGACCGAGCGCACGGTGCCGGCACCGACGATGGCGCCCGGCACCTCGGCCATGATGGCGCGCATGGCGTCCATGGCCACGGGGGTGCGCAGCGTCACCTCCAGCACCTTGACGCCACCGGCCACCAACGCGCGGGCCAGCGGCACGGCGTCGGCCAGGCGGTCGAGCACGATGACGGGGATGACCGGGCCGTGATCGGCCAGGGCGAGGGTGCGGGCATGCAGGTGGTGCAGATCGTGGGTGGCGGCAGTCATGGCGGTGTTCGAGGCGATGGGTTCGTGAGTGCGACCAGCAGGCGCGGCGGGCTGGTCGGGCGATCGGTCGGGCGGCTCACAGCCAGGTGACGGCGCCTTCCTCGGCGCTCTTCACGTTGCGGCGCATGCCGCCGAACAGTTCGCGGCCGATGTCATGGTGGTTCACCTCGGCCTGCGCCGGGGCGATGCTGGCAAGTTCGCGCGCGGCCCACTCGGCGGCGGGCACCAGGGCTTCGAGCGTGCCGGCCGTGGCGTCCAGGCGCAGCAGGTCGCCGTCGCGCACCTTGCCGATGGGGCCGCCGGCCAGGGCTTCGGGGCTGAGGTGGATGGCGGCGGGCACCTTGCCCGAAGCGCCGCTCATGCGCCCGTCGGTGACCAGGGCGACGCGGTAGCCCTTGTTCTGCAGCACGGCCAGCGGCGGGGTGAGCTTGTGCAGCTCGGGCATGCCGTTGGCCTGCGGGCCCTGGAAGCGCACCACGACGATGACGTCGCGGTCCAGCTCGCCGGCCTTGAAGGCGGCGTGTAATTCATCTTGCGTGGTAAAGACGCGCGCCGGCGCCTCGATCACATGGCGGTCCGCGGGCACGGCCGAGACCTTGATGACGGCGCGGCCGATGTTGCCGGCCAGCAGCTTCAGGCCGCCGCTGGCACTGAAGGGCAGCGCGGCCGGGCGCAGCACCTCGGTGTCGCCGCTGTCGACCGGCAGGCTCTGGTAGACCAGCTGGCCGTCCAGCAGCACCGGCTGGCGGGCCTGGCTGAGCAGGCCCTGGCCGTTCACCGTGGCCACGTCGGCATGCGCGGCACCGCTTTCGGCCAGCTCGCGCAGCACGAAGGCCGGGCCGCCGGCGGCCTGGAACTGGTTCACGTCCGCGCTGCCGTTGGGGTAGACGCGCGCCAGCAGCGGCACCTCGGCCGACAGGTCGGAGAAATCGGTCCAGTCGATCAGGATGCCGGCCGCACGCGCCACCGCCACCCAGTGGATGAGGTGGTTGGTGGAGCCGCCGGTGGCCAGCAGCGCGACCATGGCGTTGACGATGCAGCGCTCGTCGACCAGCTCGCCGATGGGCGCGGGCGCAGGCGCGCCGTCCTTGCCCAGCAGGCGCGCCACGGCGGCGCGCGTGAGCTGCTCGCGCAGCGGGTCGTGCGGATGCACGAAGGCGGCGCCGGGCAGGTGCAGGCCCATGGCCTCGAGCAGCATCTGATTGCTGTTGGCCGTGCCGTAGAAGGTGCAGGTGCCGGCGCCGTGGTAGGCGGCCGATTCGGCCTCCAGCAGCTCCTTGCGGCCCACCAGGCCCTGGGCGGCCTGCTCGCGCACCTTGCTCTTGGCGGTGTTGGACAGGCCCGAGCTCATCGGCCCGGCCGGCACGAACACGCAGGGCAGATGGCCGAAGTGCAGCGCGCCGATGAGCAGGCCGGGCACGATCTTGTCGCAGATGCCCAGCATCAGCATGCCGTCGAACACGTCGTGCGTGAGCGCGATGGCCGTGCCCATGGCGATGGTGTCGCGCGAGAACAGGCTCAGCTCCATGCCCGGGTAGCCTTGCGTGACGCCGTCGCACATGGCCGGCACGCCGCCGGCCACCTGGGCGGTGGCGCCGAGCTTGCGGGCCTCGTCGCGGATCTGCGCCGGGTAGGCCTCGTAGGGCTGGTGCGCCGACAGCATGTCGTTGTAGGCGCTGACGATGGCGATGTTGGGCGCACGTTCGGCCACGACGCGGAACTTGTCCGAGCCCGGCAGCGCCGCGAAGGCATGGGCGACGTTGGCGCAGCCCAGGCGGTCGGCACCGCGGCTGCGGCTGGCCAGGGCACGCACGCGCGCCAGGTAGGCGCCGCGTGTGGCGCGGCTGCGTTCGACGATGCGGGCGGTGACTTCGGCGATGACTGGTTTCATGGTTTGTGCTCCGGCGGTGGCCGCGGCTAGGCGTGTGGCAGCAGCCCACGCCATGTAACTCGTATCTCGAGTATGCGGAAACTAAGTTACATCGTCAAATCAGGATGTGATGAACCCGCCAGCGCGGACGGCACTCGCCCGGGGCTTGACAGCGGCCACGGCGACCGCGACGCTGGCGGCCATGTCGCAGCAAGTTGCAGGCCGGGCCGGACCCGGATTGTTCGAGTCCACCCTGGCCGGCTGGGACCGCCGCTCG
>JBJOKY010000160.1:0-9512 GCA_046045865.1 Pseudomonadota bacterium | reverse complement strand
ACTGGCACTGCGCAGGCCAGTCACCGCTCGGTGAGCTGACCCGGGGCCGGGTGATCCGGTTGCCTGAACCGGCGGAAGTTGTGGTGGCGTGCAGCAGGCTCAGACGGAAATCAGGCACAGGGCGACGCCCTAGAATCCCGACCTCGCTGCGACGAAGTCAGTATAACGATGCAACTTTGTCACGGATCTAGTAAAAACCTGTAGCAATCTGTCACATGTCCAGCCCAGCTTCCGCCACGTTGTCGCCCATCGGGACCGCCACCCCCGCCTATCCGGTCACCGACGCGGTGCGCGCTGCCATGGCGGTCAGCCTCAGAGGCTGCGAGGAACTGCTGCCGCACAACGAATGGCAGGCCAAGCTGGCGCGCAGCGCGGCCACCGGCGTGCCGCTGCGCATCAAGCTGGGGCTGGACCCGACGGCGCCGGACATCCACCTCGGCCACACCGTGGTGCTCAACAAGATGCGCCAGCTGCAGGACCTGGGGCACCAGGTCATCTTCCTGATCGGCGACTTCACGTCCATGATCGGCGACCCGTCGGGGCGCAACACCACCCGCCCGCCGCTCACGCGCGAGCAGATCGAGGCCAACGCCCAGACCTATTACAAGCAGGCCAGCCTGGTGCTGGATCCGAGCAGGACCGAGATCCGCTACAACAGCGAGTGGAGCGACCCGCTGGGCGCGCGCGGCATGATCCAGCTGGCCAGCCGCTACACGGTGGCGCGCATGATGGAGCGCAACGACTTCCATGAGCGCTTCAAGGCCGGCACGCCCATCAGCGTGCACGAGTTCCTCTACCCGCTCATGCAGGGTTACGACTCGGTGGCCTTGAAGAGCGACCTCGAGCTCGGCGGCACCGACCAGAAGTTCAACCTGCTTGTCGGCCGTGCCCTGCAGGCCGAATACGGCCAGGAGCCGCAGTGCATCCTCACCATGCCGCTGCTGGTCGGGCTCGACGGCGTCGAGAAGATGTCCAAGAGCAAGCACAACTACATCGGCATCACCGAGGAGGCGAACTCGATGTACGCCAAGCTGCTGTCGGTGAGCGACGAGCTGATGTGGACCTACTACACCCTGCTGAGCTGGCGCAGCCTGGCCGAGATCGCGGCGCTCAAGGCCGAGGTCGACGCCGGTCGCAACCCCAAGGACGCCAAGGTGCTGCTGGCCAAGGAGCTGACCACGCGCTTCCACAGCGCGGCGGCTGCCGAGGCGGCCGAGGCCGACTTCATCAACCGCTCCAAGGGCGGCATTCCGGACGAGATCCCCGAGGTCACGCTCAGTGGTGCGCCGCTCGGCCTGGGGGCCCTGCTCAAGCAGGCCAACCTGGCACCGTCCAGCAGCGAGGCCATGCGCCTGGTCGACGGCGGCGGGGTGCGCGTCGACGGCACGGTGGTGAGCGACAAGGGTCTGAAGCTCGGCGCAGGCATCTATGTGCTGCAGGTGGGCAAGCGCAAGTTCGCGCGTGTCACCCTGAGCTGACGGCCGCGGGTGCAGCATGCTGGCCATCATCCAGCGCGTCAGGCAGGCGCGCGTCGAGGTCGACCAGGGGCAGGGCCCGCAGGTCGTCGGGCGCATCGGCACCGGTCTGCTGGTGCTGGTCTGTGCCGAACATGGCGACAGCCTGATGCAGGTCCACAAGCTGGTGGACAAGCTGCTGCGGCTGCGCATCTTCAGCGACGAGGCCGGCAAGATGAACCGCAGCGTGCAGGACGTGGCGGGCGGCCTGCTCATCGTGTCTCAGTTCACCCTGGCGGCCGATTGCTCGGCCGGCAACCGGCCCAGCTTCACGTCTGCCGCCGGTCCCGGCCTGGGCCGCACACTCTACGAGGCCGTGCTTGAACGCGCCCGTGCCCTGCATCCCGAGGTGGCGGCCGGCATCTTCGGCGCCGACATGCAGGTGCACCTCGTCAACGACGGGCCGGTGACCATCCCGCTGACGTTGCGCTGAACACGTCGAAAAGCCGCCCGAAGGCGGCTTGCTCGTGGAAGTCAGAGCATGGCCCTCAGTCGGCGTAGACGCCGGCGGCCTTGATGGCGGGGCCCCACTTGGCGATCTCGGCCTCGACAAACTTCTTGTGCTCGGCGCCACCCAGGCGGGCGTCGGTCATGACGACGGCGCCCAGGGCTTCCTGGCGCTTGATCAGCTCAGGATCCTTCAGCGCAGTGCGCAGCGCGGCGTTGATCTTGTCCTGCACCGCCTTGGGCGTGCCCTTGGGCGCATACAGGCCGTGCCAGATGGTCACGTTGAAGCCCTTCAGGCCGGATTCGTCCAGCGTCGGCAGCTTGGCCAGCGCCGGAGTCGAGAGGCGCTTGGTGGTGGTCACCGCGAAGGCCTTGACCTTGCCGCTCTCGATCTGCTGCGTGGTGTTGGTGGTCTGGTCGCACATCAGGTCGACCTGGCCGCCGAGCAGGTCGGTCATGGCCGGCGCCGTGCCCTTGTACGGCACGGTGGTCATGTCCACCGCCATGGCCTGCTGGAACAGCAGGCCGCACAGGTGCGACGCCGCACCCAGGCCGGCATTGGCCAGGTTGATCTTGCCCTTGTTGGCGTCGATCCACTTGCGCAGTTCGGCGAAGTTGCCGGCAGGCAGGCCGGGCTTGCCGATCAGCGTCATTGGCACCTCGTTGACCATGCCCAGGTACTCGAAGTCTTCCAGCGTCTTGTAGGGCAGGTTGCGGTACAGCGCCGGCGACGTGGCCATGCCGATGTGGTGCAGCAGCAGGGTATAGCCGTCGGGGCTCGCCTTGGCGACCTTGGCCGCACCCAGGGTGCCGCCGGCACCGCCGACGTTGTCGATGATGACGGTCTGCTTGAGTTCGCGGCGCAGCACATCGCCCAGGTCGCGCGCGACCTTGTCGGTGGGGCCGCCGGCGGCGAAGGGCACGACGATGGTGACCGGCTTTTCTGGGTAGCCCTGGGCCAGCGCCACGGGCGCGATCAGGGTGGCCAGCGCGGCGACGGTGGCGCAGATCAGGTGTTTCATGGGGTAGTCTCCTCGGGCGAACGGTGCGCACTCGCGGTGCAGGCGACCATGCTAGCCAAGCCCTTGCGTGGCGCGCTGACGGGAACTACGTAAACGAAGGTTGCTCCGGCGGGGCGGAGGTGGCCTGATCCTGTCAGGCCGATGCCTCTGCCGTGTCACGGGGGCGTGGCGCCCGGCCGCACCGGCACATCAGGCCCGCTTGAAGACCAGGCTGGCGTTGGTGCCGCCGAATGCAAAGGAGCTGCACACGGCCGCATCGAGCTGTTGCGCCGCCATGCCGGGCTCAAGCACGAGATCGAGCGGGCAGTCGGCGTCGACCTGGGTGCAGTTGGCATTGGGCGGCAGCTGCTGGCGGTGCAGCGCCAGCACGGTGATCACCGACTCCAGCGCGCCGGCCGCACCCAGCAGGTGACCATGCATGGACTTGGTGGAGCTCACCTTCAGGCGGTCCAGGTCGGCACCCCAGGTGGCAGCCAGGGCCTGGTACTCGATCACGTCGCCGATGCGGGTGGCGGTGCCGTGGGCATTGCAGTAGCCGACGTCGCGTGGATGCAATTCGGCCCGGCGCAGCGCAGCTGTCAAGGCGCGCTGCTGGCCCAGGGCATCGGGCTTGGTCAGGTGGGTGGCGTCACAGCTCACGCCCCAGCCGGCCAGATGGGCATAGGTGCGCGCACCGCGCCGGCGGGCGTGTTCAGCGGCCTCGAGCACCACGAATGCCGCACCTTCACCCAGCGTGAACCCGCTGCGGTCGACCGAGAACGGCCGGCAGGCGTCGGCCGACTGGCCGGGCTTGAACGATGCCAGCGTCTGCATGGCCTGCCAGGCCACGACCACGCCAGGCACGATGGCCGCCTCGCAGCCACCGGCGATGGCCAGATCGACCTCGCCGCACAGCACTGCCTTCGCAGCTTCGGCCAAGGCGATCGCCGACGAGGCGCACGCTACCGAATAGGTCAGCACCGGCCCCCGCGCGCCCTGGCGCATCGCCACATGGCCGGCCGGTGCATTGGCCATGAAGGCCGGGATGGTGAGCGGCGATACCCGCCCGTTGGACCGGTAGGCGGCCTCCAGCGCCGCGGCGCCGCCCATGCCGCAACCCACGTACACGCCGATGCGCTCGGGGTCGGCGCAACCGGCGACCCCGGCATCCTTCACCGCCAGATCGGCCGCGGCCACGGCCATCTGGCTGACGCGGTCCACGCCGGCCAGTTGCAGCTTGGTGAACCAGGGCGAGCAATCGAAGGCCGCCGTGGCGGCCGCGGCCGGCTTGGGCAGTTCGGGAAAGATCTCGGTGACGGCCGACTCTGCGCGCATCAGCGCGTCGAACATGGCCTGGGCGTCGTTGCCGTGGGGTGCCACCACCCCCACGCCCGTGACGGCGATCTGGCTCACGCTGTCTGTGCGGCTCGCACCTTGTCGACCAGCGCTGCCAGGTCGCTCAGGCTCTCGATCTGGGTGTAGTCGTCGGGGATGGAGATGCTGAAGTGATCCTCGACGGCCCAGATGAACTCGACCAGGGCCAGGGAGTCGACGCCGCTGTCGCGCATCGAGGCGGTGGGATCCAACTTGGACGGATCCAGACCGTACTTTTCCTGGATCAGATCCTGCAATTCTTTGAGCGAACTCATCGGGCGGCTTCCATCTTCATTCTGATCAGCGACTGGTCGCTATCCGCCGCAGAAACTGCACCCATGGAGGCATGCAATCATCCCTTCGTCCACAGCGGCCATTTCTTGACCGGTCATGATATCAGCTCGACTTGCGCTGCCCGGCATACAGCAAGCCGAGCGACGACCGCCTTGCAAGCAGGGCAAACACGCAGGCCAGCAGCGTGCCGGCGAGCACGTCCCACACCACGTGCTGCTTGATCGCCAGGGTTGACCAGGTGATGGCGCCGACCCACGACACGTTCACCACCCGCAGCACGCCCGGTGCAGCCACCGTCCGCAGCAGCCGGTCGATCCAGTAGGCCGAGTACATCGCCGTGGCCACATGCAGCGACGGGCAGGCGTTGCCGGCCGCATCCACGCCCTGCAGCAGTGAAAAGCCGGTGGCGGTGACCGCTCCGTCAATCTGCTGCGGCACGGCCGTGGGCCAGAGGTAGAAGCAGGCCAGCCCGGTCAGGCACAGGCCTGCGATCCAGGCGCCGTAGTGAGCCAGTTCGCGCAGCGTCATCACCAGCCCGGGCGCGATGCCGGTGTAGAACCACAGCGACAGATAGGCCCAAAGCCAGCCCGGCTGGAAGGGGATGGCCAGGTCGAGCGCCGTCAGCGGCATCACCGTGGTCGGGCTGGCGGGGTGGCGCAGCAGGTGGAAGTAGGCCGCGAAGAACAGCCACATGTATGTGCTGATGCCCAGGGTCTTGAGCACGAAATGGCGCCTGAAGCGCCGTGCGAGTTCACTTGCCCACGCGGGGCCGGGGGAAGAGGTCAAGGAGGTGTCCAGTCAGTCAGCCGCAGGGGCAGCTTTGCGATAATCCCATGCCGATTTGACCAGCGGTGCGCCCGCCTGGCCAGTCGCTTCCAGCCCGGGGCGTGCGTGCACAGCCCGATGCCCCCGGCTTCAAGCTGCCCTGTCGCTCCTGAATCCCCACGCCGCCCGCCACATGCCGACCGCCAGCCCCGAAGCCACCCTGTCCGAACCGGCCCTGCGCCGCTGCGACGTGCTGGTGGTGGGCGGCGGACCGGCAGGCAGCACCATCGCCGCCCTGCTGGCGCGTCAGGGCCGCCACGTGGTGGTGGTCGAGAAGGCGCATCACCCGCGCTTCCACATCGGTGAATCGCTGCTGCCGGCCAACGTGGCCCTGTTCGAGCAGCTCGGCGTGCTCGACCAGGTGCAGGCCATCGGCCTGCCCAAGTGGGGCGTGGAGTTCAACTCGCCGCAGCACGCCGGTCGCAGCCTGCTCGAATTCGCCGACGCCTGGGACAAGTCCATGCCCATGGCCTGGCAGGTGCGCCGCTCCGAGCTCGACGAGCTGCTGTTCGCCAATGCCCGCGCCGCCGGCGCCGAGTGCCATGAAGGTTGCACCGTGCGTTCGGTCGCCTTCGATGCCGGCGGCGCCGACGTGCACGCGGTGCTGGACGACGGGGCTGCCGTGCAGTGGCGCGCGCGCTTCGTCGTCGACGCCAGCGGCCGCGACACTCTGCTGGCGCGCCAGTTCGACCTCAAGCGGCGCAATCCGCGCCACAACAGCGCGGCGCTGTACGCCCACTACAGCGGCGCGACCCGCCTGCCCGGGCGGCTGGAAGGCAACATCAGCATCTTCTGGTTCAGGCACGGCTGGTTCTGGTTCATCCCGCTGGCCGACGGCACGACCAGCGTCGGCGCGGTGTGCTGGCCGCACTACCTCAAGACGCGGCGCGGCGATCTCCAGTCCTTCTTTGCCCAGACCATCGCGCTGTGCCCGCCGCTGGCCGAGCGGCTGCAGGGTGCGCAGCTGGTCGACGACATGGTCTACGCCACCGGCAACTACACCTACGCCGCCACGCGCAGCAGCGGCGAGCGCTACCTGCTGCTGGGCGACGCCTACGCCTTCCTCGACCCGGTGTTCTCGTCGGGCGTCTACCTGGCCATGAAGAGCGCGTTCGAGGGCGCAGCCACCGTCGCCGCCTGCCTGGACGAGCCCGCTCGCGGCGCCGCGGCGCGGCGCCGCTTCGACGCCTTCATGCGCCACGGCCCGCGCGAGTTCTCGTGGTTCATCTACCGCATGACCAGCCCGGCCATCCGCGACATGTTCATGCGTCCGGCCAACCCGCTGCGCACGAAGGAGGCGGTGCTCTCGCTGCTGGCCGGCGACATCTACGGGCGCACACCCATCCGCGCCTCGCTCACCGCCTTCAAGGCGATCTACTACCTGCTCAGCCTGCTCGGCCTGCCGCGTGCCTGGTCAGCCTGGCGCATGCGCCGCCACAACATCCGTGACGTCGGCGCGGTGCCGGGCGAAAACGTCATGACCCCGACGCCATGACGCGCCCCCCGGACACGCCGAAAGCCCCGATGCCCCTGACCCGAACCTGCCACGGCGCCCTCCTGGCGCTGGCCCTGGGCGCGCTTGCCGCGCCCGCTGCCCGTGCCGACCAGCCGCTGTGGGAGGTCGGCCTGGGCGCCGGCCTGATGCAGCTGCCGCACTATCGCGGCTCCAACGAATCCAGCCGCTGGGTGCTGCCGGTGCCCTTCGTCGTCTACCGCGGCGACATCCTGCGCGCCGACCGCAACGGCGCGCGTGCCGTGCTCTACGACGGCAGCCGGGTCGACGTCGACCTCAGCTTTGCCGCCAGCGCCCCGGCGCGCAGCAAGGACGACATCGCGCGCAGCGGCATGAGCGACCTGGCACCCACCATCGAGATCGGTCCGCGCGTCAACGTGCGCCTGCACCAGGGCAGCGGCTACAAGGTCGACCTGCGCCTGCCGGTGCGCAAGGTCATCACCCTCGAATCGTCGCCGCGCGACATCGGCTGGTCGGCCACGCCGGTCGTCAACGTCGACACGCGCGTGGGCGACTTCCCCCTGGGCATGCAGATCGGCCCGATCTGGGGCGACCGGCGCCTGCACGCCTATTTCTACGACGTGCCGGCGCTGGCCGCCACCACCACCCGGCCGGCCTACGCTGCCAGCGGGGGCTACGCCGGCTGGCAGGCCACGCTGGGCAGCGCACGGCGCTACGACCAGCTCTGGGTCGGCGCCTTCCTGCGCGCCGACAGCCTGGCGGGCGCGGCCTTCGAGGCCAGCCCGCTGGTGCGCACGCGCCACAACATCGCCTTCGGCCTGGCCTTCGCCTGGGTCTTCGCCCAGTCGTCCGAGCGTGTGGATGACCGTCGCTGAGGGCCGCGCGCCGGCTCGTGCCGCGTGGTCGTGCGCCTGCTGATGTCCCTGCGCCGGTTGCTGCCGCTGGCCGTGCGTTTGCTCCTGCTGCCACTGCAGTGGGCCGCGCTGCAGGCCATGCTGCTGCTGCTGGGCACGGGCTCGCTGCTGTGGAACCTGCTGGCCCTGCCGCTCCACCACCTGCTGCCGCGCGCCACCGGGCGGCGCGTCGGCCGCGCCGCCATCTCCCTGGGCTACGGCGCGTTCTGGACCTGCGCCCGCCTGGTCGGCATGATGCGGCTGCACTCCGAGGTGCTCGACGCCCTGCGCGAGCAGCCCGGCCTCATCATCGTGGCCAACCACCCGACCATGCTCGACGCCGTGATGCTGGTGGCGCGCCTGCCGCGCAGCGCGTGCATCATGAAGGCGTCGCTCATGCGCAACCCTCTGCTCGGTCCGGGCGCACGGCTGGCGCGCTACATCCGCAACGACAGCGCCGGCGGCCTGGTCCGCCTGGCGGTGCAGGACCTGCGCGAGGGCGGCCAGCTGGTGCTGTTTCCCGAAGGCACGCGCACCACCGTGGCCACGGTCGGACCCTTCCGCCCCGGCGTGACGCTGATTGCCAAGCTCGCCCAGGCGCCCATCCAGGCCGTCTTCATCGACACCGAATCGCCCTATCTGCGCAAGGGCTGGCCGCTGTGGCGGCTGCCGCCCCTGCCCATCGTCTTCAGGGTGCGGCTGGGCCGGCGCTTCGAACCGCGCGACGACCACGCCGCCCTGCTGGCCGAACTGCAAGACCATTTCGCCGCCGGCGTGCGCCGGCCGCCTGCCGCATGAGCACCACCCGCACCACCCGCCCAGCCTGCGAGCCCGTCGCCTCGTCGACCCACCTCGTCCTCATTCCCAGCTACAACACCGGCGCCACGGTCTATGCCACCGTGCGTGCCGCGCGCGCGCAGTGGTCGCCCGTGTGGGTGGTGGTGGACGGCAGCAGCGACGGCACGGCCGACGGCCTGCAGACCATGGCCGCCGCCGACCCCGGCCTGCGCGTCATGGTGCTGCCGGTCAACGCCGGCAAGGGCGCGGCCGTGCTGCACGGCCTGACCGAGGCCGCCACCGCCGGCTACACCCACGCCCTGACCATGGACGCCGACGGCCAGCACCCGCCCGAGCTGATCGGCGAGTTCATGCGCCAGTCGCAGGCGCGGCCCGAGACCATGGTCCTGGGTCGCCCGGTGTTCGACGCCAGCGCGCCGCTGCTGCGCGTGCGCGGGCGGCGCGTCTCCAACTGGTGGACCAACCTGGAAACGCTGGGCGCCGGCGTGGCCGATTCGCTCTACGGCTTTCGCGTCTACCCGGTGACGGCGCTGGCGGCGGTGATGCGCGGCCAGCCCTGGATGCGCCGCTTCGACTTCGACACCGAGGCCGTCGTGCGCCTGGCCTGGCGCGGCGTCAAGCCGATCAACGTCGACGCGCCGGTCAAGTACCTCTCGGCCGAGGAGGGCGGTGTCTCGCACTTCCGCTACGGCCGCGACAACCTGCTGCTGACCTGGATGCACACCCGGCTGATGGTCGAGTTCGTGCTGCGCCTGCCGCTGCTGATTCCGCGCAGGCTGCGCCGCCTGCCGCCCTTCCAGCCCTGAGGGGTGAAACGCGCCGCCCCGGCAGGCGGCCTCAGGCCGGCTCGTGCTGGCGCTTGAACAGCATGGGCTCGTGCGGCACCAGCGCG
>JBJOKY010000533.1:0-2835 GCA_046045865.1 Pseudomonadota bacterium | reverse complement strand
TGGCGTTTCAGCGCGTCGCGCGCGATGGTGGTGTTGGTGGCGATCACGCCGTCGTTGGCGTTGCGCTGCAGTGTGTGGGCGATGTGGTCGATCTGAGCCTCGTCCAGGTCGGGCGCGATCTTCACCAGCATGGGCACGCTGCGGCGGTGTTGCGCAATAAGCTGCTGGCGGCGCTCCTGCAGCGCGCCGAGCAGGCTGTCGAGCGCCTCGTCGCTCTGCAGCGCGCGCAGGTTCTTCGTATTGGGGCTGGAGATGTTGACGGTGATGTAGTCGGCGTGCGGGTACACGCCCTCCAGGCCCAGCAGGTAGTCGCTGGTGGCGTTCTCGATCGGCGTGGCGGCGTTCTTGCCGATGTTCAGACCCAGCACGCCGCCCGAGGCACGGAAGCTGGTCGAGCGCTTCACGTTGGCCAGGAAGGCCGCCAGCCCCTCGTTGTTGAAGCCCAGGCGGTTGATGAGCGCACCGGCCTGCGGCAGGCGGAAGATGCGCGGCTTCGGGTTGCCCGGCTGGCCCAGCGGCGTGACGGTGCCGACCTCGATGAAGCCGAAGCCCATGGCGCCCAGGCCGTCGATGCAGCGGCCGTTCTTGTCCAGGCCCGCGGCCAGGCCGATGCGGTTGGGAAAGGTCAGACCCATGAGCTGCATCGGCGCGGCCACGCGCGGCTGCGACCACAGCGTCTGCAGGGGCGTGTTCTGCCAGCGCGCCAGCGCATCCAGGGTGACTTCGTGGGCGCGTTCGGCATCCAGACGGAACAGCAGGGAACGGGACAGGGCGTAGGGGACGAGGGCCATGGGGGTGTCAGCTGCGGGCGCAAATCGGCCCGGATAATCGTGAGAGTCGACACGATTGTCAGTGAAGGTAGCTCCGAGATGTCTCAATCCATGATGACCCAAGACCAACTCAAGGCCCTGGTGGGCCAGGCCGCCCTGGCCCATCTGCCCGAAGGCGCCATCGTGGGCGTGGGCACGGGTTCGACGGTGAACTGCTTCATCGACGCACTGGCCACCGTCAAGCACCGCATCGCCGGCGCTGTCTCCAGCTCCATCCGCAGCACCGAGCGGCTGCTGGCGCACGGCATCAAGGTCTATGAGGCCGACACGGTGGAGCGCCTGGCGGTGTATGTGGACGGCGCCGACGAGATCGACCACCGTGGCCACATGATCAAGGGCGGTGGTGCCGCGCTCACGCGCGAGAAGATCGTGGCCGACCTGGCCGAGCGCTTCATCTGCATCGCCGATGACTCGAAGCTGGTCGAGGTGCTGGGGCGTTTTCCGCTGCCGGTCGAGGTCATCCCCATGGCCGCAGCCCAGATCAGCCGGCGCTTCGCCGCCCTGGGCGGCACGGCCAAGCTGCGGGCCGGTGTGCTGACCGACAACGGCCAGCCCATCCTGGACGTGACCGGCCTGGCCATCACCGACCCGCCGGCCTTCGAGACCGAGGTCAACCAGTGGCCCGGCGTGGTGACCTGCGGCGTGTTCGCGCGACACAAGGCCGGGCTGTGCCTGCTGGGCACGCCCGCCGGGGTGAAGACGCTCGAATTCTGAGTATCACCCGGCGCCTGGCACTGGCCGGGCCCGGGCGGTCCATGACGCTCAGAACAGGTGGGTGTAGCCCAGCATGAGGCTGGTCGCGCGCAGGTCGTCCACCAGCCTGACCGTGGCCAGATAGCCCGGCGCGCCGCCGACGTGGTCCATGGTCTGGCGGTAGCTCGACACGCGCAGGCCGAACTCGCGCCCGCGTCCCAGATCCACACCAAGCTTGAGCCCGAGCGTGGCGGCCCTGAAGCCGCCCAGGCGCGGGTCGGCGCTGGCGTAGGGCAGGGCGGCGGTGTGGGTGGTGCTGTGGTAGTCCACCCCCTCGACCAGCCAGCCGCGGTAGAAGCGGGCGGCGTTCTGGCGGTAGTGGCGCCACTGCGGCTGCACGTACCAGCCACCGCCCAGCTCGTGGCGGTAGCTGGCGTCCAGCGTGTTGGCGCGTATGCCCCAGTCGTCGCGGTAGCGGCGCAGCGCCACGTCGACCACGCCCGTGCCCGTGTGCAGCTTGTTCTGCCAGTACAGGCTCAGGCGCTGGCGGCTGCGCGGACGGGCCTCGGAGACCCTGGCGTCGCCGGTCTCCAGCCCGGTCGTGCCGTCCACCACCGACAGCACCTTGTACGGGTCGTTGTGATACCCCGTCCCGCGCCCCAGGCCGAGGTTGAGCTGCGTGAGCCAGCGCCGGTTCATCACCTGGGTCAGGCCCAGCAGCAGGTCGGCCACCTGGCGTGACTGCTGGGCGCCCAGCCGGTAGTCCGCGGTGTGTGGCTGCAGCGGCGCGGGCGTGTTGCCCACCGGCTTGATGCGGTCGACCTCCAGCGCCGCGCCCAGGCTGAGCGTGGTGTTGCGGTTGTTGAAATCCAGCGCCAGCGCGCCGTTCAGGCCGGCCGAGATGAAGTCGGTCTCGGCCGAGCCGTTGGCGCCCAGGCTGATGCGCCGGCCCTCGCCCAGCGGCTGTTCGTGGCCGAGGTTCATCGCGCCGCGCAGGTCCTTGAAGCTCTTGTCGGCCGGCACCTCGCCGGCGCGGGTGGTGTAGCTGCTTTCGCCCGAGGCGCTGGTGGTGGTCTGCGCCACCGGTTGCGGCACGGCGCCGGTGGGCGAGGCGCCGGTCAGGCTGTCCAGCGTCAGGCGCAGGCTGGTGACGCGGTCGTCGCCGTCGCTGCGGCGCAGCGCCACGATGGGCTCGACGGCCTTCACGCGTCCGGCCGATTCGGCGTAGTACAGCACCGCGGCGTCGGCCTGCCAGCTCACGCTGGCGGCGGCGTTGCTGGCGCCGGGCGCGGGGGCCCTGGGTGGCGTGTCC
>JBJOKY010000532.1:0-2836 GCA_046045865.1 Pseudomonadota bacterium | reverse complement strand
GGTCACGGTCAGCCAGCACCTGCACTACCCGCGCGTGCACCCCTGCCCGCTGGAGACCTGCGGTTGTGTGGCCAGCTTCGACCCCATCCGCGGCGAACTGGTCACCTGGATGACCTCGCAGGCACCGCACATCGTGCGCACGGTGGTGTCGCTGCTGTCGGGCATACCTGAAAGCAAGGTGCGCATCGTCAGCCCGGACATCGGCGGCGGCTTCGGCAACAAGGTGGGCGTCTACCCCGGGTATGTGTGCGCCATCGTCGCCAGCATCGTGCTGGGCCGGCCGGTGAAGTGGATCGAGGACCGCATCGAGAACATCTCGACGACCGCCTTTGCCCGCGACTACCACATGGACGGCGAACTCGCTGCCACGCCGGACGGCAGGATCCTGGGCCTGCGCGTCAACGTCATCGCCGACCACGGCGCCTTCGACGCCTGCGCCGACCCCACCAAGTTCCCGGCCGGCATGTTCCACATCTGCTCGGGCTCGTACGACATCGCCGCGGCGCACTGCAGTGTCAAGGGCGTGTACACCAACAAGGCGCCGGGCGGGGTGGCCTACCGCTGCAGCTTCCGCGTCACCGAGGCCGTGTACCTGATCGAACGTTTGGTCGACGTGCTGGCCCAGAAGCTCGGCATCGACAAGGCCGAGATCCGCGCGAAGAACTTCATCCGCAAGGAACAGTTCCCCTACAAGAGCGCCTTCGGCTTCGAGTACGACTCGGGCGACTACCACACCGCACTCGACCAGGTGCTGGCCAAGGTGGACTACCAGGGCCTGCGCGCCGAACAGGCCGCCAGGCGCGCCGACCCGAACTGCCCGACGCTGATGGGCATCGGCCTGGTCGCCTTCACCGAGGTGGTGGGCGCGGGGCCCAGCAAGATGTGCGACATCCTGGGCGTGGGCATGTTCGACTCGTGCGAGATCCGCATCCACCCGACCGGCAGCGCCATCGCGCGCATGGGCACCATCTCGACCGGCCAGGCGCATGCGACCACCTATGCGCAGATCATCGCCACCGAGCTGGGCATACCGAGCGAGGTGATCCAGGTCGAGGAAGGTGACACCAGCACCGCGCCCTACGGCCTGGGCACCTATGGCTCGCGCTCCACGCCGGTGGCGGGTGCGGCCATCGCCATGGCGGCCCGGAAGATCCATGCCAAGGCGCGCAAGATCGCCGCCCATCTGCTCGAAGTGGGCGAGGGCGACCTCGACTGGGAGATCGACCGCTTCAAGGTGCAAGGTGATGACTCGCGCTTCAAGACCATGAAGGACATCTCCTGGGCCGCCTACAACAGCCCGCCGCCGGGCCTGGAGCCGGGGCTGGAGGCGGTGCACTACTACGACCCGCCCAACTTCACCTTCCCCTTCGGCATCTACCTGTGCGTGGTCGACATCGACCGCGGCACGGGCGAGACGAAGATCCGCCGCTTCATCGCGCTGGACGACTGCGGCACGCGCATCAACCCCATGATCATCGAGGGCCAGATCCACGGCGGCCTGACCGAGGGTTTTGCCGTCGCCATGGGCCAGCAGATGCCCTTCGACGCCCAGGGCAACCTGAGCGGCAACACGCTGATGGACTACTTCCTGCCCACCGCGGTCGAGACGCCCAAGTGGGAGACCGACTTCACCGTCACGCCCAGCCCGCACCACCCGATCGGTGCCAAGGGCGTGGCCGAGTCGCCGCACGTGGGCTCCATCCCGACCTTCACCTCGGCCATCGTCGACGCCTTCGCCCACCTGGGCGTGACCGACATGACCATGCCGCACACGGCCTTCCGCGTCTGGCAGCAGCTCAAGAAGAGCGGCGTGGCGCTGGACGCCTGAGCGACGACACCCCCCCGCAAGCAAGCAGTCCATGGAAGTCAAACTCGACAAGCGTTACCCCGTGGCCGCCAGCCCGGCCCAGGCCTGGGCCGTGCTGCGCGACGTGCATGCCGTGGCGGGCTGCATGCCCGGCGCCTCCATCACCGAACAGCTCGACGCCACGCACTACAAGGGCGCGGTGAAGGTGAAGGTGGGCCCCGCCACGGCCGCCTTTGCCGGCGACATCGAGCTGCTGGCGCTGGACGAGGCCGCGCGCCACATGCAGCTGCTCGGCAAGGGCGCGGACAAGGCTGGCTCGACCGCCTCGATGAACCTGAGCGCGCGCGTCGAGCCCGGCGACACGCCCGGGCAGGCCGTGCTGGTGGGCGAGGCGGCGGTCATCGTCAATGGCAAGTTCGCCCAGTTCGGCGGGCGCATGCTGGTGCAGGTGTCGGACATGATCCTGGCCCAGTTCGCCGCCAACTTCAGCCTGGCGGCTGCGGCAGTGCCGGTGGTGGCCGAGGGGCCGGCTGTGGTGGCTGTGCCTGAACCCGAGCCCGAGCCCGTACCCGTGGCTGCGCCCGTGTTGATTGAGGCCTCGGTGCCAGCTGCGCCTGCCCCGCCTGCTGAAGCACCCCAGCCCAAGCCGCAGACCGAACTCAACGGCCTGGCCATCGTGTGGATGCTGATCAGGAGCTGGTTCGGCGGCCTGTTCGGCAAGCGCAGCTGATGCGGGGCGACGCCGTGCCGGACACCTCGTCGCCTGCGTCGTCGGCTGCGCCCGTCAGCCCGGTCACGCCCGCACCCCAGCATCCGCTCGCCGAGCGCCTCTACCTCGCCGGTTATCTGGCCGACGAGGCCATCGCCACCACACTCTGGCTGGCCGGCGAACTGCAGCGCCCGCTGCTGATCGAGGGCGATGCCGGTGTGGGCAAGACGGCCCTGGCCACAGCCCTGGCGCGCGCCGAGGGCCGTCAGCTCGTGCGCCTGCAGTGCCATGAGGGGCTGGACCTGTCGCAGGCCGCCTAC
>JBJOKY010000531.1:0-2837 GCA_046045865.1 Pseudomonadota bacterium | reverse complement strand
AGATCCTCAAGCCGATCTCGCCGCTGGCCTGGATGCCGCTGGCGCTCTACACCATCAAGGATTCGGCGGCGAGCGGCATCTTCGTCATCTTCATCTGCTCGGTCTGGCCCATGCTCATCAACACCGCCTTCGGCGTGGCCGGCGTGCGGCGCGAATGGCTCAACGTGGCGCGCACGCTGGAAGTGAAACCGCTGCGCCGCGCCTTCGAGGTGATCCTGCCCGCCGCGGCGCCCACCATCCTGACCGGCATGCGCATCAGCATGGGCATCGCCTGGCTGGTGATCGTGGCGGCCGAGATGCTGGTGGGCGGCACGGGCATCGGCTACTTCGTCTGGAACGAGTGGAACAACCTCAGCCTGCCCAACGTGATCGTGGCCATCCTCGTCATCGGCGTGGTTGGCATGCTGCTCGACCTGCTGTTCGCCCGGGCGCAGAAGGCGGTGACCTATGCCGAATGACCAGGCCCCCGAGCCGGTGCGGCGCGTCGACAGGATCATGACGCCCAGCCCCGTGCCCAAGCCGCTGGCCGAGCCGCCCTTCCTGAAGGTCGAAGGCCTGGCCAAGCGCTACGCCGGCGCGGCCGAGCCGGTGTTCGACACCGTCAACTTCGGCATCGAGCGCGGCGAGTTCGTCTGCATCATCGGCCACAGCGGCTGCGGCAAGACCACCATCCTCAACGTGCTGGCCGGGCTGGAGCAGGCGAGCGCCGGCCACGTCTTCATGGACGGGCGCGAGGTCACCGCCCCCGGCCTGGAGCGCGGCGTGGTCTTCCAGGGCCATGCGCTCATGCCCTGGCTCACGGTGCGCCGCAACATCGCCTTTGCCGTGCGCAGCCGCTGGCCGCTGTGGAGCCGCCACCAGGTGGACGAGCAGGTGCAGCGTTTCGTCGACCTGGTCGGCCTGGGCGCGGCCATCGACAGGAAGCCGGCGGCCCTGTCCGGCGGCATGAAGCAGCGCGTGGGCATCGCGCGCGCCTTCGCCATCCAGCCGCGCATGCTGCTGCTGGACGAACCCTTCGGCGCGCTCGATGCGCTCACCCGCGGCACCATCCAGGACGAGCTGCTGCGCATCTGCGCGCAGACAAAACAGACCGTCTTCATGATCACGCACGACGTGGACGAGGCCATCCTGCTGGCCGACCGCATCCTGCTCATGAGCAACGGCCCGCAGGCACGGGTGGCCGAGATCGTCAAGAACACGCTGCCGCGCGCACGCACCCGCGCCTCCCTGCACCACGACCCGCAGTACTACCGCATCCGCAACCACCTGGTCGACTTCCTGGTGGCGCGCAGCAAGGACCTGTCGCACGGGCGCGCGCCCAGCCATCCGCCCGAGGTCTACCCCGGCACCGAAGGTGGCCTGCACCCGGACGACGTGCTGGAGCCCAACGCCTTTCCCCATCCGCAGATCGTGCGCGCGGTCATCTACCCGACGCCGTCGACCACGCCCGGTTTTGCCACCCCGGCCCCGGGCGCCAACCACACCCCCCATCCACCAAGGAGCAAGCCATGAGCCGTCTGGACGTCACCGAGAAGATCATCAGCACCAAGGTGCTCAAAGGGCTGAAGTGGGCCGACGTGGCCGAACAGGTCGGCCAGAGCAAGGAATGGGTCACGGCCGCCTGCCTGGGCCAGATGACGCTCACGCCCGAGCAGGCCGGCGTGGTGGCCAAGATCTTCGGCCTCACGGCGGACGAGACGAAGTGGCTCATGGTCGTGCCCTACAAGGGCAGCCTGCCGACCAGCGTGCCGACCGACCCGCTGATCTACCGCTTCTACGAGCTGGTGAACGTGTACGGCACGACCTTCAAGGAACTCATCCACGAGGAATTCGGCGACGGCATCATGTCCGCGATTGATTTCAGGATGGACCTGCAGCGCGAGCCCGACCCCAAGGGCGACCGCGTGAGCATCACCATGAGCGGCAAGTTCCTGCCCTACAAGACCTACTGAGCGCCCCCACAGGGCCCGGGCTGCGCCCAGCCCGCCCCCCCGCGGGGGTCAAGGAAGCTTGGGACGACCCGGCGCTTCAGCCACGCCGCACGATGCGCCGGCCTGCCAGCGCCTGCGGCTGGCCCGCGGCTGAGCCCGCGTGGCGCTGCAGCGACCTGAACGGCGCGAACAGCCACGAACGCATGCCGATCACCAGGGTGTAGGCACGTTTCTGGTCGTCCGGCAGCTTCTGGTCGGCCAGGTGCTGCTGGGCGAAATCCTGCGCCAGGCGGGTCAGGCGTTCGTTGAAGGCGCCGCTCTGGCCGCGGCCGATCTCGCCGTGCACCAGCATGAGCTGCTCGCCTTCGCCATCGAAGCCGCCGGCGTAGTAGTCGGGCACGACGGCGCGGCGGAAATAGTCCATCACCGGCCCGTCCGGACGCCAGCGGAAGAGCTTGTCCACGCGCAGGCGGTAGCGGTTGAGCGGCCTGAGTTCGATCACGCCCAGGCGGTCGAGCTGGGCCAGGCAGGTGACGAGTTCGGCCTCGGTGTACATGTAGCTGGCCAGGATCTGCTCGCTGGTCCACTGGCTCAGGCAGCTGATGGCGGCCAGCAGCAGCTTCGGGTCGGCCACCAGGGCGCTTTCCTGCTCGGGCGTGAGTTCCAGGCGCTGCGGTTGTGCGGCGGTGAGTGCGCGCGCCAGGTCGGCGAAATCGAGTTTCAGCACGCGGCAGATCTCGTCCACGCGGGTGAGCGGCATGTCGCCCAGGGCAAACATGCGTTTCACGCTCGATTCGGCCAGGCCCAGCGCCACCCCGAGCTGGGCGTAGGTGATGCCGGCGAGCTTGAGTTCGTGCTTGAGCACGGTGATGAGGTCGGCGCTGCTGCTCATGGGGTGGCGCTGCG
>JBJOKY010000159.1:0-9535 GCA_046045865.1 Pseudomonadota bacterium | reverse complement strand
TCTACCGCCGACCTGCTGCCCGGCGACCACGTCATCGCCGTGGGCCACCCCTTCGGCATCGGCCCCAGCGTCAGCTACGGCGTCGTCTCGGGCCTGAAGCGCGAGTTCCGCAGCGCCGAAGGCGAACGCACGCTGACCAACCTGATCCAGTTCGACGCCGCGGCCAACCCGGGCAACAGCGGCGGGCCGCTGGTCACGATGGACGGCCACGTGGTGGGCATCGTCACCGCCATCCTCAACCCCAGCGAGCAGCGCACCTTCATCGGCATCGGCTTTGCCGTGCCCATCGAAAACGCGGCCGCGGGTGCGGGCCTGCCGCCCTTCTAGGACTCGGAAAGACGCTGAGTTGCTGCCGCTGCGGCGGCGTTTCATCCTCCACCTTCTCACCCAGGCTGCCCATGACCGCTGTCCCTGCCTCCACCACAGCCCCCCGTGACCCGGCGCCCTGGGCCGACGCTGCCCAGGCCAGCGGGCCAGGCGGTGACAGCGCCGCGGCCGCGCGTGCCGGTGCCCAGCTGATGGAGACCATCCTCTACGAGGTGAAGCGCGTGGTGGTGGGCCAGGACCGTTTTCTCGAGCGGGTCATGATTGCCCTGCTGGCCCAGGGCCATCTGCTGGTGGAGGGCGTGCCCGGCCTGGCCAAGACCCTCACCGTGCGCACCCTGGCCACCGTGCTGGGCGGCAGCATGAAGCGCATCCAGTTCACGCCCGACCTGCTGCCGGCCGACCTGGTCGGCACCCGCATCTACAACCAGAAGACGGCCGAGTTCAGCACCGTGCTCGGGCCGGTCTTCACCCACCTGCTGCTGGCCGACGAGATCAACCGCGCCCCGGCCAAGGTGCAGAGCGCCCTGCTGGAGGTGATGCAGGAGCGCCAGGTCACCATCGCCGGCGAAAGCCACCGCCTGCCCCTGCCCTTTGTGGTGATGGCGACCCAGAACCCCATCGAGACCGAAGGCACCTACCCGCTGCCCGAGGCCCAGCTCGACCGCTTCATGATGAAGGTGCTGGTCGACTATCCCAGCGACGCCGAGGAGTTCGTCATCGTGCAGCGGGTGATTGCCGCGCCGGTGGCGGTGAACGCCGTGGCCAGCATGGGCCAGCTGGCCGAGCTGCAGCAGCTGTGCCGCGAGGTCTACGTCGACCCGGCGCTGATCAGCTATGCCGTGAAGATCGTCGGCGCCACGCGCCGGCCCGGCGAGCACGGCCTGGCCGACCTGGCGCACTACCTCAGCTACGGCGCCAGCCCGCGTGCCAGCATCTCGCTCATCGAGGCCGGCCGGGCCCTGGCCTTCATGCGCGGGCGCACCTACGTGCTGCCCGAGGACGTGGCCGACCTGGTGGCCGACACGCTGCGCCACCGCATCGTGCTGTCCTTCGAGGCCCTGGCCGAGGGCATGGACGCCGACGCGCTCATCACCCGGCTGATGGCCCGCATCGCGCTGCCGGACAAGCCGCTGGCGCATGCCGGCTGAGTGCTGCCGTGGCCGCCCCCGCCCCCCGCCCAACGCCCGACCAGCTGATGCAGCGCCTGGAGTGGACCGTGCTGAAGCGCCTGGACGGCCTGCTGCAGGGCGACTACCGCAGCCTGTGGCGCGGCGCCGGCCTGGATCTGGCCGAGCTGCGCGAATACCAGCATGGCGACGACGTGCGCCACATCGACTGGAACGTCACCGCGCGCCTGCAGACACCCCACGTGCGCCAGTACCGCGAGGACCGCGAGGTCGCGGCCTGGCTGCTGCTGGACCTGTCTGCCAGTGTGGACGTCGTCGGCACGGGCAGCCGCAGCAAGCTCGAGCTGGCCGAGGAGCTGGTCGGCGCCATGGCGCGCCTGATGGGCCGGCACGGCAATCCGGTCGGCGCCATCTTCTACCGGCCGGCGGCAGCGGCAGGCCGGCCCGGTGGCGCCGCTGCGGCCGCGCGTTCGACCTGGGTGCTGCCGCCGCGCACCGGGCGCATGCTGGCGCTGCAACTGGTGGCGCGCATGCGTCAGCTGGCCGGCGCGCAGGACACCGCGGCCGCAGCGTCGTCATCGCCCGCGCCGGGCCGGTCCGCGTCTGCACGGCGCGCACCGGCCGGCGCCGTGGCGCAGGAAACCCGCCTGGCCGACCTGCTGCACGCGGCCGATGGCGTGATCCGGCGCCGATCGGTCGTGCTGCTGGTGTCCGATTTCATCAGCGCACCCGGCTGGGCCGACGCCCTGGGCCGGCTGGCGCGCCGCCACGACGTGCTGGCCGTGCGGCTGAACGACGAACTGGACGGCGAGCTGCCCGACCTGGGCCTGGTGACGGTGCAGGACGCCGAGACCGGCGAGCAGCTGCTGGTCGACAGCGGCGACCCGGCCTTCCGCCAGCGCCTGGCGCAGCTGGCCGCGCAGCACGAGGCCGAGCTGCTGGCCGGCCTGGCGCGTGCCGGCGTCGACACGCTGGAGCTGTCGACGCGCGAGCACCTGCTGGCCGCGCTGCTGCGCTTCGTCGCCCTGCGCCGCCAGCGCATGACGGTCGCGGCCGGCCCGGCCCGCGCCGCCTGAGCCCATGCGGCCCGACCCGATCCTGCACCGGAGGAACACGTGATGTCCTGGCACTGGCCCGAGATGTTGTGGCTGCTGCTGCTGGTGCCTGCGCTGGTGGCCCTGTACCTGTGGCTGCTGGCGCGGCGCAAGCGTGCCGCCGTGCGCCTGGCCAGCGTGGCGCTGGTGAAGCAGGCGCTGGGCCGCGGGCCGGGCTGGCGTCGCCACGTGCCGCCCGCCCTGCTGCTGACGGCACTCACGTCCATGGCCAGGATGATGGTTTCCTGCTGCGAGGGCAGCTTGATCCTGGCCATGGACGTGTCGGGCAGCATGCGCGCCACCGACGTGCTGCCCAACCGCATCACCGCGGCGCAGGAGGCGGCCAAGGCCTTCGTCGCCGGCCTGCCGCGCCAGGTGCGGGTGGGCGTGGTGAGTTTTGCCGGCACGGCCGCGGTGGTGCAGGCGCCCACGCTCAGCCGCGACGACGTGGCCGCCGCCATCGACCGGTTCCAGCTGCAGCGCGGCACGGCCATCGGCTCGGGCATCGTGCTGTCGCTGGCGACGATCTTTCCGGACCTGCCCTTCGACATGAGCCTCATCACCGGCCAGCGCGCCATGCCCGCCGCGCCGGGCGCCGCGGCCGCTGCCCAGGCCAGGCCCGATCCGGTCGAGCCGGGGTCCTACCGCTCGGCCGCCGTCATCCTGCTCACCGACGGCCAGCGCACCACCGGGCCCGATTCGATGGAGGCTGCCAAGATGGCGGCCGACCGCGGCGTCAAGGTCTACACCGTGGGCATCGGCACCAAGAACGGCGAGATCATCGGTTTCGAGGGCTGGAGCATGCGCGTGCGCCTGGACGAGGACACGCTCAAGGCCATCGCCAACGCCACCCGCGCCGACTACTACTACGCCGGCACGGCCGAGGACCTCAGGCAGGTCTACCAGGGCCTGTCGAGCCGCCTGGTGGTGGAGACACGCGAGACCGAGATCACCGCCTTCTTCGCCCTGGCTGGCGGGCTGCTCATGCTGCTCGGCGCCGGGCTGGGGCTGTGGTGGTTCGGGCGGGTCGCCTGATCCGGGCGGCTGGCCCGGCCCGTCAGGCGCGCGTGGCCTGCTCCGCAACGGCTGTGGCCGTGCTGTCCAGCCGACCGATCTGCCACCATGCCGGCAGCAGGTTCCGCACTTCGCGGCGCCCGTAGCGGTCGTCCATCAGCAGCACCACGCCGCGGTCCTCGGGGCTGCGGATGACGCGCCCGGCCGCCTGCACCACCTTCTGCAGGCCGGGGTAGAGGTAGGTGTAGGCGTAGCCGGTGTTGTTGTTGTTGTTGTTGTTGCCGCGGCGGGGGGCGGCCTCGGCCGGGATCAGCTGGTCGAGCCGCTCGCGCATCGCCTCGGTCTCGGCGTTGAACTGCGGCAGGCCCAGGGTGGCGATGAAGGCGCCGCTCAGGCGTTCGCCCGGCAGGTCGATGCCCTCGGCAAACGCGCCGCCCAGCACGGCCAGGCCCAGGCCCTGGCCGCCGACGACAAAACGCTGCAGCCAGGCGGCCTGTTCGGCCTCGCTCATGCCGCGGGTCTGGCGCCACAGGGTGAGTGCGGGCCAGCCGCGCGCCAGGGCCTCGGCGGCCTGCTCCAGGTAGTCGAAGCTGCTGAAGTAGGCGATGTAGTTGCCGGGGTGGACGAGGCAGCGCTGCGCCACCAGGCGGGCGAGCGCCGGCAGAGAGGCGGCGCGGTCGGCGTAGCGCGTGGAGATCTGCGGCGCGATCGCCACCTGCAGCCGGCCCGGGTCGAAGGGCGTGGGCAGATCGATGCTGACCGTGTCGTCCGGCAGGCCCAGCATGCGGCGGTGGTAGTCGTGCGGCTGCAGAGTGGCGGAAAACAGCGTCACGCCGTGGGCCGCCGCCAGGCGCGGCGCGATGAAGGGTGCCGGCAGCACGTTGCGCAGCTCCAGGCGCGGGCGTGCGAGGCTGCCGCTCAGCGCGTAATACGAATGCGGCCCGAAGCTGGCCGCCAGCCGGGTGAGCGCCAGGGTGTCGAACAGGGCGGCCTGCAGCTCGGCCTGGGTGGCGCCGGCCTGGGCCGTGGCGGCGGACTCGGCCTCGCCCAGGTGGTCGAGCATGGCCGACTGCAGCCGCAGCAGGCTGTCGATCAGCGCGTCGGGTGCACCCGCCAGCGGTGTGTAGGTGCCGGCCCAGGCGGTGGCGGGCGGGCTGACCGTGCCAGCGGCGGCGACCTCGCCGCCGCTGGCCGCCGGGCCGGGCGGCAGCCGGGCCAGCAGCGCCTTCCAGCACCTGAGCACGGCGCCGATGGGGCGCCTGAGTGCCTTCGGCGCGGCCTTGCGCAGGGCGCCCAGGCGGGCCGGGTCGAAGCCGGCGCTGTACATGGCGCGGCCACGCTCGACCAGGTTGTGCGCCTCGTCGACCAGCACGGCGGCCTTCCAGTCGTGCGCCTGCGCCTGGCCGTGCAGCACGCTGCTGGCGCCGTCGAACCAGTGGTTGTAGTCGCCCACGGCCACGTCGGCCCAGCGCGTCAGCTCCTGGCCGAGCCAGTAGGGGCAGACCTGGTGCGCGGCGGCGAGCTGGCGCACGGCCGGCCTGTCCCACACCGGCAGCTGGTCGACCGCGGCCTGGCGCGCCGCCGGCAAACGGTCCCAGAAGCCGTGCGCGAGCGGGCAGCTGGCGCCGTGGCAGGCCAGCCCGGGGTGTTCGCAGGCCTTGTCGCGTGCCACCAGCTCGATCACGCGCAGGCTGGGCGTGCCCGGGCGCAGGCGCGCCAGCGCGCCCAGGGCCAGGGCGCGGCCCGAGGTCTTGGCGGTGAGGAAGTTCAGCCGGTCCAGCCCGGCGCGCGGCAGCGCGGTCAGGGCCGGGTAGATCGTGCCCAGGGTCTTGCCGATGCCGGTGGGCGCCTGCGCCAGCAGGCAGCGGGCGCCCTTGCTGGCGCGGTAGACCGCCTCGGCCAGCACGCGCTGGCCAGCGCGCCAGCCCGGTTCGGGAAAGGCCAGCGCCGCCAGTTCGGCGTCGCGCGCCTGGCGCTGCCGTGTCTCCTGCGCGGCCCAGGCGGCGTAGGCGTCGCAGCGCACGGCGAACAGCGCGGCCAGTTCGGCGCGTGTGTGGCGGCGCGTCAGCACGGTCTCGCGCAGGCTGGCCAGGTCGAGGTAGACGAGGGCGAGCTCGAGCCCGGCCAGGTCCGCCTGCTCGCACAGCAGGTGGCCGTAGATCTCGGCCTGGGCCCAGTGCAGCGCGCGGTGGTTGGCCGGCTGGCGGTCGAGCTGGCCACGGTGGATCTTGATCTCCTCCAGCCGGCCGGCCTGCGGGTCGTAGCCGTCGGCGCGGCCGCGCACCCGCAGCGCGCCGTGCTGAGCGCTCAGGGCGATCTCGCTGCGGTAGCCGGCGCCGCGCCGGGCGACGACCAGGCGGTGGCCGTCCATGCCCTCGGCCGCGCTGGGCGCGGGCGTGAAGCGCAGGTCCAGGTCGCCCTGCCGGGCGCTGAACTCGCACAGCGTGCGCACGGCGACGGTGTGGCTGGCGGGGCGCGCCGACGGCGGCGGCGGCGGCGGCGGCGTGGCGGGTGCGGCAGGTGGCTGCGTCGCAGCGGGCGGTGGCATGGCGGGCAAGTCTAGGCGGCGCCCGGGCGTCGCTCGCAGAACACACCCGGGCCGGCCCCGGGGTGGCCATGCTGTGAGAATGCGCACGCTGTCTTGCCCAGGAGTAGTCCCGATGTCCGCCGTCACCGCCGCCCCAGCCGCCCTGCGCGACGGCAACAGCAACATCGTCCTGCTCGAACACGTCAACCTGGCCCAGCCCGATCCGGCGCTGGCCACGCTGTTTCACGTCGTCGGCCTGGGCCTCACGCGCGACCCCTACCTGATGGTGGGCGTCGACAACATGTGGATCAACGCCGGCGCGACGCAGATCCATCTGCCGACCCGACCGGCGCAGCGCCTGCCCGGCGCGGTGCACCTGGCCGTGCCGGATCTGGCCTGGGTCGGGCAGTCGCTCGCCACGGTGGCGCCGCGCCTGGCCGGCACGGCCTTCGGCGTCGCCCGGGTGGACGATGGCCAGGGCGGCGCGCTGGTCGCCACCTGTCCCTGGGGCAACCGCTACGTCTGCCATGCCTCGGCGCCGGGCGACGCCGTGCGTCTGGGCATCACGGCGGTGGAGGTCGAGGTCGCCGCCGGCATGGCCGCCGGCATCGCGCGCTTCTATGCCGAGGTGATGGGCGCGCCGGCGCGCTGCACGGCTGCGGCAGACGGCCTGGCCGCCACGGTGGTCGACATCCGCCGTCACCAGCAGCTGCGTTTCGTCGAGACACACGCCGTGCTGCCGGCCTGGGACGGCCACCACGTGCAGCTCTACCTGGCCGACGCCGCCGCGGTGCGCAGCCGCTGCCTGGCGCTGGGCATCGTCAGCCGCGACGCCGGGGCGTCGGACTGGCGCTGCATCGACATCGTCGACCCGCGCGACGGCCGCCTGCTGCACCGCCTGGAGCACGAGCTGCGCGGCCTGGACCACCCGCTGTTCGACCGCCCGCTGGTGAACCGCAACCCGGCGCAGCGCCAGGCCGGCTACCGGCCGGGCGCGGACAGCTGGGCCGCCGCGTGGGACGCGCACCGATGACGGGGCGGCGCCAGCGCTGGGCCGAGCGGCTGGGCGTCGAACGCCCGCACAGCCTGTGGAACTGGCTGTGGCGCTGCTTCGTGCTGCCGCCCGACGCCAGCGACGCGGTGGCAGCCCTGCCCGGGCGCGCCGGCCCGGGGCGCTGGCAGACCGGCCCGCGCATGGCCCTGGTGCTCTGGCTGGGTGCGCTGAGCTGGCCGCTGCGCCGGGTGCTGGCACGCTGGCAGGCGCACGACTTCTCGCCCTGGGGCCCGCGCCTGGAGGGCTGGGCCGAGGCGCCGCTGTGGCGTCGCCGCCAGGTGCGGGGCCTGCTTTTCGTCATCGCCGTCGCGGTGTTCTGGCTGGTCACGACCACGCCGCTGGAGCCCGGCTCGCAGGTGCTGTTCTTCCTGTCGCTGTTCTGGCTCGGCCTGATGCTGCGGCGCATGCCGGGGCGGGTGCCCACGCTGGTGATGATCTTCCTGTCGCTGCTGGCCTCGTGCCGCTACGGCTACTGGCGCATCACCCAGTCCATGGATCTGGACGCCGGCTGGGAGAGCTGGATCGGCCACACCCTGCTGGGTGCGGAGATCTATGCCTGGGTCATCCTGCTGCTCGGATTTGCCCAGACGATCTGGCCGCTGCGCCGCCCGGTGCTCGAGCTGGCGCCCGACAGCCCGGAGCAGCAGTGGCCCACGGTGGACGTGTACGTGCCGACCTACAACGAGCCGCTCTCGGTCGTCGGCCCCACGGTGCAGGCGGCGCTGGACATCGACTGGCCGGCCGACCGGCTGCGCGTGTACCTGCTCGACGACGGCCGCCGGGCCGAGATGCGCGAGTTCGCCGAACGCGTGGGCGTGGGCTACATCATCCGCAGCGACAACCGCCACGCCAAGGCCGGCAACCTCAACCACGCGATGAAGATCACCCACGGTGAATACATCGCCATCTTCGACTGCGACCACATGCCCGTGCGCGGCTTCCTGCGCGCCACCATGGGCTGGATGATGCGCGACCCGCGCTGCGCCCTCATCCAGACGCCGCACCACTTCTTCTCGGCCGACCCCTTCGAGCGCAACCTCGACACCTTCCGGCGCGTGCCCAACGAGGGCGAGCTGTTCTACGGCGTGGTGCAGGACGGCAACGACTTCTGGGACGCCACCTTCTTCTGCGGCAGCTGCGCCGTGCTGCGCCGCACCGCGGTGCTGGAGGTGAACGGCATCGCGGTGGAGACCGTGACCGAGGACGCCCACACCGCCCTGAAGCTGCACCGGCGCGGCTGGCGCACCGCCTACCTCAACCGCACGCTGGCGGCCGGCCTGGCCACCGAGAGCCTGTCGGGCCACGTCGGCCAGCGCGTGCGCTGGGCGCGCGGCATGGCGCAGATCTTCCGCGTCGACAACCCCTTGCTGGGGCCGGGGCTGAACCTCATGCAGAGGCTGTGCTACGCCAACGCGATGATGCATTTCTTCTACGGCATCCCGCGCATCATCTTCCTGACCGCGCCGCTGGCCTACCTCTACTTCGGCATGCACATCATCCGTGCCGACGCGATGGTGCTGGTGCTCTACCTGCTGCCCCATCTGGTGCTGCCGCACATCACCAACGCCCACATGGCCGGGCGGCACCGACACTCCTTCTGGTCCGACCTGTACGAGACCGTGCTGGCCTGGTACGTGGCCGTGCCCACCACGCTGGCGCTCATCAACCCCAAGCTGGGCAAGTTCAACGTCACGGCCAAGGGCGGGCTGATCGAGAAGACGCATCTGGACTGGCGCATCTCGCTGCCGTACTTCTTTCTCGTCGGCCTCAACATCGTCGGTCTGGGCATGGGCGTGTGGCGGCTTTTCCACCCCGAGTCGGATCGGACCGCCACGGTGGTGCTCAACATCCTGTGGACGCTGCACAACCTGGTGACGCTGGGCGCGGCCATCGGCGTGGCGCGCGAGCGCCGTCAGGTGCGCGCCGCCCACCGCGTGGAGGCCCAGCTGCCCACCGGCCTGCGTCTGGCGGACGGGCGCGAGCTGGCCTGCTGCGCCGAGGACTATTCGCTGCAGGGCATGGGCGTGCGGCTGGACACCGGCCAGGTGCCGCCCGACCTGGCCGCAGGCGACCGGGTCGAGCTGCTGCTGGGCGCACCCGGGCAGCCCGACACCTGCGGCAACGCCGAGCCACCGGCCCTGCTGGCGCAGGTGGCCAGCGTGCGTGACGGCTTCATCGGCCTGCGCTACGAGTCGCTCAGCCTGGCCCAGGAGCGTGCGCTCATGCGTTTCACCTTCACGCGCGACGACGCCTGGCAGCACTGGCATCTGAGCGTGACGCGCGACCGTGCGCTCGACGGCCTGATCGAGATCGCCCGCCTGGGCACGCAGACCTATGCCGACCTGGCGCGCACGGGCTGGCAGCGGGCGGGCGAAGGAGCCGGGGCCGTCGC
>JBJOKY010000530.1:0-2839 GCA_046045865.1 Pseudomonadota bacterium | reverse complement strand
GGAATCGGGGCTCATGCGGCATGCTGGAACCCGTCGTTTTCGGCCTCGCCACGGTCGGTCGCGGGAACGGATGGAATCGGCTTCTTCCAGGTCGCTGGAATGGCCAGCTTCTCGGCCGACACCGGGGCGCTGTCGAACAGCACTCCGTCGTGTTCCGGCGTCGTCAGCGCCACCAGGAACGAAGACCTGCGGGGGGGTGTGCGCTCCTTCACCGGAACCGACACCTCGTGCAACCACTGCTCGGCAATCAGGCATTCGATGCAGCCCACCACCGTCTGCGCCTTGTGCGGCACCTTCGCCTTGCCACCGGCCCGGTTCAGCGGGTTGCCGCTCGACCAGGCCGTCTGCACGGCCGCCAGCACCGCTGTTCGCAGCTCGGCATCAGCTTGCACCCGTGCCTGTTCCTGCGCCTCCTCGCGAGCCAGGTGCCGCGGCACCTCGGGCGGCTCGGGGTGCGACCAGCGAAGGGTCAGCGTCTCCAGATTCCCGAACTCGTCCGGGGCGCTGTCCGTGGCGGTGTGCGAGCGAATCGCCAGCTCTGGCCATCGCGCCTCGAACCGGGTCTTGCCGCGCACCAGGTGGCGGGCCTCGCCTTCCGTGACCAGGTAGAGCACCTGATTCGCGTCGGCGTCCCACGCGCTGGCGCCTCGGGCTGACCAGCTGGCCATGTCCGAGCGGGTCAAGCTGGCCTTCGCCACATGCCCGACCAGCCACACCGGCATGCGGCCGAAGCGCTGCTTCAGCATGGCAATGGCTGCGCTGGCCTCGCTGTTGCTGTTCTCCTCCTCCAGGTCGAGCACGGCTGATTTCGTGTCGAACACCACCAGCGGCAGCAGCTCGACGCCGAACACCTCGCGGCGCAAGACGAGATAGTCATCAGCCACGCCCACCACCTCGGAGGGTGGCATGCGCCGGGCCTCCACCACGCGCACACGCTCGCGCACCAGGTCGAGCCCCGGGCGGTGCTGCGAGTGGCGCAGGATGCCGGCCAGGATGCGGCGGGCCTGTTCCACATCCTCGGTGACGTAGACCACGTGGCGCCAGTGGTGCGGCGCCAGCGGGTCGCCAGGCGGGTGCAGGCCTGCCGCCACCAGCGCCAGCGGCAGCAGGGCGGTAGTCTTGCCGGCGCCGTGCGCCCCGGCGAACACCACCAGGCCGTGACCGATGAAGCCGGGGATCACCCAGCGCGGGGGCAGCGGGCGGTCGTCGAAGTCCACGAACAGCGCCAGCGGGTGCGGGCCGGGTGGCACTGCCATCAGCCATTCCACCTGGCCGCCTGCGGCCAGGTAGGGCAGCGCATCGAGCATGCCCCCATTGCGGGCGGCGCGGGCAGCCGTCAGGCTCGGGAAGACCGGCGCGGCAGGCACCAGTGCCCGCCCCGTGCCCGCCCTCGGGTTGACCCAGCCAGCGGCCTGCGCCGCAGCGAACACGCCCGCATAGCCCGCGCTGCTGGCCACGAAGCCGCGCCACTTCTCGGCCGCCTCGCGCGGATCGAATTTCGTGCTTTGCTGGCTCCAGGTCATCCACAGCTCGCGGCCGACAGTGCCCAGTCCCTTCAGGCGGATGCCGTTGTCGATCCAGACGGGATAGCTGTCCGCGTCCAGGAAGTTCAGGGCGCTGCGTAGGTCGTCGATGGTCTCCGGCGTGGCCGTCTGCCGTGCCGGCTCGCCGGTTGCGGCCGGCGCCAGCAGCAGGGTGCCGGCCTGGCCGACATCGGCCGACAGCAGCGCCAGCAGCCAGCCCGGCGCCGGTGCCAGCTCGGGCAGCTCGCCGGCCAGGATGTCCCAGTCCTCGAAGCTGTAGGCCGTGCCGTCAGCCAGGCGGGTCGGCTCAGCGGCGATGTAGCCGGCTGCGCTGCGCACATCGATGCCGGGCGTCAGCTTGGCATTGCCAGGCGCGGGCACGCCCTCGGGCAGGCTGAACAGCAGGTGCCGCGCGCCGCTGGGCGTGCGCTGCACCTGCGTGGCGGGCAGCTCGCCGTGCACCCGCTCAAGCTCAAACAGCTCCTCGCTTCCGTGGTGCTCGCCCTTGTCGTCCACGTCCAGCACCAGCAGGCCGGCCGGGCCGGGATGGATGCCCACGCCGGCATCCGGCCAGGCCGTGAACCACGCGCGGATGGTGTCCGGGTCGGTGCTGGCGTCCTTGAAGCCGCGCCCCGTCGCGGGGGCCTTGCTGCCTGGGCGCAGGGGCAGCACGGGCCAGCCCAGGCAGGCATAGGCCAGGGCGTAGGGGGTGGCGCCGGTCATGTGCCGCCCTTCTGCCTGCGTTGCCCGCAGGACTGACGCTTCGCGGTCTTGTGAACCCAGTCGATGCGCGCGGCTGCGTCTTCGCTCAGCAGGCTCAGCGCCGCGATGGTCATGCGCATCAGCTCGCTGCGGGAACTGATGGACAACATCGGGCGCTCGCCGTCGGTCGCGCTGTCCTCGGACAGGTCGTCTTGCTCGAGTAGTTCCAGGATCGTCGCGCAGCCTGCTGTGATGTCGCGGGCCCGGTTGAAGAACGTGACCGGGGCGAACGCGGGCAACTCCTCGCACACGTTCGGGTCAGCCCACTGGAAGGGCTTGTGCAGCGCCGGGCGCTGCTTGAACGGCAGAGCATCAGGCAATGCAGCGGCTTGACCGGCGCTCCCGGCCTTGTTGGTGGCGGCCATGGCTCAGGCCTCCCCGGCGTGGTGGTGGGCGGACTGGCTCAGGCGGTCAGCGGCGACCAGTTCGAAGGCCCGGGCGCGCAGCTCGGCGCGGCGCAGCTCGGCGCGGCGCAGGGCGGCACGCCTGGCGAGGCGGAACGCCAGGCGCTTGAGGTAGTGGCGGGGGGCGGGGTGCGCCTGGGGCGCGAATGC
>JBJOKY010000529.1:0-5019 GCA_046045865.1 Pseudomonadota bacterium | reverse complement strand
AAGCTTGCCCTGTTCGATCGGGGATCGGTCGGCGGGGGATCGCTCAGTCATTGAACTTGCCTTGGTCGAAGGCCACGGTCTGGGGGGCGGAAGGGAACCTGCTGCGCAGCTGCTCACCCAGCTGGGCGACGCTGGCGGTGTTGCCGCGCTTCTTCTCGATGCGGGCGGCCAGCCACAGGGTCTGGGCATTCACCTGGTCGGGCACGGCGTTGACACGCTGGATGTAGAAGGCCGCCCGCTCCAGCTCGCCACGGCGCAGCAGGAGTTCAGCCAGGTTCATGGCCGTGGCCGGGTTGCTGGCGTCGAGCTCGAAGCTGCGCGCCAGACTGTGTTCGGCCGCCTCGACATCGCCGCTGCGGGCCTCGCAGATGCCCTGCAGCATGAGGGTCTTGGCCCGTTCGCTGTAGGTCGGGCTGGCCAGGGCGGCGGCAAAGTCGGTGCGCGCCTCGGCATATCGCTTCAGGCTGCAGAGGAACCAGCCGCGGTTGTGCAGGGTGTCGCCATTGCCAGGCTGAAGCACCAGGGCCCGGCGAAAGCTGTCCTCGGCCAGACCCTGCTCGCCCAGGCTGGCGTAGATGAGCCCGCGCAGGTTGTAGGCCGCCACATTGAACGGGTCGGCCACCAGGGCGCGCTTGACCTCGTCCAGCGCCGTGGCCGTCTGGCCCTGGGCGAAATAGGCCGCCGCCAGTTCGAGGCGGATGCGGGAGCGCTTGGAAGCCTCGCTCTCGTCCGAGGCCGTCACCAGATCGGCCTGGCCGGTGGCCGACTCGCGCGTCGGCGGCGGCGCGGCCACCGACGGCAGGTCGCGGCTGGCGCCCGCGGCCCGCGAAGGATCACCGCCCGGCTGGATGGCGCCTTCGCTCACGCAGGCCGACAGCAGCACCATGACGGCAGCGGCCCAGGCGCAACGGCCCAGCCCGCGCGGCCAGGTCGGGCGGGCGGCCGGGGCAGGCGCTGGATTCAGGGTCAACACGTCGGTGCGGGGCTCGGACATGAGCGGGATTCTCGTTGCAATTCCGCACGGGCCCGGCGATCGCTGCGCCGGCACCGGGCTTACGCGCCGCGCAGGCTGCGCGGTGGCTGCACCACGGCCAGCCCGGGGCGCGGACGACGCTCGGTCACGCGGGTGCGGTCCTGCACCTCGCCGGCGAGCTGGCCACAGGCGGCGTCGATGTCGTCGCCGCGGGTCTTGCGCACCGTGGTGATCAGGCCACCGTCAGCCAGGATGCGGGCAAAGGCCTGCACCCGCTCGGGCGGCGAACGCAGCAGGCCCGAGGCCGGGAAGGGATTGAAGGGAATCAGGTTGAATTTGCAGGGCACCCGGCCGGCCGGGCCGCGCGGGCCGACCAGTTCCAGCAGGGCACGGGCCTGCTCGGGGGCGTCGTTGACGCCGTCGAGCATGCAGTATTCGAAGGTGATGAAGTCGCGCGGCGCCGCTGCCAGGTAAGACCGGCAGGCCTTGAGCAGCTCGGCCAGCGGGTACTTGCGGTTGATGGGCACGAGGTCGTCGCGCAGGTCGTTGCTGGGCGCATGCAGCGAGACCGCCAGCGCCACCGGCAGATCGACCTGCAGGCGCTCGATCATGGGCACGACGCCCGAGGTGGAGACGGTGACGCGCCGGCGCGACAGGCCGTAGCCATGGTCGTCCAGCATCACGCGCAGGGCCGGCACCAGGGCGGCGTAGTTCTGCAGCGGCTCGCCCATGCCCATCATCACCACGTTGCTGATGACACGTTCACCGGCCTTCATGCCGGCCCGGCTCACGCCGCGGGCACGCAGGCTGTGTTCGGCCTGCCAGAGCTGGGCCAGGATCTCGCCCGTGCCGAGGTTGCGCGAGAAGCCCTGATGGCCGGTGGAGCAGAAGCGGCAGCCCACGGCGCAGCCGGCCTGGGAGGAGACGCAGAGCGTGCCGCGATCATCCTCGGGGATGAAGACACTTTCGACGGCGTTGCCGCCGCCCACGTCGAACAGCCACTTGATGGTGCCGTCCGACGAGACCTGTTCGCTGATGATGGGCAGGGGCCGCAGTTCGGCCACGCCGGCCAGCTTGCCGCGCAGCGACTTGGCCAGGTCGCTCATCTGCTCGAAGTCGCGGGCGCCACGCTGGTGGATCCAGCGGAAAAGCTGGACGGCGCGGAAACGCTTCTCGCCCAGGCCTTCGCAGTAGGCCGCGAGCCCGTCGAGGTCGAAATCGAGCAGATTGGTGAGCGGCACGGGCATCGCAATCCATGAGGCAGCCGGCCGGCTCAGGGTGGACCCCCTGGCAGCCGGCCGCTGCCCAGGCGCTGGAGGATCAGCGGCTGTAGATGTTCAGGCCGGGGAAGAAGAAGGCGCATTCGACGGCGGCGGTCTCGGGGGCGTCGGAGCCGTGCACGGCGTTGGCGTCGATGCTTTCGGCGAAGTCGGCGCGGATGGTGCCCTTCTCGGCCTTCTTGGGATCGGTGGCGCCCATCAGCTCGCGGTTCTTGGCGATGGCGTTGTCACCCTCGAGCACCTGCACGAAGACCGGGCCGGAGATCATGAAGTCCACCAGGTCCTTGAAGAAGGGACGGGCCTTGTGCACGGCGTAGAACTGCTCGGCTTCGCCGCGCGAGAGGTGCACCAGCTTGGCGGCGGCGATCTTGAGGCCGGCGCCTTCGAAACGGGCGACGATCTGGCCGATCACGTTCTTGGCAACGGCGTCGGGCTTGATGATGGAGAGGGTGCGTTCGATGGCCATGTGGCGCTCCAGGCAGGTGTTAGGAAAGAGGGGATCAGGACAGGCGCAGATCCGGGAAAGCCCGACATTCTAGAAGGCCGGACCGGCCCGCGTCTGCAGGGAGTTGTCCGGCCAGGCCAGGCCCTTGCGCGGGCCGGGCCGGACGAAAGGTGGGAGGCCGCCTCAGCGGCGCTTGCCGCCGCGGAACTTGCCGCCACCGCCGCCACCCGGGCGGCCGAAGTAGGCGTCCGCACCGATGTAGCCCACCGAGGTCTGCATCGGATCGGGCTGCTTGGGGCCGCCCTTGGGACCGGCCGGCGCATGGCGCGGTTCGTCCGAGGGCCGGCCGAAGCCCTGGGTGATGCGCTTGGAGCCGGTGGCAAAGCGCCGGTCGAAGGTCTGCTCCAGCGGGTTGGGAATGCGCAGCGGCAGGTCATCGTCGAAATCGTCGTCGTCTCGCTGGCTGCGCGGCTCGCGCTCGGCCTGTTCCATCTCGCGGCGCTCGAAGTTCTGGCGCTCGCCCTGGCGTTCCTGCGGGCGGTCGCGCTCGAAGGGCGGGCGTTCGAAGGCCGCACGGTCACCGCTGCCCTGGGCGCCCCAGGCGCCCTTGCCTGGCTTGGCCGGCCGGGGCGGCTTGTTGCCCGGGCCGAAGCCGGCCTTGCCTCCGCCCTGCCCCCCAGGGCCACCCTGGCCGCCAAGTCCGCCTGGCCCACCCTGGCCACCCTGCTTGAGGTGTTCGGGCTTGGGGCCACCCTTGAAGCCGATGGACGGCTGCTTGCCGTGGGGCTGGCCCTTGCCGCCCTCGGGGCGCTGGCCGTCACCCATGCCGGCGAACTGCCGGATGGCCCGCACATCGAGTTCGTCCAATTCGACCCACACGCCGCGGCGCAGGCCGCGCGGCAGCACGATCTGGCCGTAGCGGATGCGGATCAGGCGGTTCACCACCAGGCCCACGGCGTCGAAGAGCTTGCGCACCTCGCGGTTGCGGCCTTCGGCGATGACGACGCGGTACCACTGGTTCACGCCTTCACCGGCTCCGGCGTCGATGCTCTTGAAGTTCGCGGCCTGGCCCTCGATCTCCACGCCCTCCAGCAGGCGGGCGCGGGTCTCCTCGGTCAGGCTGCCCAGCACACGCACGGCGTATTCGCGGTCCACGCCATAGCGCGGGTGCATCAGGCGGTGGGCCAGGTCGCCCGAGTTGGTGAAGAGCAGCAGGCCTTCGGTGTTGATGTCCAGGCGGCCGACCGAGAGCCACTTGCCATGCGGCAGGCGCGGCAGGTTGCGGAAGACGGTGGGACGGCCTTCGGGGTCGTGGTGGGTGACCACCTCGCCCACCGGCTTGTGGTAGGCCACCACGCGCGGCGGCGGCGGCGCGATGCGGTACTTGATCAGCTTGCCGGCGATCTTGATCTGGTCGCCCCAGGTGATGCGCTGGCCCTGGTGGGCCACCTCGTCGTTGACCGTGACGCGGCCCTGGGCGATGAGCTCTTCCATGTCGCGGCGCGAGCCCACGCCAGCCTGGGCCAGCACCTTGTGCAGCTTGGGCGCCTCGGGTTCGGGACGGAGCACACGCTTGCAGGCATCCGCCGTGGCGTCGGTCGCCTCGGCTTCGGGCTCGGCGTTGTCTTCGCTGTCGTAGCTGCCCGAGACCACATCGCTGTAGCGGTCCGAGGCATCGACCTTCAGGTAAGGCTCGGCTTCCGCCGGACCGACGACGAAGACACCGGCCGGGCCGGCGCCGGTGCCGGGCGCCCCGGACGCACGTGCCTCGCCCGCCTCATCCTCCGAGGCGCCGGCGCGCGGGCCACGGCGTTCGTCGCGGTCGCGACCCCGGTCGCGGCGACGCGGGCCACGGCCTTCGCGGCCTTCACGTCCGTCCCGGCCGGGCTGGGCCTCGGCACCCTCCACGGCAGCCGGGGCGGCTTCGCCCTGGACGGTGTCCACCGGGCCGGCGTCGACGGGCGCGGGCGCGACCGGTGCCTCCTGGGCCACCTGGGCATGTTGGGTCACTTGGGCCAGGGCCGACTCAAGCACCGCCGCGGCTTCACCGGCTTCGGCCCCCAGGGCGGCCAGATCGGCCCCCGCGGGTTGCGCGGCCTTGCGGCGCGGGCTCTTGCGGGCCGGGCGGGAGGCCTCGGCGCTGGCATCGGCCGCCAGGGCGGACGCAGCCACGCCGGCCGTGTCACCCGCATCAGCGGCATCGCCCGCCTCAGCCTTGGGCGCGGCGGTCTTGCGGGCGCGACGCGGCGCAGCCGGTACCTCGACCGCTGCATCGTCGGTGACGGGCGCGCTGGCTTCGGTCACGGCCTTGGTGCTGCGAC
>JBJOKY010000528.1:0-2851 GCA_046045865.1 Pseudomonadota bacterium | reverse complement strand
CCTTGAATGGGTTGCGCAGCTGCATGCGCCCGGCGATGAGCCGGCCGTCCTGCATGTCCTCGCTCCACAGCGTCGTGCAGCCGGCATCCAGGGCCGCGGCCACGATGAGCGCGTCGTGGAACGACAGGCTGTGCTGCTCGATCAGGTCCAGCGCCAGGTCGTGGATGTTGGTCGTGAGCGGCACGACCTGGCACAGGGCCCGCACGCCGGCCAGCACCTCGCGCACCTCGCTCCACGACAGCCTGAGCTTGCGCGAGGCGACCGAGGCCACCTCGTTGAGCACCTGCACGCTCACCACGCCGCCGCGCGCCAGCACCGCCTCGGCCCGGTCCGCCTTGGCCGCGTCGGCCGACAGCAGGCAGAGCACGACATTGGTGTCGATGAAGGCCGCAGGCGTGGTGGCCATCATGCGCCGGGCTCGTTGGCTTCCAGGCGGTCGAGCCGGAAATCCGCCGGCAGCCGGCCGCGCAGGCGGCGCAGGCGCTGCAGCAGCTCAGTCGGGCTGGCCGACTTCTCGACCTCGAAACTGCGTGCGCCCACCACATGGATGTCGATGCGGTCACCCGCCTTCAGCTCCAGCGCCTCGATCACGCTGGCCGGCAGACGCACGGCCAGGCTGTTGCCCCATCTCGCGACCTGCATGACGGCCTCCGTTCAGATATACCTATGCAAAAAGTATATCCAGAATCAGTTCGGCAACACCGCGCCCCCGGCGGGCGCGGCCGGCTTCAGAACACCAGCGGCAGCCCCACGCGCACGCCGTCGCGGGCGCTGCGGTAGGCGGCGATGATGACTTCGAGCGAGCGCAGGCCGCTGTAGCCGTCGACCTCGGCATGCGCCTTGCCCTGCAGGGTGGCGATGACGTTGTCGTAGTACAGCGGGTGGCCGAAGCCGTAGACCGAGGTGGTGGCGTAGCTGGCGGCCTTGATCTGCTCGTCCTCGGGCTGGGGTTCGTCGAACACCCAGTGCTGGATCTCGTTGACCGCCACGCCGCCCACCCGCACCGAGCCCTTCTCGCCCAGCACCCAGATCGAGCCCTCCAGGTTCTTCGGGTAGGTCAGCATGGTGACGTTGATGCTGGCCAGGCCGCCGGCGCGCAGGCGCAGGCTCATCACGCCCGAGTCCTCGGCCTCGATGTCGCGCGCCTGCGTCGCGGTGTAGGCGTGCACGTTGTCCACCGGGCCGACCAGCCAGTCGACCATGTCGACATAGTGGCTGGCCTGGTTCATGAAGGCGCCGCCGTCCAGATCCCAGCGGCCGCGCCAGGGCGCCTCGTCGTAGTAGCTCTGCGGGCGGGCCCAGAACACGTTGACCGTCACCATGTGGATGCGGCCGAAGCGTTTCTGCTCGATCGCCTTCTTGAGCAGCTGCATGGTGGCGTTCAGGCGGTTCTGCTTGACGACGAAGAGCTTCACGCCCGCGTCGCGGCAGGCGCGCACCATGGCCATGCCCTCGTCCCACTTGGTCGCCATGGGCTTTTCGCTCAGCACATGCCAGCCCGCGCGAGCGGCGGCGATGGCCTGCTGCGGGTGCAGGCCGCTGGGCGTGGTGATGACCAGGATGTCGGCCCGGGCCTGCGCCAGCATGGTGTCCAGGTCGGTGTAGGGCGTGGCGCCGGTTTCCTGCGCCGCCGCCTGGGCACGCTCGGGCACCTTGTCGCACACGGCCACCAGCTCGGCGCGGTCGGCGTGGCGCGCCAGCGACGCGTAGTGGTTCTTGGCGATGCGGCCGCAGCCGACCAGGGCGAAGCGGATCTTGCGGTCGACGATGGGCAGGCGGTTGGTCATGGCGGCGGGCCTGGCAGGCAGGCGGACAAGGTGGGCGCAATGTGCCGACAGGCACGTGCGCGAGGGGCGGTCAGGGCGCCGCGGACGGCTCACCGGGCGGCTTTTGGGGCGGCGGATTTTATGGCTGGCCCACCTGACGCCTATCCAACCGCCCCGGCCGCCTAAAATTCCACAAGAAGAAATCACGAGCCGCCCATGACCACCCCAGACAAGAACTCGCCTGCCGCCGCTGCCACCGCCAACCCGGCCACTCCTGCCGTCGACGAGAACCAGCTCATCACCGAACGGCGCGAGAAGCTCGCCGCCCTGCGTGCCGAGGCGAAGGAAGCCGGCGCCGCCGTCTTCCCCAACGACTTCAAGCCCAGGGACCACGCCGGTGAACTGCACCGCGTGCACGAGGGCAAGGACGCCGAGACGCTGGACGCCGCCGCCATCCCGGCCAGCGTGGCCGGCCGCATGATGTTGAAGCGCGTGATGGGCAAGGCCTGCTTCGCCACGCTGCAGGATGGTTCCCGTGAGGGCAACCCGCGCATCCAGCTCTACATCACGCAGGACGCGGTGGGCGCCGACAAGCTCGCCGCATTCAAGCGCTGGGACCTGGGCGACATCCTGGGCGCCGAGGGCACGCTGTTTCGCACCAAGAGCGGCGAGCTGTCGGTCAAGGTGACGAACCTGCGCCTGCTCACCAAGAGCCTGCGACCGCTGCCGGACAAGTTCCACGGCATGGCCGACCAGGAGCAGAAGTACCGCCAGCGGTACGTCGACCTGATGAGCGACGACGCCGCGCGCGAGCGTTTCCGCGCCCGCTCCAAGGCCGTGGCCAGCATCCGCCAGTTCATGCTGGAGCACCACTTCCTGGAGGTGGAGACGCCCATGCTCCACCCCATCCCCGGCGGCGCCAACGCCAAGCCCTTCGTCACCCACCACAACGCGCTGGACCAGGAGATGTTCCTGCGCATCGCGCCCGAGCTGTATCTGAAGCGCCTGGTGGTGGGCGGCTTCGAGCGCGTGTTCGAGATCAACCGCAACTTCCGCAACGAAGGCATCAGCGTCCGGCACAACCC
>JBJOKY010000527.1:0-3387 GCA_046045865.1 Pseudomonadota bacterium | reverse complement strand
CTATGAAGTGCAGAAGAACCTGGCGGTCACCAACCACCAGTACAACCCGCAGTCCATCATCTTCAGCAAGAAAGTCTGGGACACCCTGAGCCCGGCCGACCAGAAGGTGCTGCAGGACGCCGCCAAGGAAGCCAGCGCCTACCAGCGCAAGGTCAACCGCGACAAGTCGGCCGACGACCTGCAGGAGCTGAAGAAGGCCGGCATGGCCGTGACCGAGTTCAGCCCCGCCGAACAGGCCAAGCTGCGCGCCAAGCTGGAGCCGGTGATCACCAAGCACGGCGCGGCCATCGCCGCCACCGTGGCCGAGGTGCAGGCCGAACTGGCCAAGCTGCGCAAGTAAGAAGACAAGAAGACGACGCCCCAGGTGAGCCCGCTGCCATGACCACGACGACCCCAGCCACCCCCGCCCGCAAGCTGCTCATCGGCCTGATCGGCTCGGGCATACAGCGCTCGCTCACCCCGGCCATGCAGGAGGAGGAGGCGCGCGCCCAGGGCCTGCGCCTGCACTACCAGCTCATCGACCTGGACGTGACCAGCGCCAGCGTGGCCGATCTGCCCGACCTGCTGAAGGCCGCGCGCATCATGGGCTACGCCGGCCTGAACATCACCTACCCGTGCAAGCAGGCCGTGATCCCGCTGCTGGACGCGCTGTCCGACGAAGCCCGCGCCATGGGTGCGGTCAACACCGTCGTCATCCAGGGCGGCCAGCTCACCGGCCACAACACCGACGGCTCGGGCTGGGCGCGCGGTTTCACCCGCGCCCTGCCGGACGCCGACCTCAGCCGCGCCGTGCTGCTCGGCGCCGGTGGTGCCGGCGCCGCCATCGCCCACGCCGCGCTGCGCCTGGTGGGTGTGCAGCAGCTCAGCGTGGTGGATGTCGACCCGGCCCGCGCCGCCACCCTCGCGGCCGAACTCAACCGCCTGTACGCCACGCCCGAGGCACCGCGCGCACGTGCCGGCGTGGACATCGCCACCGCCATGGCCGACGCCACCGGCCTCATCCACGCCACACCCACGGGCATGGACAAGCTGCCCGGCCTGCCGCTGCCGGCCGAGCTGCTGCACGGCGGGCTGTGGGTGTCCGAGGTGGTCTATTTCCCGCTCGAAACCGCGCTGCTCAAGACCGCGCGCGCGCTGGGCTGTCGCATTTCCGATGGCGGCGGCATGGCGGTCGGCCAGGCCATCGGCGCCTTCGAGCACTTCACCGGCCTGTGCGCCGATGCGGCGCGCATGGACGCACACTTCCGCTCACTGGTGACGGCGCGCAGCGGCGGCTGAACCGCCGGGCACGGGCGCCGGGCACGAACGCCAGGCACAAGCGCAGGGCACAAGCGGCTCGGGCCTGAGACACTGCGGCCCCCTGCCTCACCCGTCGGAACGCGCCCATGACGCCCTCGAACGCCGCCACCACCGCCACCGTCGCCGCCACCTCCTGGCCCAGCCCCCTGCCCCAGCGCCGCCTGGGCGAGTTCAGCGTTTCGGCCATCGGCCTGGGCTGCATGAACCTCAGCCACGCCTACGGCGCGCCGCCGCCGCGCGATCAGGCCGAGCGGCTGCTGCTGGGCGCGCTCGATGCCGGCTGCAATTTCTTCGACACCGCCGCGCTGTACGGCTTCGGCGCCAACGAGACGCTGGTGGGCGAGGTGCTGGCGCCGCACCGCGCGCGCTTCCTGCTGGCCAGCAAGTGCGGCATGACGGGCGTGACGTTTGCGGATGGCGTGAAGCGCGTCATCGACGGCCGCCCCGAGACGATCCAGGCCACCTGCGAGGCCGCGCTCAAGCGCCTGCGGACCGAGGTGATCGACCTCTATTACCTGCACCGCTGGGACAAGCAGGTGCCGATCGAGGACAGCGTCGGCGCCCTGGCCGACCTGGTGCGCGCGGGCAAGATCCGCAGCATCGGCCTGAGCGAGGTCTCGGGCACCACGCTGCGCAAGGCCCACGCGGTGCACCCCATCACCGCGGTGCAGAACGAATACTCGCTCTGGAGCCGCAACCCCGAGATCAGCCTGCTGGGCGCCTGCCGCGAGCTGGGCGTGGCCCTGGTCGCCTTCAGCCCGGTGGCGCGCGGCTTCCTGTGCGGCCAGCTGCGCGACGTGAGCGGCCTGGACGCCAAGGACATCCGCCGCAGCATGCCGCGCTTCGCGCCCGGGGCCTGGGCGCACAACCTGGCGCTGCTGCCCGCATACGAGGCCCTGGCCGCCGAGGCCGGCGTCACCCCGGCCCAGCTCGCCCTGGCCTGGCTGCTGGCGCAGGGCGAGGACATCCTCCCCATCCCCGGCACCACCAGCCTGGCGCACCTGCAGGAAGACCTGGGTGCCGCGACGCTGCAGGTGCCGGCCGGCGTGCTCGCCCGCGCCGAAGCCCTCATCAACCGGGACACCGTGGTCGGCCGGCGCTACAACGCCCAGGCCGAATCCGAGGTGGACACCGAGGAATTCCGATGGGGACGGTGACGCTGCGCCGGCGTGACGCCCTGCTCCTCGCCGGCGCCTGGCTGGCCAGCCGCGGCGCCGCGGCGCAGGCGGGATTTCCGAGCCGCCCCATCACCCTTGTCGTGCCCTTCGCCCCGGGCGGCATCGCCGACCTGACAGCGCGCAGCGTCGCCCAGGCCATGGCTGCCAGCCTGGGCCAGCCGGTGGTGGTGGACAACCGCCCCAGCGCCGGCAGCATCGTCGCCACCCAGGCGGTCGCCCATGCCGCGCCCGACGGCCACACCCTGCTGCGGGCTTCTTCTAAGTGGTGGCCGGCGTCGGCGCCGACGCGCGCTTCAAGACCCTGGCCGAGCTGCTGGCCCACGGCCGAGCCCACCCCGGCCAGCTCACCCTGGCCAGCATCGCGATCGGCTCGACCCAGCACCTGGCGGCCGAACTCTTCCTGCAGCGCAGCGGCGTGCAGGCCGTGGTCGTGCCCTACAAGGGCTCGCCGGCCGTCATCACCGCGCTGCGCAGCGGCGAGGCCGACCTGGCCTTCGAGATCCTCGGCCCCACCCTGGGCCAGATCAGCGGCGGCGCCGTGCGCGCCCTGGCCGTCACCGGGTCGCAGCGCAACCCGGCACTGCCGGCCGTGCCGACCATGCTTGAATCCGGCGTGGCCGACTTCAACGTCGCCTCCTGGAACGCCCTGGCCGCCCCGGCCGGCACGCCGCCCGAGCTCATCACCCGCCTGAACCGCGCCGCCCGCGAAGCCGTGGCCAGCCCGGCAGTCGCCCAGCGCCTGCGCGAACTCGGCGTGCAGGCCCAGGCCGGCTCGCCGGCCGAGCTCGCCGAGCTGCTGGCCGGCGAGATCAGGCGCTGGCGCGCGGTAATCGTGGCGGCGAAGATCGAGTTGCAGTAGGACAGCCGTGGGGCAGGACTGCCGCAGCCGGCCGGTCAGGCGACGCGCTCC
>JBJOKY010000526.1:0-2853 GCA_046045865.1 Pseudomonadota bacterium | reverse complement strand
CAGGTCGGCGCGGTGCAGGCGGTTGAGGTGCTGCGGCCGGTTCAGCGTGATGGTGGCCGTGCCGCCGTCGATGTGCAGCAGCGGCGCACCGGCGGCCTCGTCGTCATCGGCGGGCGGCGCGGTGCCCGGGGACGGGCTGGCAGGCAGGGTCGACATCGTGACATTGTCGACCGCCGGCGTGGCTCGCGGCTGACGACGGGCTTGCGCCCAAACGCCCGTGACGCCGAGGTCGCGCCGAGATCAGGCCGGCACCGAGGGCAGGCCGGACAGGGCCATGGCGAGTTCAGCCTCGTCGTAGTTCTGGTCGGTCAGCCTGCCGGCGAAGTAGTCGCTGTAGGCCGCCATGTCGAAGTGGCCGTGGCCGCACAGGTTGAACAGGATGGTCTCGGCCTTGCCTTCGCGCTTGCAGCGCAGGGCCTCCTCGATCGCACCCTTGACGGCGTGGTTCGCCTCCGGCGCCGGCACGATGCCTTCGGCGCGCGCAAAGGTCACGCCGGCCTCGAAGCATTGCGTCTGGTGGTAGGCCACGGCCTCGATCAGGCCTAGCTCCTTGAGGTGCGACACCATCGGCGCCATGCCGTGGTAACGCAGGCCACCGGCGTGGAAGCCCGGCGGCGTGAAGGTGGAACCCAGGGTGTGCATCTTGGTCAGCGGCGTGAGGTGGGCGGTGTCGCCGAAGTCGTAGGCGTACTTGCCGCGCGTCAGCGACGGGCAGGCTGCCGGCTCCACCGCCACGATGCGGCGCTTCTTGCCGCCGCGCAGCTGCAGGCCCAGGAAGGGGAAGGCGATGCCGGCGAAGTTGGAGCCGCCGCCGGTGCAGCCCACCACCACGTCCGGATCGTCGCCGGCCATCTCCAACTGCAGGATGGCCTCCTCGCCGATGATGGTCTGGTGCAGCAGCACGTGGTTGAGCACCGAGCCCAGGGCGTACTTGGTGTCGTCGCGCTGGGCCGCCAGCTCGACCGCCTCGCTGATGGCGATGCCCAGGCTGCCCGGGTGATCCGGCCGATCGGCCAGGATGGCGCGGCCGGAGTGCGTCAGCTCCGAGGGCGAGGCCACGCAGGTGGCGCCGTAGGTCTCCATCACCGCGCGGCGATACGGCTTCTGGTTGTACGACACGCGCACCTGGAAGATCTGCACCTCGATGCCGAACAGCGCGCCGGCAAACGCCAGCGAGGTGCCCCACTGGCCCGCGCCGGTCTCGGTGGTGAGCTTGCGGATGCCCGCCTCGCGGTTGAAGAAGGCCTGCGGGATGGCGGTGTTGGGCTTGTGCGAGCCGGCCGGGCTCACGCCTTCGTACTTGTAGTAGATCCTGGCCGGGGTGCCCAGGGCCTGTTCGAGGCGGCGGGCGCGGTACAGCGGCGCCGGGCGCCACTGCTTGAAGATCTGCCGCACCGGCTCGGGGATGTCGATGTAGCGCTCCTGGCTCACTTCCTGGAGGATGAGTTCCATCGGGAAGAGCGGCGCCAGGTCGGCCGGCCCCACCGGCTGCAGCGTGCCGGGGTGCAGCACGGCGGGCAAGGGCACGGGCAGGTCGGCCTGCAGGTTGTACCAGGCCTTGGGCATCTGGGCTTCGGACAGGAGGTACTTGATCTGGTCGCTCATCGGGTGGGCTCCTGGGGCGGGCGCATGCGCCGCCGATGTCGGTGGAACACAAGGGGGTCGGGGCGCCGCATGCTAGGGCGCCCAAATGGTGCACCGGCTCAGGGCTAACGCTGGGAAAGGCCGCGCCGCCACGGCCCAGATGTGAGCCGATGTGACGCCCTCGCCCGGCCCGCCGGGCGGGTAGCCGGGACGGATCAGGCCGGCGTCTTGATGCAGCTCAGATCCGGCAGCGGCACGGCATCGATGGGCGCCGCAGCTTCGCGCCGGTAAGCCACCACATGGTCCAGCTCCAGGCGGATGCCGATGCGCTCGCCGATGGCGTGGTCGTGGTGCGAAGGCACGAGCGAGAGCACGCGCGAGCCGCTCGCCAGCTCCAGCGTGTACAGGAACTCGGCGCCGCGGAAGGCCTTGTGCAGCACCCGCGCGGTGACCGGGCTGGCGTCGTCGTGCGCCACGTCGTCCGGGCGCAGCAGCACGTCGACCGTGCAGCCGCTGCCGCACAGGTCGCCGTGTTCGGTGCAGCGGATGGGCTGGTCGCTGCGCACCACGCCCAGCTCCATCGCCACATGCAGGCCGTCGGTCACCACGCCGGGCAGGAAGGCGCCCTGGCCGACAAAATCCGCCACGAAGCGGTTCACCGGCTGGTGGTAGAGCTGGTAGGCGCCGGCCCACTGCTGGATGCCGCCACCCGACATCACGCCGATCTCGTCGGCGATGGCGAAGGCCTCGTGCTGGTCGTGCGTGACCAGCAGCGCCGTCGTGCCGGCCGCTTTCAACAGGCTGCGCAGCTCGGCGCCCAGGTGCTCGCGCAACTCGACGTCCAGGCTGGAGAAGGGCTCGTCCAGCAGCAGCAGCGCCGGCTCGGGCGCCAGCGCGCGCGCCAGGGCGACGCGCTGCTGCTGGCCGCCGGAAAGCTCATGCGGATACCGCTTGGCCGTGTGCGCCAGGCCCACGGTCTCGAGCATCTGCAGCACGCGCTGCTCGGCACCCGGCCGCCCGCGCAAGCCGAAGGCGACGTTGGCCGCCACGCTCAGGTGCGGAAACAGGGCGTGGTCCTGGAACACCATGCCGATGCGGCGCTGCTCGGGCGGCACATGCACGCCGCGGGTGGCGGAGCTGACCAGCTCGCCGTTCAGGCGGATCTCGCCTGCCGTGACCGGCTCGAAACCGGCGATGGCGCGCAGCACGCTGGTCTTGCCGCAGCCCGAGGGCCCGAGCAGGCAGCCGATGGCACCGGGCTGCAGACTC
>JBJOKY010000158.1:0-10525 GCA_046045865.1 Pseudomonadota bacterium | reverse complement strand
CTGCCGCAGAGATCGTGTTGACGTCGAACAGCAGCACGTCGGTGAGCGGGTTGAAGCTGACGGTGCTGCCGTTGATGAGGGTCGAATAGTGGATGGTGGCCATGCGGGTGGTCCGGTCTGGGGTATCGGGCTGGTGGGGCGGTCGGGGGGGGCGCGATGGAACGCGGTCCGGCGTGGACTCACGACACCGTGATATCCAGGTTGGTCAGCGCCGGGGTGCCGGTGACAACGGCGAAGCGCACGGGGGCGAAGGCCAGACCGCTGCCGTCGGCGTCGTAGTACAGCGCGCCGGTGGAGCTGTCGTACAGGACGAAGTCGTTGACGTCGGCCGCGGTGGCCACACCTGCACCCGAGCGGAAGTTGGCCGCGCCCAGGGTGCCGGTGATGGTGAGCGCGGTGAAGATGGCGTTTTCCAGCTGGAGGGTGTCGTCGACCACCGAGAAGTCGGCGACCGTGTCGACGTTGGCAGCCCCGAGGGTGGTGGCGAAGCGGAAGGTGTCGGTGCCCGCACCACCCGTGAGGGTGTCGATGCCCAGGTTGCCGTTGAGCAGGTTGGCGTTGCCGTCGCCGACGAGCTGGTCGCCGAAGTTGGAGCCGGCCAGGTTCTCGATGCCGATGAGCGTGTCGCTGCCCGAGCTGCCGGTGGCCTGCGGCGCGCCGGCCAGCGCCAGGCTGACGGTGACGGCCGCGGCTGCGACCGAGTACGAGGCCGTGTCGCTGCCCGCGCCGCCGTCCAGCACGTTGTTGCCGGTGCCGGCGATGAGGGTGTTGTCCAGCTCGTTGCCGCTGAGGTTGGCCGCCCCTGTCGAGAGCAGGCGGCCGTTCTCGACATTGGCGCCCAGGGTGTAGCTGGCCAGGGTGGTATTGACCGTGTCGATGCCACCGGCGGCCAGGGCGTTGGTCTCGCTCACCACGTCGCCCGCGTCGTCGACGTTGTAGCTGTCGCTGCCGTCGCCGCCCGTCGTCGACGTTGTAGCTGTCGCTGCCGTCGCCGCCGATCAGGGTGTCGGCGCCCAGCCCGCCGGTGAGCGAGTTGGCCCCGGCGTTGCCCACCAGCGTGTCGGCGAAGGCGCTGCCGATCACGCTCTCGATGGCGATCAGGCTGTCGCTGCCGCCGCCGCCGGTGGCCAGGCCGGTGGCCAGGTTGACGTTCACGGCGTCGCTGGCGGCGGCGTAGCTCACCGTGTCGGTGCCGGCGCCGCCGTTGAGGATGTTGGACCCGGCATTGCCGGTCAGCACATTGGCCAGCGCGTTGCCGGTGCCGTTGAGGTTGGCGCTGCCGGCCAGGGTGAGGTTCTCGACCTCGGCGGCCAGGGTGAGGCTCACGCTGGCGACCACCGTGTCGGTGCCGCCCGCGGCCAGTTCGGTCACCACATCGGTGAGGCTGTCGACCAGGTAGGTGTCGTTGCCGGCGCCGCCGGCCAGGGTGTCGGCGCCCAGGCCACCGTCGAGAACGTTGGCGCCGGTGTTGCCGCTGAGCGTGTCGGCAAACGCGCTGCCGGTGAGGTTTTCCAGATTGAGCAGCGTGTCGCTGCCCGCACCCACCGTGATCTGGGCGGTGGCCAGCGCCAGGTTCACCGTCACGCCGGCCGTGGCGCGGGCGTAGCTGGCGGTGTCGATGCCGGCACCGCCGTTGAGCACGTTGTCGCCGGCATTGCCGTGCAGCGTGTCGGCGAAGTTGCTGCCGGTGAGGTTCTCGATGCCGATGAGCGTGTCGATGTTGCCGCCACCCGTACCCTGCGGGCCGGTCTTGTCCAGGCTCACCGTCACGGCGGCCAGGGCGGTGGCGTAGCTGGCGGTGTCGATGCCCGCGCCGCCGTCCAGCACGTTCATGCCGCGGTTGCCGGTCAGCACGTTGGCCAGCGCGTTGCCGGTGGCGTTGATGCGTGCCGTGCCCAGCAGTTCGAGGTTCTCGAGGTTGCTGCCCAGCGTCCAGCTGATGCTGCTGCGCACGCTGTCGGTGCCGGCGGCAGCGTCCTCGGCCACCACGTCGCCCGCGCTGTTGACCACATAGGTGTCGTTGCCCAGACCGCCGGCCAGGTAGTCGGCGCCCAGGCCGCCGTCCAGCACGTTGGCCAGGTCGTTGCCCAGCAGGATGTCGTCGTAGGCCGAGCCGGTGAGGTTCTCGATGTTGAGCAGGGTGTCCAGCCCGCCGCCGCCGGTGTCCTGCACGTCGGCGTAGCCCAGGTCGACGCCCACACCTTCGCTGGCCAGGGCGTAGCTGGCGGTGTCGGTGCCCAGGCCGCCGTCGAGCACGTTGTCGCCGGCGTTGCCGGTCAGCACGTTGTTGGCGGTGTTGCCGGTGGCGTTGATCGAGGCCTCGCCGGTCAGCACCAGGTTGTCCAGGTTGGCGCCCAGGGTGTAGCTGATGCTGGCGCGCACAGTGTCGGTGCCGCCGTTCAGGGCCTCGACGATCTGGTCGCGCGCGTTGGCGATCACGTAGGTGTCGTTGCCCAGGCCGCCGGTGAGGGTGGCGAAACGCAGCGGGTTGCTGATGGCGATGATGTCGTAGGTGCCGTTGCTGTCGCCGGCCACCAGGTCGGAAGCGAAGCTGGTGTAGGCCACGGTCTGGCCGTCGGCAGAAAGGGTGGGGGCGAAGCTGGAGCCGTTGCTTGAGGTGCCGGTGGCCGTGCTCGACAACAGCGTGGTCACACCCGTCACCATGTCCTTGACGAAGACGTCGTGGCTGCCGTTGGTGTCGCCCGCGACCAGGTTGGAGGCGAAGCTGTAGAAGGCCACGTAGCGGCCGTCGGCCGAGATCGACGCCGCGTCGCTGGGACCGTTGCTCTCTCCGCCGAGGCTGTCGGTCGACACGCGGGTGGTCGTGCCGGTGGCCGTGTCCCGCACGAATATGTCCTGGGTGCCATTGGTGTCGCCCGCCACCAGGTTGGTGGCGAAACTGGTGAACGCCACGTAGCGACCATCGGCAGAGATCGATGCGTTACTGGAAAAGCTGTTGCCGACTTCGCTCGCACTAGATACCGACACGCGGATCACGGAGCCGTTTGCCATATTCTTGACGAAGACGTCGCTGGTGCCGTTGGAATCCGTGAAGAAGTCCAGATTACTGGCACCGCTGTCAAAGGCGACGAAGCGACCGTCGTGCGACAGATCGGGATTGAAGCTGGATCCATTCGCCTCGATACCACCACCACTGAGTGATGCGCGGGTGGTGACCCCGGTGGCCAGGCTCTTGACGAAGATGTCGTAGTTGGCGTTGGTGTCGCCGGTGACCAGATTGCTCGCCAGGCTGTAGTAGGCGACGGTCGAACCATCGGCGGACAAGGACGGATCAAAACTCCCGTTGTTCGCCAGCGTGCCCGCGCTATCGGTCGAGGCCTGGATGATCGCGCCCGTGGCCAGGTTCTTCACGAAGATGTCGTCCGAGCTGTTCGTGTCTGCTGCCGCCAGGTTGGTCGCGCCGCTCTGGAATGCCACGAAGGCTCCATCCGCGGACATCGAGGGCAGGAAGCTGTGCGCATTGCCCTGGTGGCCGGCCGCGTCTGCCGACGCCAGCTTCAGCACACCGGTCTGCCTGTCCTTGACGAAGATGTCGTAGCTGGCGTTGTTGTCGCCGGCGACCAGGTTGGACGAGAAGGAGTAGAACGCCACGTAGCGTCCATCGGCCGATACATCGGCGCCGTCCGAGACGCTGTTGCCTTGAACCCCCGTGCTGCTGGTGGCAACCAGCGCGGCCGGCTGATCCGCCGCCGAGCCGACGAGCAGATCGCCGCCGCCCTGGCCCGTGAGACTTTGCGAGTACGTGTTGCTTGCATTCGCCTGCACGAGCTGCGAGCCGTTGGCCAGCACCAGGTTGGTGCTGGTGAAGTCGCCCAGCGTCACGCCGGGGAAGGTGAAGCTGCGCCCGGCCACGCTCAGCGTCACGCCGCTCGACCCGAAGGGCGTGAAGACGAGGTCGGCGGCCGAGATGGTGGCGACGTCGAACAGCAGCACGTCGGTGAGCGGGTTGAAGCTGACGGTGCTGCCGTTGATGAGGGTCGAATAGTGGATGGTGGCCATGGTTGCTCCTGCTGGTGGTGGTGGATGACGCAAGACGTTGCGGTGCGGTGCAGACGGACGAACGGACCGGTGAATCTAGTGGCCTGGTGCTTGCGCCGGTGCGGCCACATCGTCAATTTCCGGGATATTCGGGCCGCACTGTCCTGGCGTGACCTGGGTCAACCCCCGTGGTGCTGGCTATGGCGATGCTGCACAGCCACACCGTCCGCCATGCCCCTGTTCGATCTGCGCACCCTCAGCTTCCTGGCCTTGTTCAGCACGGTGCTGATGGCCGTGGGCATCCGCCTGGCCGGGCGCTGGTCGGTGGTGCCCACGCCCGAGCTGCGGGCCTGGAACCTGGGCGCAGCGCTGTGGGCCCTGGGCCTGATGACGGTCGCGCTGCGCGGCAGCCTGGTCGAGCTGGTGGCCATCGTCGCCGGCAACACGCTGATCATCGGTGGCCTGACCTGGATCCACTTCGGCCTGCGCCTGGCGGCCGGGTTGCCGCGCGGGCCGCGCTGGGATCTGCTGCTGGCGGGCACGCTGGCGCTGGGGTCGAGCTATTTCGCCCTGGTCGACCCGCGCCCGGCGGCGCGCGTCGTGATGTTTTCCACCGCCATCGCCCTGGTCGGTCTGGCGTCGGCGCAGCTGCTGCTGGGGCTGGTCGCGCGCCGCAGCGGGGACGAGCGCGTCATGCTGCGCTGCGTCGGCATCGCCTTCCTGGGCTTCGGCCTGCTGTTCTGCCTGCGTGCCGCGGTGGGCGTGGCCACCTTGCTGGGCCACGACCTGACCGCCCTGGCGCTGACGCTGCAGAAGCTGGCCTTCGTGGTCGCCATCGTGCTCAACCTGGCGCTGATGTTCGGGCTGACCCACTGGGTGGTGTGGCGCAACGTGTCCGAGCGCAAGCAGGCGCAGCAGCAGGTCCACCAGCTGGCGCAGGCGGTGGAGCACAGCTCGCAGGCCATCGTGCTGGTGGATCTGCAGGGTTGCATCGTCTACGTCAACTCGGCCTTCGTGCAGGTGACCGGCTACGGGCGCGACGAGCTGATCGGGCGCAACCCGCGCATCCTGCAGTCCGGCCACACGCCGCCCGAGACCTACGCCGCCATGTGGGCCGCGCTCACGCACGGTCGCACCTGGCAGGGCGAGCTCGTCAACCGGCGCAAGGACGGCAGCGAGTTCATCGAGCAGGCCAGCATGGCGCCCATCGTCGACGCCGACGGCACCATCGTGCAGTACGTGGCCGTGAAGGAGGACATCACCGAGCGCCGCGTGGCCGCCGACCGGCTCAGCGCCAGCGAGTCGCGCCTGCGTGCGGTGTTCGAGGGCGCGCGCGACGGCATCGTGATCGTCGATGCGCAGACCCGTGCCTTCGTCGACGCCAACCCGATGGCCTGCAGCATGCTCGGCTACAGCCGCGACGAACTGCTCGCCCTGGGCCTGGCCGACATCCACCCGCGCGACGACCTGCCCCGCGTCGTCGACGAATTCAGGCGCCAGCTGCGCGGCGAGATCACGCAGACTGAACCGCTGCCCACCCTGCGCAAGGGCGGCTCGGTGTTCTACGCCGATGTGAGCGTGGCCGAACTCATGCTCGGCGGCCAGCGCTACATGACGGGTTTCCTGCGCGACATCACCGAACGCCGGCAGGCCGCCGCCGAGCTGGACCGCTACCGCGACCACCTGGAAACCCTGGTCGACGCCCGCACGCGCGACCTGGCCCTGGCCACTGCCCAGGCCGAGGCGGCCAGCGTGGCCAAGAGCGCCTTCCTGGCCAACATGAGCCACGAGATCCGTACGCCGCTCAACGCCATCGCCGGCATGACCTGGCTGATGAAGCGCGAGGGCCTGCCCGTGCGCCAGGCCGAGCGCCTGGGCAAGATCGACGCCGCCGGCCAGCACCTGCTGGAGATCATCAACGCGGTGCTGGACCTGTCCAAGATCGAGGCCAACCGCCTCACGCTGGAGGACACGCCGGTGCAGCTGCCGGCCATCGTCGCCAACGTCACCGCCATGCTGACCGACCGCGCCCACGCCAAGGGTGTCACCCTGGTGGGCGAGGTGCAGGCCTGCGCGCACGCCCTGCGCGGCGATGCCACCCGGCTGCAGCAGGCCTTGCTCAACTACGCCGCCAACGCGCTGAAGTTCACCGACGCCGGCACCGTGACGATCCGCGTGCGCCTGCTGGACGACGCCGCCGAGCACGCGTTGGTGCGCTTCGAGGTGCAGGACAGCGGGATCGGCATCGCGCCCGACATGCTCGACCGCCTGTTCACGCCCTTCGAGCAGGTCGACAGCTCGGCCACCCGGCGGCACGGCGGCACCGGCCTGGGCCTGGCCATCAACCGGCAGCTGGCGCGCCTGATGGGCGGCGAGGTCGGCGTGCGCAGCACGCCCGGCACGGGCAGCACCTTCTGGTTCACCGCGCGGCTGGCCAAGGCCGCGCGCGTGCCGGCGCCACAGCCCGGGGGGCCGCCGCGCACCGCCGAGGACCGCCTGCGCGAGGAGCTGCCCGGCCGGCGCATCCTGCTGGTCGACGACGAGCCGACCAACCGCGAGGTGATGCTGGAGCTGCTCGCCTCGGCCGCGCAGGAGGTCGACATCGCCGCCGACGGCGCCCAGGCCGTGGCGCTGGCGGGCAGCCGCGCCTACGACCTCATCCTGATGGACATGCAGATGCCCGTCATGGACGGCCTGGAGGCCACGCGCCGCCTGCTTGCCCTGTCTGCACCGCCGGCCGCGCCCATCATCGCGCTCACCGCCAATGCCTTCGCCGACGACAAGGCGCGCTGCCTGGCCGCCGGCATGAGCGACTTCATCGCCAAGCCCTACGCCATCGACGCGATGTTCGAGACGGTGTACCGCTGGCTGGCGGCGAGCGCGGGGGCGGGGGCGCAGACATCCGGCAGGTCCGGCCGCGCCACCTGAGGGCCGCTGGCCGGCGCCTGCGCCGGCCGCACGAAGGTGCCGAGCTGCTTCAGCGCACGTGGTAGGCCGGCGCCGGCTTGTACACCGTGGTGTCCAGCCCCTCGTACCTGGCCTTGAGCTGCAGCGACAGGAACTGCGAGTAGTGCCGGCTCTGGTGCAGGTTGCCGCCGTGGAACCACAGGTTCTTCACCGGCGTGGGCTTCCACATGTTGCGCAGCTCGCCTTCCCAGGGGCCCGGATCCTTGGTGGTGGCGCTGCCCAGGCCCCAGACCTTGCCGACCTGGTCGGCCACCTCGGGCGAGATGAGGTCGGCCAGCCAGCCGTTCATCGAGCCGTAGCCGGTGGCGTAGACCAGCAGGTCGGCCGGCAGCTCGGTGCCGTCGGTCAGCGTCACGCTCTTCGGGTTGATGCGCTCGATGTTGACGCGGCTCTTCAACTTCACGCTGCCGTTGGCGATCAGCTCGCAGGCGCCCACGTCGATGTAGTAGCCCGAGCCACGCCGCAGGTACTTCATGAACAGGCCCGAGCCGTCGTCGCCGAAGTCGAGCATGAAGCCGGCCGCCTCCAGCCGGGCGTACAGGTCGGCGTCACGCTTCTTCATCTCCTCGTACACGGGGATGTGGAAGGTGTGCATGATGGCGTAGGGCACGCTGGCGAAGATGAGGTCGGCCTTGTGGTGGTCGATGCCATTGGCCAGCGCCTGTTCGCTGTACAGGCCGCCCAGGGCCAGCTCCATGAGCGAGTCGCTCGGCGCGATGTGGGTGCTGGAGCGCTGGATCATGGTGACGTCGGCGCCGTTCTCCCACAGCGCGGCGCAGATGTCGTGGGCCGAGTTGTTCGAGCCCAGCACCACGGCCTTCTTGCCCTTCCACTGGTCCGGGCCCTGGTGCTTGCTGGAGTGCACCTGCACGCCCTCGAAGCTCTCGGCACCGGCGATCTTCGGCACGTTGGGGTAGCCCGACACGCCCAGGGCAAAGACCAGCTGCTTCGGCCGCAGCGTCACCGGTTTGCCCTCGCGCACCACGTTCACCTCCCAGGTGCCGCTGGCCTCGTCCCAGCGCGCCTTCTCGGCCACGGTGGAGCTCCAGTAGTTCAGCTCCATGATGCGGGTGTAGTGCTCCAGCCAGTCGCCGATCTTGTCCTTGGCGGCGAAGACGGGCCAGTCGTCCGGGAAGTTCAGGTAGGGCAGGTGGTCGTACCAGACCGGGTCGTGCAGGTGCAGGCTCTTGTAGCGGTTGCGCCAGCTGTCGCCGGGGCGGGCGTTCTTCTCCACGATGAGGGTCGGCACGCCCAGCCGGCGCAGCCGCGCACCCAGGGCGATGCCGCCCTGGCCGCCGCCGATGATGAGGGTGTCGGGCTGCACGCTGTAGCCCAGGCTGGCTTCTTCCGCCTGGCGGGTTTCCAGCCAGCTCTTGCGGCCTTGCTCCACACCATGCCTGACGCCCTTGATGCGCCGTGCGCCCTTCTTCTCCTCATGGCCCTTCAGCTCCGTCATGGTGGTGAGCAGCGTCCAGGCGCGGTCACCCGCGTCGGTGGACTTCAGGCGCAGCAGGCCGTGGCCGCGCGCCACGCCGGTCTCGAAGTCGAACCAGGCCTCGGTGATGCCACCGGCTTCGGCTACCTCGCCGCGCACGACCAGGCCGCTGGGCGCCACCGCGCAGGCACGGGCGGCCACCATCTCGCGGATGGCGTCCCGGCCTTCCTCGGTGCGGATGTTCCAGGTGAAGGCGACCAGGTCGCGCCAGTAGCAGTCGGTGTCGAACAGCGCGGCGGCGGCGTCGGCATCGCCGGCGGTCAGGGCCGCCTCGAAACGCGTCAACCAGGCCTGGGCGCGCTGGGTCGGGGTGGTGTCCGTCATGGGCTAGTCTCCTCTTGGGGTGGATGTGACACATCGATCGGGGGCCGGCGCACGCCGCGCAGGGCGTGTGCAGGTCCGATGTCCTTCCCTGGGGCAAGCCATGTGCCTGCTGCCCATGCGGCAGTGCAGCAGTGCGCAAGTGCCTGATGCGGCTCGGTTTGTCGGCGCGCCGGCGTGCCGCACGCGGTGTCCGGGCCGAGCCGGCGGACAGGTGCAGCTGTCTCGGTGTGACGCCTGTCACGTGTACGGGTGTGACAGGTGCGCTGCGCTGTGCTGTGCGGTGCGCGTGCCCTGCGGCCCGCCCGGGGCTCAATCCAGCGGCGAGTGGATGCCCCAGCGCTTCATGCGCCGGTACAGCGTCATGCGCGAGCAGCCGAGCTGGCGCGCCACGGCCGAGACGTTCCAGTGGCTGGCGCGCAAGGCGTCGAGCAGGGCGGCGGCGCCGGCCGGGCGGTTGGCCTCGCTGCCGCCGCCGCCGTGCGCAACCGTGCCGGCAGCAGCGGCGGGCGCCGGTGCCCGCGGCGCACACAGGCTGTCAGGCAGGTCGCCGAGCTGGATGACGCCGCGCTCGCACACCGTGCGGGCATAGTCCAGCGCATTGCGCAGCTCGCGCAGGTTGCCCGGCCAGCGGTGGGCGTGCAGGGCGGCACGTGCGGCCGGGCTCAGCTCGGGCGGCGCGCAGTGGGGCGCCGGGCCCTGCTCGGCGCCCTCGACCAGCATGCGCAGCACCAGGGCGTCCAGGTCGCGGCGCTCGCGCAGCGGCGGCAGCTGCACATGGGCGCCGTTCAGGCGGTAGTACAGGTCGTCGCGGAAGCGTCCCTCGTGCACCAGTGCCTCCAGCGCGCAGTGGGTGGCGGCGATGACGCGCAGGTCCACCCTGGTCGGCCGGGTGGCGCCGATGGGCAGCACCTCGCGCTCGGCCAGCACGCGCAGCAGGCGGGCCTGCAGCGGGCGTGGCATGTCGCCGATCTCGTCCAGGAACAGCGTGCCGCCGTCGGCCTCCTGGATCAGCCCCTTCTTGCCCTTGGGCCCGGCGCCCGAGAAGCTGCCGGGCAGGTGGCCGAACAGCTCGCTCTCGATCAGCGTGTCCGGGATCGCCGCGCAGTTCACCGCCACGAAGGGCGCGGCGCGGCGCGCGCTGGCGGCGTGCATGGCCTTGGCGAACAGCTCCTTGCCGCTGCCGGTCTCGCCGGTGATGAGCAGGCTGACCGGGCTGTCGACCAGCCGGACGGCGCGCTCGATCTGGCGGTCGAGCTGCGGATCACCGGCCGACAGCGCGGCCAGCGGCGCGGGCACGCCATGCGCAGCCCCGGCCGTGGCGCCAGCCCGGGCCATGCCGCGTGCCGGCGCCGGCGCGTGACGTTCACCGGCGCCAGCCCCGACCGGCAGCGGCAGTGGCGGTGGCGGCGAGGCGAGCAGGAAGAGCGGATGGCGCGTGCCCTGGCGCAGCACGGCGCGCTGGTCGGCCGCACGGCCCTGCACGTAGCGGCCGAGGTCCTCCAGCCGCAGGTCGAGCAGGCGCGCCAGCGGCTGGCCGATCAGCGCCGAGGGCCGGCTGAGCGAGGCGCCCAGCGTCGGCAGCCCCGGCTCGAAGAGCTGCTGCGCGCGCCGGTTGTGGCCGATGACGCGGCCGTGCGCGTCCAGGGCCAGCAGATAGTCGGGGTTGACCGCCAGGAACTGCGGCGCGTCGGACAGGCGCAGCACCCAGTCCTGCCGGTGGCGGTGCAGGAAGCCGGCGTT
>JBJOKY010000525.1:0-2857 GCA_046045865.1 Pseudomonadota bacterium | reverse complement strand
CACATCCAGGTGGTAGGCCGTGTTGGACTTGAACCAACGACCAAAGGATTATGAGTCCTCTGCTCTGACCAACTGAGCTAACGGCCCCCGAATGAAGCGGGCGGATTGTAGGCAGGCCGAGGTGGGTCTTCAGATCTTCTGGCTGAGCGCGTTGGTGACCAGGCGCGAGGTGATGTCGACGATCTGGATCATGCGTTCGTAGGGCATGCGGGTGGGGCCGATGACGCCCAGGGTGCCGACGACCTGGCCGTCGATCTCGTAGGGGGCGGAGACGACCGAGAGTTCGTCGATGGGCACGACGCCGCTTTCGCCGCCGATGTAGATGCGCACGCCTTCGGCGCGGGTGGAGACGTCGAGCAGGCGCATGAGCTGGGTCTTCTGCTCGAAGAGGTCGAACATCTTGCGCAGCGAGTTCATGTCGCCGAAGTCCTGCACCTCCAGCAGCTTGCGTTCGCCGGAGACGACCACCTGCTCCTGCTGCTGGGCAGCCTCGCTGCCGATCTGCACCGCCGCCTGCATGAGGGTGGCGATCTCGCTGCGCAGGGCGTCCACCTCACCGTGCAGGCGCTCGCGCACGGCTTCGAGGGCCAGGCCGGCGTAGTGGGTGTTCAGGTAGTTGGTGGCCTCGATGAGCTGGGTCTGGCTGTAGTCCTGCGCGGTCATGATGACGCGGTTCTGCACGTCGCCGTCGGGCGAGACCAGGATGAGCAGCACGCGGCGCTCGCCCAGGCGCAGGAACTCCATGTGGCGGAAGACGCTCTGCTTGCGCGGCGCGGTGATGACGCCCACGAAGTTGGAGAGGCTGGAGAGCAGCTGGGCGGCGTGGGCGATGACGCGCTGGGGCTGGTCGGGCTGGATCTGCTCGCGCAGGCCGCCGGCCTCCAGGCGCAGGTCGGGGTTGGCCGGGGCGGCGGCGCTCATGTCCAGGCCCGCCCCGCCGGCACCGGACGATCCGGGCCGGGCGGTGATCATGGTGTCGACGAAGAGCCGGTAGCCGCGCGGCGTGGGCACGCGGCCGGCCGAGGTGTGCGGGCTGGCGATCAGGCCCAGGTCTTCCAAGTCGGCCATCACGTTGCGGATGGTGGCGGCCGAGAGCTCCAGGCCCGAGGTCTTGGAGAGGGTGCGTGAGCCCACCGGCTGGCCGTCGGCGATATAGCGTTCGACCAGGGTCTTGAGCAGCAGTTTGGCGCGGTCGTCCAGCATGGAGCGGCAATTTTAGGAGGGCATTGCGGCCCGGGCGACCCGGGTCCGCCGCGGGGGGCCCGCAAAGATCGCTGTGGTGTAATTTGTCGATGCAAAGCCGCTTCAGCCACGCTGCGCTCGTGGGCAAGTACCAGGCGCGCGGCATGCGCCCCTTGCTGGAAGACGTTGCCCATCTGCTCACCCGGCTGGGGCTGGAGGTGTCGTTCGAGCAGGAGACGGCGCAGAACACCGGCATCACCGATTACCCGGACCTGAGCGTGGACCAGATCGGCCGCCAGTGCGACGTGGCGGTGGTGGTGGGCGGCGACGGCACCATGCTGGGCGTGGCCCGGCAGCTGGCCAGCCATGGCGTGCCCATGGTGGGCGTGAACCAGGGGCGGCTGGGTTTCATCACCGACATCTCGGTGCGCAACATGCAGCAGGCGCTCACCGCCGTGCTGCGCGGCGAGTTCGAGCTCGACCAGCGCACCATGCTCGAAGGGCGGGTCGAGCGCGACGGCCAGCCCATCTTCAGCGCCATCGCGATGAACGATGTGGTGGTGCGCAGCGGCGCGGCCGGCATGGTGGAGCTGCGGGTGGAGGTGGACGGCCAGTTCGTCGCCAACTTCCGCGCCGACGGCCTCATCCTGGCCACGCCCACGGGCTCGACCGCCTATGCCCTGTCGGCCGGCGGGCCGCTGCTGCACCCGGGCATCGCCGGCTGGGTGCTGGTGCCGATCGCGCCCCACATGCTCTCCAACCGGCCCATCCTGCTGCCCGACAGCGGCGAGGTGGCCATCTCCATCGTCACCGGGCGCGACCCCAGCGCCAACTTCGACATGCAGTCCATCGCCAGCCTGCTGCCGGGCGACCGCATCGTGGTGCGGCGCGCGGTGCACCGGGTGCACTTCCTGCATCCGCGTGGCTGGAACTACTACGCCACCCTGCGCCACAAGCTGCACTGGAACGAAGGCCTGACCGACGCCGTGGACGGCGACGCCAGCGGCCTGACCCGGGCCGCCCCGCTGTGAGCCGCGGGATCCGGGCGCCCGGCCCGGCCGCCCCGCCCCTAACCTGGACCGTCTTCCGCCTGCCATGCTGCGCCGCCTGACCCTGCGCGACTTCGTCATCGTGCGTGAACTCGACCTGGAGTTCGACGCCGGCTTCACCGTGCTGACCGGCGAGACCGGCGCCGGCAAGTCCATCCTCATCGACGCCCTGCAGCTGCTGCTGGGCGGCCGGGCCGACGCCGGCCTGGTGCGCGAGGGGGCGGCCCGCACCGAGGTGAGCGCCGAGTTCGAGGTCGGGTCCGAGGTGACGGCCTGGCTGGAGCAGGCCGGCTTTGCCGATGGCGAGGGGGAATCGGGCACCGCCGCGCCGCTGCTGCTGCGCCGCACCCTGGACGCCCAGGGCCGCAGCCGCGCCTGGATCAACGGCAGCGCGGCGCCGGCGGCCCAGCTCAAGGAACTGGCCGAACACCTCATGTTGGTTGACCTGGCCCGTAACGATATCGGCCGCGTCTGTTCCTTCGGCACGATCAAGGTGCCGGAATTCAAGACCATCGAGCGCTATTCGCATGTCATGCACATTGTGTCACAGGTGGAGGGACAACTTGCGCCAGAACGTTCCGCTTTTGACCTGATGCGCGCCACTTTCCCCGCCGGCACGGTCAGCG
>JBJOKY010000524.1:0-5466 GCA_046045865.1 Pseudomonadota bacterium | reverse complement strand
ACCGCCATCATCTTCTTCGCGCCCGAGCTGGGCGGCTACTTCCTGGAGTACAACAACTTCATCCCGGCCGACTCGCTCAAGACCCCGCCGCACATCGCTCCGGTCTGGTACTTCACGCCCTTCTACTCGATGCTGCGAGCCACCACCGATCCGATGGTCAACGTGCTGTGTGGCGTGGTGGCCCTGGGTGCCGTGCTGAGCGTGCTCAAGGGCAACCTGTCGAGCAAGGCCAAGGGCATCACCCTGGTCGGTGCCCTGGTCGCGATCTTCCTGCTCAAGACCTTCGACGCCAAGTTCTGGGGCGTGGTGGTGATGGGCGGCGCGGTCGTCATCCTGTTCTTCCTGCCCTGGCTGGACAAGAGCCCGGTCAAGTCGATCCGCTACCGTCCGGACTGGGTCAAGTACCTGTTCGCCGTGTTCGTGGTCTTCTTCCTCGTGCTCGGTTACCTGGGCATCCAGCCGCCGTCCGACGCCGGCACCCTGGTCGCCCAGGTCGGCACGCTGTTCTACTTCGGCTTCTTCCTGCTCATGCCCTGGTGGAGCCAGCTCGGCACCTTCAAGCCCGTGCCGGCCCGCGTGACCTTCGAAGCGCACTGACACCGGCACGGAGCCTCGACACAACCATGAAAAAGCTCATCGCACACCTGCTGGCCCTGGCCTTTGCCACCCTGGCACTGCTCGGCTCGGCCCACGCCAACAGCGGCGGCATCCACTGGGACAAGTTCCCCGAAGACAAGCTCAAGGACACGGCTGCCCTGCAGCGCGGTGCCAAGCTCTTCGTCAACTACTGCCTGAACTGCCACGCCGCCGCCTTCATGCGCTACAACCGCATGCAGGACATCGGCCTGACCCCGCTGCAGATCAAGGACAACCTGCTGTTCGCGGGCGAGAAGGTCGGCGAGACCATGAAGGTCGCCATCGACCCCAAGGCCGCCAAGGACTGGTTCGGCGCCACCCCGCCCGACCTGACCGTCATCGCGCGTTCGCGCGCCGGTGAAGGCGGCTCGGGTGCCGACTACCTCTACACCTACCTGCGCACCTACTACCGCGACGACACCAAGGCCACCGGCTGGAACAACCTGGCCTTCCCCAGCGTGGCCATGCCGCACGTGCTGTGGGAGCTGCAGGGCCAGCGCAAGGCCGTGTTCGCCGAGGTCAAGGACGCGCACGACCCGAGCAAGGTTGCCCACGAGTTCAAGGGCTGGGAACAGATCGCACCGGGCAAGCTTTCGGCGCTCGATTACGACAGCGCGGTGGGGGATCTGGTCGCCTACCTGACGTGGATGGGCGAGCCCGCCGCCGCCAAGCGCGTGCAGCTGGGCGTGTGGGTGCTGCTCTTCCTGGGCGTGTTCACCGTCATCGCCTGGCGCCTGAATGCGTCATTCTGGAAAGACGTGAAATAACACCCCCCCGGCAGGGCCCACAATCGGGCCCGCCTGACGCGCAGAGGCACTTGAGGTGCCCCTGCGCGATTTGCTTTTTGTGCTGTAGAACCTTGAGGAGCGCGCCGTCATGATGGTGCTTTATTCCGGAACCACCTGCCCCTACTCGCATCGTTGCCGCTTCGTGCTGTTCGAGAAGGGCATGGACTTCGAGATCCGCGACGTCGACCTGTTTGCCAAGCCCGAAGACATCGCGCTGATGAACCCGTACAACGAGGTGCCCATCCTCGTCGAGCGCGACCTCATCCTGTACGAGTCGCACATCATCAACGAGTACATCGACGAGCGCTTCCCGCATCCGCAGCTCATGCCGGGCGATCCGGTGGCACGTGCGCGCGTGCGCCTGTTCCTCTTCAACTTCGAGAAGGAACTGTTCACCCACGTGAACACGCTCGAAGGCCGCGGCATCGCTCCGGGCGTGAAGGCCACCGACAAGCAGCTCGACAAGGCCCGCGCGCAGATCCGTGACCGCCTGACGCAGCTGGCACCCATCTTCCTGAAGAACCGCTTCATGCTGGGTGACGACTTTTCCATGCTCGACGTGGCCATCGCCCCGCTGCTGTGGCGCCTGGACTACTACGGCATCGACCTGTCCAAGAACGCGACGCCGCTGCTCAAGTATGCTGAGCGCATCTTCTCGCGCCCGGCCTATATCGAGGCACTCACGCCATCCGAAAAGGTCATGCGCAAGTAAGCGGCCCGTCCTGCCGCTGCACTCACACGACATGCCAACGCCACCCGCATCCACCGAAGGCCAGGGCAGCTCCACGCGGCCCTATCTCATCCGCGCCCTGCACGACTGGTGCACCGACAACGGCTTCACGCCCTACGTGGCCGTGTTCGTCGACGAGACCGTGCAGGTGCCGCGCGAGTACGTCAAGAACCACGAGATCGTGCTCAACGTCGGCTTCGATGCCACCAGTTCGCTGCGCCTGGGCAACGAGTACATCGAGTTCAAGGCCCGTTTCGGCGGTGTGGCGCGCGACATCGTCGTGCCGGTCGACCACGTGATCGCCATCTATGCGCGTGAGAACGGGCAGGGCATGGCCTTCCCCGCACCGACCGACACGCCGAGCCATGCCGGCCCTGCCACCGCGCCCGGTCCGCTCACAAGCCCGGGTGGCTTGCGCCTGGCCAGCACGCCCGAAGACGACGGGCCGCATGACGACCCGCCGCCCACTTCACCCGCCCCGGAAGGTGGAGCCACGCCACGCCCCTCCCTCAAGCGTGTGAAGTGAGGCAACCGGGCCACCCCGGCTCGTCCGAGTCCCCCAGGGCTCCTGCCGGCTTAGCTCATTTGGTAGAGCAACCGCCTTGTAAGCGGTAGGTGATCCGTTCGATTCGGATAGCCGGCACCACAACCCCATATCACGACGTGTCACAGCGTCCCGAGAGCCCGCCCCTTCCCCAGGAGAGCGGGCTTTTCTTCGTCTCATGACATCCCACGGCGCACAATGACGTGCCGCCCTTCGTGACGGTACTTCTGACGGTACGCAGATACCGTCACCACCGGATACCGTCACATGCCGCTCACCGATGCTGCCTGCAAGAACGCCACCGCCACCGACAAGCCCCGCAAGCTGGCTGACGCCGGGGGGCTGTACCTGCTGGTGAACAAGGTCGGGAAGTACTGGCGCTGGGACTACCGGCACGCCGGCAAGCGCAAGACCATGGCCCTGGGCGTCTACCCCGAGACCAGCCTGGCCGCGGCCCGGGCGGCCCACTTGAAGGCCCGCACGCTGCTCGACACCCGCACCGACCCCATGGCGCAGCGGCAGGCCGACAAGCGCAAGGCCGTGGAGGAGGCGGCCGACTCCTTCCGCCTGCTGGCGCTGGCCTGGCACAAGTCCCGTGCGCCCCGCTGGGTGCAGGGCACGGCGGACAAGACGCTGCGCCAGCTCGAAACCCACGTGTTCCCGTCCATCGGCCACCGGCCCGTGTCGCAGATCCTGGCGCCCGACCTGCTGGCCATGCTGCGCAAGGTGGAGGCGGGCGGCGCGGGGTACACGGCCATCCGTCTGCGCGAGGTCTGCGGGCAGGTGTTCCGCTTCGCCATCGTGCAGGGCCGGGCCACCTACAACCCGGCTGCCGACCTGGTGGGCGCCATCGACGCGCCGGCCACCACGCACCGGCCCGCCCTGACCGACCGGCGCACCTTCGGCGAGTTCCTGCGCGACCTGGCCGAGTTCACCGCGGCCGACCGGCTGACGCTGCTGGCCACCCGGCTGGCGCTGCTTACCTTCGTGCGCTCCCAGGAGCTGCGCCTTGCGCGCTGGGAGGAGGTCGACACCGACGCCGCAGAGTGGCGCATCCCGGCCGCCCGCATGAAGATGGCCAAGGGCTCGAACCAGGCCCACATCGTGCCCCTGTCCGGTCTTCCCGAACAACTACGGCGCCGACGGCGTGATGAGCGAGAACACCATCGGCCGCATGCTCAAGCGCATGGGCTACGGCAACCGGCAGACCCTGCATGGATTCCGCGCCAGCGCGCGCAGCCTGCTGTCCGAGCGGGGATGGTCCGTGGCTGCCCTGGAACGCCAGCTTGACCACGCCGAGCGGTCCAAGGTGGTGGCCGCCTACGCCCGCAGCGAGCATCTGGACAAGCGCCGAAAGATGATGGCCGACTGGGGGGCCCTGGTGGCCACGCTGCAGGCCGGCGCCAACGTGGTGGCGTTCAAGGCTGCGTGACACCGTGCCGGGTGCGCTGTTGTGCGCCTTCGTGCGCTGATGTGGCGCTCAGTGCACAATCATGACCTATCAATTTGATAGGTTCTTGCCTTGGGTTCGCCATCCGTTCGCCAGCTTGAAAAGCACATCCGGTTGTGTGCCGAGAGTTCATCGAACATCGTCATCACGACCCATGCCCGGCAGCGGATGCGGCACGCCACATCACCGACCCGATGCTGCTGGAGGCCCTGCGGCAAGGCCGCATCACGTTGGCGCCTGAGCCCGACATCAAGCACCCGGGCCTGACATGCCGGATGCAACGCTTCGTGGCCGGCGTGGAGGTGGCGGTGGTGGTCTACGTGGAGCCCCCCGCGCCTGACCTGGTGGTCATCACCGTGATTGACGTGAAGAAGGATTGACCATGTACCACTACACCGACGGCGGGCTGCGCAATGTGTGGCTGGCCAATGGCTACGAGATCAAGCGGACGCCCTTCGGCGAGGGCGTGACGTTTCACGACCTGGACGGGTTGACCGAGGCCATCTGCCTGGCGCTGACCCAGAAGGCCGGCGTGCTGACGGGCGTCGAGTTCAGGTACTTGCGCAGCGCCGGCATGCTGCTGTCACAGCCCGCGCTGGGCCAGATGATGGGCATCGATGGCCAGTCCATCGCCCGCTGGGAAAAGTCCGGCAAGGTGCCCCGCTGGGCTGACAAGCTGGTGCGTCTGCTGTACATGGCCCATGCCGAAGGAAACACGCCGATCCGGCGCGCGGTTGCACGGATTCAGACCGTCGAGCGCCTGGTCAAGCAGCGCATCATCGTGCAGGAAACGCGTGGGCATTGGGAGCCCAGCCTGGAAGACGGCGAGCCGGCACCGGCCTGAAAATGCATGCGCCGCGCCTAGGCTGATCCCCGAACCCCAGGCGCCCCCCCGGGCTGGCGCGGCTCCTTCACGGGGCTGCATGGTGGCATGCATGGTGACTTCGACGCGAACAGCCGCGCTGGTGGCTGGCGGGCCTCCAGGAAGTGGCTATGCTGGGCGACGAGGACTTTGACGACCTCAAGCGCCGATGCCGGGCGTGCGGTGGCGAGGAGAGTGCATGTTGCCTCTGGCGATGGCGGCTCGTTTTCCGATGCATGAAGTTGCTCGCCGAATCCGTCGGATCCCGGGGCCGACGGGTTGACCTGCGAGCCGGATCACCATCGCCGTGATGCGAAGAACGAGGATTCGTTCCAGTGACTGACATGACCGAGCCCGCCAGCCATCCCGCCCGTGCCTTGTACGACGCAGGTCAGTTGAAGATCCGCTGGCACCCACGCCTTGATGCCGCACCTCCGGCACTGCCGGCGGGCATCG
>JBJOKY010000157.1:0-9584 GCA_046045865.1 Pseudomonadota bacterium | reverse complement strand
CAGCTACACCTACACGCCCGCAGCCAACTTCAGCGGCGCGGACAGCTTCACCTACACCGTCAGCGACGCCAACGGTGGTGTGTCGACCTACACCGTGGCCGTCATGGTCAGCGCCGTCAATGACGTGCCCGTCGCCAGCGACGTGGCGCTTGCCACCGACACCGACGTCCCGCTCGCCGGCCATCTGCCCGTGGCAGCCGACGACGACCTCGACGCCATCAGCTACATCCTGGTCGGCGCGGCCGGGCACGGCCTGGCCCGCGTCGATGCAGACGGGCACTACAGCTACATCCCGACGCCCGGATACAGCGGCACCGACAGCTTCAGCTATGCCGTGGACGACGGCCGGGGCGGACGCGCCGTCTACAGCGTGAACGTGCAAGTCGCGCCGGCCGTCGAACCGCCGCCACCCGCGCCCAACCATGCGCCGGTCGCCGCCGACGCCACCCTGGCCACGCAGGAAGACCAGGCCGCCCCGGGCCGCCTGCCCGGCGCCACCGACGCCGATGGCGACCCGGTCAGCTACGCCCTCGCCAGCCCCGCCAGCCACGGCACGGTGACGATGGGCGCCGACGGCAGCTACCGCTACACCCCCGCGCCCGACTACGCCGGCCCCGACCGCTTCAGCTACACGGTCGACGACGGCCGCGGCGGCAGCAGCCGCCACGACGTCGCCATCACCGTCGCGGCCGTCAACGACGCGCCCGTCACCAGCCCCGTCACCCTGGCGCCCTGGACCGAGGACGGCGGCCCGCGCCACATCACCCAGGCCGAGCTGCTGGCCGGCGCCAGCGACATCGACCTCGCCGCCGGTACCGCGCTGCGCGCCGTCGACCTGGCCATCACCAGCGGCGGCGGCGAACTCGTCGCCCACGCCGACGGCAGCTGGACCTACCTGCCCGACGCCGACGCCAACGGCAACGCAGGCTTCAGCTACCGCGTCAGCGACGGCGCGGCGAGCACGGCCGCCAGCGCCAGCCTGACGCGGACGCCGGTCAACGACGCCCCCGTCGCGGCCGACGCCACCGCCACCCTGGCCGAGGACACCCGCCTGAGCGCGCAGCTGCCCGCCGCGCGCGATGTCGACGGCGACCCGGTCAGCTACCGCCTGGCCAGCGCGCCCGCCCACGGCACGCTCACGCTGGACACCCGCGGCACCTGGGTCTACAACCCCGCCGCCGGCTACCACGGCGCCGACAGCTTCAGCTACACGGTCGACGACGGCCAGGGCGGCAGCAGCCGCCACAGCGTCGCCATCACCGTCACGCCGGTGAACGACCTGCCGTCCTGGCCCGCCCCGGCGCCCGCCACCACGGCCGGCGACACTGCCGTGAGCGGCCGCCTGCCGGCCGCGACCGACGCCGACGGCGACACCCTGGTCTACGCCCGCGCCAGCGCGCCGGCGCACGGCAGCGCCAGCGTGGCGGCCGACGGCACCTGGGTCTACACCCCGGCGGCCGGCTACCACGGCGCCGACAGCTTCCAGGTCAGCGTCGACGACGGCCACGGCGGCGTGGTGCTGCGCACGGTCGACATCAACGTGCTGGCCGCACCGGCCATCGAGCTGCCGGCGGCGTCCGACCTGGGCGTGTCGGCCAGCGACCGCATCACCTCGGCCCCCGTCATCACCTTGGCCGGCCAGGCCGAGGCTGGACTGGGCCTGCGCATCTACGGCCCGCAGGGCCAGCTGCTGGGCGAGGTGGTGGCCGACGCCCAGGGCCGCTGGAGCGTGGCCGGCATCCGCATCGCGCAACTGCAGGGCGACGACGCCGGCCGGGTCGTCGGCGCGCCGGGTGCCTACACCTTCTCGGTGCGCCTGCAGCTGCCCGACGGGCGCGAAGGCGCACCCAGCCGCCTGACCGTGCAGCGCGAGATCCCGCCCAGCCTGCAGCAGGACCGCGGCCGTGACAGCGCCGACGACACCCGCTCCTCCAGCGCCGACACCACCGGCGTGCACGGCAGCGACGCTGCGCCACAGCGCCGCGGCTCGGGCAGCGGCGAACTCGCGCCGGAGCATGAAACGCCCGCGCCGACCCACGAGGCCGAGCCGCATCACGAACCGCGCAACGGCACCGAAGGCGACATCTACACCCGCCCGAGCGGCTTCCAGGTCATGGTGACACCCGCGGCCGAGCCCGCGCTCAAGCTGTTCAACGGCGTGGCCGACCAGATCGTGCCGCTGGACCGCCACCTCATGGTGCAGGTGCCGGCCGACGCCTTCGTGCACACCGTGCTGACCGAGACCATCACGCTGAGCGCCACCCAGGCCGACGGCCAGCCGCTGCCGAGCTGGCTGAGCTTCGACGGCCGCAGCGGCAAGTTCGTCGGCGAGCCGCCGGCCGGCAAGGCGCAGGACCTGGCCATCGCCGTCACCGCGCGCGACAGCGCCGGACGCGAGGCGACGACCATGTTCCGCATCAAGGTCACCGACGGGCGCTCCGGCGCCAGCAGCAGCAGCCGCACCGGCCTGGGCCAGCAGCTCGCGCGCGGCGAGGCCCTCGTGCTCAAGCCTGGCCAGGGCCACCTCGGCTGGCACAGCCAGCCGCGCGATCTGGCCGCCGGCCCGGCCCAGCGCCTGGCGCAGCGCCACACCCACCGCCACGGCTGAGCCACCGGGCGCCGACCGGGTGCCCGGCCGGCGCCGCCAGCCCGCCCCGCCGCGGCCTGAAAAGCGGGGCAAAGCGCCCGGTGCACCGGCCTTGGCCGGTCGCCGTGGCGCCCTAGAGTGGTCGGCATCATGAGCCCCGATGCCCCTGCCCTGCTCGCCCTGCTGCACGCCGCACGCAGCGCCACCACGCCGGCCGAACGGCTGTTCGTGCTGCTCAACCGCACCCGCGAGGTGCTGCCCTACCACGCCGCCGTGCTGTGGCAGGAGCAGGCCGGGCTGCTCGGCCACTCCGGCGTCAGCCAGGTCGACGCCCATGGCCCCTACGGCCTGTGGCTCACCCGGCTGCTGCGCGCGCTGGCCCGCCTGCCCGCCGGGCGGCTGGACGCCGATGCCCTGCAGGCCGGCGACCCGGCCTGCGCCCAGGAGTGGGACCACTGGTGGCCGCCCCACGCCCTGTGGCTGCCCGCCCCCGAACCCGGCGCGCCCGCCCTGCTGCTGGTGCGCGAGGTGGCCTGGAGCAGCGCCGAGCACGAAGGCCTGGCGCAGTGGGCCGAACTCTGGCGCCTGGCCGAGCGGGCGGCCAGCGCGCACGCACGCCGGCGCGTCTTCGACCCCGGCGCGCTGTGGCTGGCGCTGCGCCGGCCCGGGCGCACACGCTGGCTCAAGCTCAGCGCGGCCGTCGCCCTGGCCCTGCTGGCCGCCATGCCGGTGCACCTGACGCTGCGTGCCAGCGGCGAACTCGTGCCGCGCGAGCCCACCGTGCTGCGCGCCGCCATCGAAGGCACGGTGCGTCGCCTGGCGGTGGAGCCCAACCAGGTCGTGCAGGCCGGCCAGGTGCTGGCCGAGCTGGACGACGCCAGTGCCGCCAGCCGGCTGCAGGTGGCGCGCCAGGCCCTGGCCACCGCCGAGGCCGAATGGCGCCAGACCAGCCAGGCCGCCCTGGGCGACCCCAAGGCCAAGGCGCAGCTGCCGGCGGCGCAGGGCAAGCTCAACGAGAAGGTCACCGAGGTGCGCTTCCTCGAGCAGCAGATGCAGCGCACCGCCCTGCTGGCGCCGCACGCCGGCGTGGTGCTGATCGACGACGCCGGCAGCTGGGCCGGCCGCACCGTGCAGGCCGGCGAGCCCCTCATGCGCCTGGCCGAACCGCAGGACCAGGAGCTGGAAGCCTGGCTGGCCGTAGGCGACGCGATCGACCTGCCGGCCGGCACCACCATGCAGCTGCACCTGGCCAGCCGACCGGCCGACCCGGTGCCGGCCGAGCTGCGCCTGTACGGCTACGAGGCCGAACAGCGCCCCGACGGCAGCCTGGCCTACCGCCTGCGCGGCAAGCTGGCCGGCCCGCCCAGCGAGCGCCTGGGCGCACGCGGCACGGTGCGCATCCAGGGCCCGAGCGAGCCGCTCATGTATGCCGTGCTGCGCCGCCCGCTCGCCGCCGTGCGCGAAGCCACCGGCTGGTGAGCGCCATGAGCCACACCCGCCCCGCCACCCGTCCCGCCAGTCGCGCGATCACCCGCCCCGACACGCTGCCGGCCCAGCTCGACGGCCTGCCCCTGCCCGCGCACGACGGCGGCACGCGGCGCAAGGCCGCACGCAGCGCACCCTCGCGCAACATGCCGCTGGACGCACTGGACACCGCCACCCTGCCCCTGCCCGCCAGCCCGCCACCCCGCCCGGCCGCGCCCCCGCCCGGCGACGCCGAGGCGCTGCGCCAGACCCAGGCCTACACCCGCCAGCTGATCGAGGAACTCAGGACCGGCTTCGGCAGCACCCGCGAGGCCGTGCCGGAGACACCCGCCGCCCCGCCCGCGGCGGCCACCCCGTCCGCGCCTGCCGCCACGCCGGCCAAGGTCGACATCCAGGTCGGCACGGTCGCCACCGGGCGGGACGCCGCTCCCGCCACGGCCATGGCAACCGCGACCAGTACCGCCACCAGCAGCACGACCAGCGCCATCATCGCCACCGCGCGTCGTCCGCGCTGGCCGGCGCTACGCGACGAGCTGCAGCTGCACCACGGCCCGGCCCTGCACGACGGCGAGCCGAGCTGGACGCTGCAGGATCCCGTGCGCCACCGATTCCTGCGCATCGACTGGCTCAGCTACGAGGTGCTGCGGCGCTGGTGGCTGGGCGACGCCGAACGCATCGCCGACCAGATCAACCACCAGACCACGCTGGCGATCGACTCCGACCATGTGCTGCAGGTGCTGGCCTGGGCCACGCGCGAGCAGCTCGTGCTGCCGCTCGACCCCCTGCCGGTCGCGCCCGGCTCGGGCGAGGACGAGAGCCGCCTCGGCGCCGTGGCGCGCTGGCTGCTGCACCACTACCTGTTCTTCCGCGTGCCGCTGTTCAACCCCGACCGGCTGCTGGCGCACCTGCTGCCCTGGCTGGCGCCACTGGGCTCGCGCGGCTTCGGCTGGCTCACGCTCGTGGCCGGCGGCATCGGCGGTGCGGGCGTGCTGCGCGAGCTCGGCGCGGGCGGCCAGGCGCTGCAGGCGCAGTGGCTCGACCTGCTCTCGTGGCAGGGCCTGGTGCTGTACGGGCTGACGCTGGTGTGGGTCAAGGTGGCGCACGAGTTCGGCCATGCCCTGGTGGCCAGGCACTACGGCCTGCACGTGCCGACCATGGGCGTGGCCTTCATGGTGATGTGGCCGGTGGCCTACACCGACACCAGCGAGGCCTGGCGGCTGTCCGACGCGCGCGCGCGCCTGAGGATCGCCGCCGCCGGCGTGCGCACCGAGCTGACGCTGGCGGCCTGGGCCACCCTGGTCTGGGTGCTGCTGCCCGACGGCGGCTGGCGCACCGCCGCCTTCATCGTCGCCACCATGACCTGGCTGAGCTCGATCGCCGTCAACGCCAGCCCCTTCATGCGCTTCGACGGCTACTACCTGCTGTGCGACTGGCTGGATCTGCCCAACCTGCACGAGCGCAGCTTCGCCCTGGCGCGCTGGCAGCTGCGCCGCGGTCTGCTGGGCTGGCAGGCCGAGGAGCCCGAGACCCTGGGCACGCGCATGCGCCGCTGGCTGGTCGCCTTCGCAGTCGCGACCTGGGCCTACCGGCTGGTGCTTTACCTGGGCATCGCCTGGATGGTCTACCACTTCGGTTTTCCGGCCCTGGGCCTGCTGCTGTTCGTGGTCGAGCTGGGCTGGTTCATCGCCGCGCCGGTGAAACGCGAGCTGGCCCTGTGGGTCAGGGGCTACGACCGCTGGCGCGCGGCCCGCCGCTGGCGCTGGAGCGCCCTGGCACTGGCCGGTGCCGCCAGCCTGGCCGCCTGGCCCTGGCCGGTGCGCGAGAGCGCCGGCGCCCTGCTGCAGCCGGCGCAGGAGCTGGCGCTGCGCGTGCCGGCCTCGGTGACGCTGCGGCAGATGAACGTCGGCCTGGGCCAGCGCGTGGCCAGCGGCAGCACGCTGCTGCAGGCCGAGGTGCCCGCCCTGACGCACAAGGGCGCGGCCGCCCAGGTGCGCATCCGCCAGCTGGAGCAGCAGGTCGCCATCGCCAGCCTGAACGGCGAGCACAAGGCCGACTGGCGCGCGCTGCAGGCCGCGCTGGACGGCGCGCGCCGCGAGGCCGGCGCGCTGCGCCAGGAGCTGGCGCGCTTCCAGCCCGTCGCGCCCTTCGACGCGGTGGTCGTCGAGCTCGACACCAGCCTGGTGCCGGGCGCCGTGCTCAGCCCGCAGCAGACCGTGCTGCGCCTGGCCAGCCCCGGCCCGGGCCAGGTGCTGGCCTGGGTGTCGGAGTACGCCGCCGCCCGCATCCGCCCGGGCGACACCGCACGCTACACCGCCGACGCCCTGCCGCTGCAGCGCTGGGGCGCCCACGTGGTGAGCGTGTCGCCGCACGCCAGCACGGTGCTGGACGAGCCCATGCTGGCGCGCAGCCACGGCGGCCCGATCGAGGCCCACGAGGCCCACGGCCGCTGGCTGCCGGCCGCGCCGCTCTACCGCGTCGAGCTGGCGCTGGACGCCGACCCCGGCCTGGCGCCGCGCCACTGGCGCGGCCACGTCGTCATCGAGCTGCCCGGGCGCAGCGCATGGGATCGCGCCTGGAGCGCGGCTTCAGAGGTGCTGGCGCGCGAGGTGGGGTTCTGAACCGTTGTCCGGCCGGCCACACCGGCCACACCGGCCACACCGGCCTCAGGGCTGCGCAGCGCTGGCGCTGCCGGCGGCAGGCCGGGGGCCCGGGCCGCCCCCCGCACCGGCACCTGGGCCTAGGTGCGTGGCCAGGAAATCCTCGACCTGGCGCGCGAAGTCCAGGCGGATCTCGATCTTGTACCAGCCGTGACCTTCGTCGGCGTAGTACAACCAGCTGCGGATACGAGTACCCGCGGTCCCGGGAGGTCGAGTCGCTGTCGATGCGCCACTTGTAGAGCAGGCGCAGGTCGGCCACGGCGGCCCAGGCGATGCCGCAGCGATACAGCTCGGGGTGACGCACCAGGCCCATGAGCGTGGCGTAGCCGCCGTAGCTGGCCCCCGCGATGCAGACCCGCCCGGCGTCGACATGTCCGCGCTCGACCGCCCAGGCCAGCGCGTCGGCCAGCTGGTCAGCCTGGATCTGCAACGCGGCCAGACGCTTGTCGAACCAGACGGTGGTCTCGGCGTCGGTGACCAGGCGCACGCCCAGGGCGCGGCCGCTGACGGTCTCGCTCACGATGCGGCCGTGGACGTCGAAACCCCGCGCGCTGATCAGGGCATCCGTCTCGGGGCGACCGGCCGTGAAGTCGAAACGCCTGAGCACCGACGTGCCGGCCGGGCCGTCGTCGGTGGTGATGACATACAGGGTGCCGGCCGTGTCGATGTGGGCCGGGAAGAAGGGCAGCTCGAAGTAGGCGGCCTCGGCCAGCTGGCGCCAGGTGTCGCTTGCGGCGGCACGCCAGTGGACGGCCTCGCGCCCGAGGTGCCGGGCCAGCACCAGCCGAGGCTCGCCGCGCGGGTCGAACAGCCAGTGCACGACATGCGGCGGCGAGCCGTGGGACAGGCTGGACGTCCTGCCGGTGACCGTGTTCAGGCGCCTGGCGATGAGGCTGGGCGCGTCCTCGGCACCCGTGGTGATGCGTTCGCCGACGATGACCTCGTCGCCGGCCCCTTCGGGGATGTGCAGCAGCCTGTGGTTGGGCTCCAGCGCCTCGGGCCCGACGGACCGGGCCGTGACCAGGAAGGGCGAGCCGAGCTTGACGCGCTGGCGCGTCTGGCTGCCGTCGCGGCGCACGCTGATCAGGCCGGGCCACCTGCGCTGGTCACCGCCAGCCAGCGGCCGGACGGCGAGAGCGCCGTCCTCAGGATCTGCGGCTGGCCGTAGAAGGCCGACGCCGCGGTCGGTTCGGCCGTCTGGACAGGCTGCTGCGTCGACGCGGGTTGCGCCTGCGCAGCCAGCGTCCCCAGCGCCAGAAACGCGCGCACGGTGTTGCCAGGCATCATGTACACGCTCCCCTGGGCATTGGTCATGTGCAGGCAGCCTGCCGCCTGCCGGAGGCATTGCAGCCCGGATTCAACCGGCCGCAAGGCTGGCAAACACCGAGTCGAGCCGGGCGCACCACCCGGCCTTGCGCGCCTCGTCGACAAAACTCGCCTCGAAGCTGTTGGCCGCCAGCTGCCAGGCCTCGGCGGCGCCCAGGCTGGGCAGGGCCTCGAACGTGGCGAGCCAGTTGGCGTTCATGTAGCCGCCGAAATACGCCGGGTCGTCGCTGTTGATGGTGACGCACAGGCCCGCGGCCAGCAGGGCCGGCATGGCGTGCTGGCTCATGGTGTCGTACACGCACAGCTTGACGTTGCTGAGCGGGCAGACCGTGAGCGGCATGCGGCTGACGGCCAGGCGCTGCACCAGCATGGCGTCCTCGACGCAGCGCACGCCGTGGTCGATGCGCTCGACCTTCAGCAGGTCGAGTGCTTGCTCGATGTAGTCCGGCGGGCCTTCCTCGCCCGCGTGCGCCACCACGTGCAGGCCCAGCTCGCGGCAGCGCGCGAACACGCGCTCGAACTTGCTGGGCGGGTGGCCCACCTCGCTGCTGTCCAGCCCCACGCCGATGAACAGCTCACGCCAGGGCAGGGCCTGCTCCAGGGTGGCGAAGGCATCCGCCTCGCTCAGGTGGCGCAAAAAGCACAGGATGAGGCTGGCGCTCACGCCGAGCTGGGTCTGTGCATCGTCGCAGGCACGCTTCAGGCCGGTGATGACGGACTCGAAAGGCACGCCGCGCTCGGTGTGGGTCTGCGGGTCGAAGAAGAGTTCGGCGTGCACCACGTTGTCCGCCTTGGCGCGCTCGAGGTAGGCCCAGGCCATGTCGTAGAAGTCCTGCTCCTTGAGCAGCACGCTGGCGCCGGCGTAGTAGGTGTCCAGGAAGCTCTGCAGGTCGGTGAAGGCGTAGGCGGCGCGCAGGGCCTCGACGCTGGCATAGGGCAGGGCGACGCCGTTGCGCTGGGCGAGCGCGAAGATCAGCTCGGGCTCCAGCGAGCCCTCGATGTGGATGTGCAGCTCGGCCTTGGGGATGGCGGCCAGCAGGGCTGGCAGGCGCTCGCGCGGGAAGCTGGCCAGGGCGGGGGGCAGTGAGACGGGCATGGGGCGGCTCCGGGGGGCAGTCTGGCTGGGATGGTGCCAGTCTAGACAAGCCGACCGTGTTTGCCGCAGGGGCGCCGCGGCCGGCGCGGTCTAGCATCCGCCCCCCTACCCATCCGCCTGGAAGGCCCGCCCCATGTCCGACATGCACCTCATCCCCCTGGACCGCCTGAACACCGCCATCCGCCAGGTGGTGCAGGGCTTCGGCAGCTCGGCCGAGGAGGTGGAGGCGGTGGCGTCCAACCTCATCATGGCCAACCTGAGCGGGCACGATTCACACGGCATCGGCATGCTGCCGCGCTACGCCGCGGCGTATCTGGAAGGCGGCCTGGCGCCCAACGCCCATGTGGAGGTGCTGCTGGACGCCGGCAGCCTGCTGCGCCTGGACGGGCGCACCGGCTTCGGCCAGGTCATCGGGCGCGAGGCCATGGAGCTG
>JBJOKY010000020.1:0-22948 GCA_046045865.1 Pseudomonadota bacterium | reverse complement strand
CATGGACCGCGACGTGCGGCCCGACCTGCGCACCACCATCTTCGTCAAGGACGCGTCGGTCGAGGACACCATCAACCTCATCCTGCTGCAGAGCCAGCTGGAAAAGCGCGTGCTCAACAGCAACACGCTGCTGATCTACCCGTCCACGCCGGCCAAGCAGCGCGAGTACTTCGAGCTGAAGGTGCGCAGCTTCCAGCTCAGCAACGTCGAGGCGGCCTACATGGCCAACGTCATCAAGACGATGCTCAAGACGCGCGACATCGTCACCGACGCGCGCACCAACACCCTGGTGATGCGTGACACGCCCGAGGCGATTGCGGTGGCCGAGCAGCTCGTGGCCGCCAACGACCAGCCCGATGCCGAGGTGATGCTCGAGGTCGAGGTGCTGGAAGTCAGCAAGTCCAGGCTGCAGGACCTGGGCATGAGCTGGCCCGCCGGGTTCGGCGTGTCCATTCCGGGCACGGCGCCCACGCTGCAGAATCTACGCGACACCCGCTCGGGCGACCTGCTGGTCACGCCGGGCCTGGCCCTGGGCGCCAAGTTCAAGCTCACCGACAGCGACGCCAACGTGCTGGCCAGCCCGCGCATCCGCACGCGCAACAAGGAAAAGGCCAAGATCCTGGTGGGCGACAAGGTGCCGACCTTCAGCAACATCGTCACGCCGTCGCAGACCGGCTCGACCGGCGGCAACAGCGTGATCACGGGCTCCATCCAGTACCTGGACGTGGGCATCAAGCTCGAGGTCGAGCCGCAGGTCTATGCCGACAGCGATGTCGGCCTGAAGCTGAACCTGGAAGTCAGCAGCGTGACCAAGACCATCCAGACCGACAGCGGCCTGGCCTACCAGATCGGTACGCGCAGCACCCAGACCGTGCTGCGCCTGAAGGACGGCGAGACCCAGATCCTGGGCGGCCTGATCCAGGACGCCGACCGCAACAGCGGCGCGCGTATCCCCGGCCTGGGCGAGCTGCCCGTCCTGGGCCGGCTGTTCGGCACCGATTCGGTCGACCGTTCCAAGACCGAGCTGATCGTGTCGATCACGCCGCGCATCATCCGTCCGGTAGCCGTGGTCGATGCGAGCCAGAACAGCGTCTGGTCGGGCAGCGAGGCGGCGGTGCGCAACAAGCCCATCCGCGTCGAACCGATCGGTGCCATCAAGTTCAACGAAGGGCGCGGCAGCGGCCCGACACCGACGCTGACTGCGCCGGCCGGTGCCGCCCCCGCCGCCCTGCTGCCCGCGCCCGCACCGCAGGCCAGCCCGACCCAGCGTGGTGGCGCGCCTGTGCCGCCCGTCGCGCCACCGGCCTTTGCCCCCGTCACCGCGCCGGTCGGCGGCGCCGCCGCGCCAGAGGCCGCGCCGGCTGGCGCCGGCGGAGCCGCCACGGCACCGTCCGTGCGCCCCCGCCCGTCCACCCGTTCGGGCGGCATGCCGGGCACCAGCCTGATGCCGCGCACCATGCCTGGCCGTGTGCCTGCACCCACGCCGGCGCCCGAACCCGCGCCGTCGGCGCCCGAGCCCGTGCAGGCGCCGAGCGAACCCGAGCCGCCGGCCAGCGCCGATCCGGGCGCTTCCGGTGCGGGTACCTGATACCTGCGCCCGGCTGGGCTGATCCGCGCATGGGTGGTCCGTACCGCAACAGCCCGCATCCGGCCGGCGTGCCTGCACGCAGCCGCTCGCGCGGCTTCACCCTCATGGAGCTGGTGGTGACGCTGGGCCTGCTGGCGCTGCTGGCCATGCTGGCTGCACCGCTGGCCGAGCTCGAAGTCCAGCGCGAACGCGAAGCCGCGCTGCGCAGCGCCTTGCATGACATGCGCGATGCGATCGACCGCTACAAGCAGGCGGCCGACAAGGGCCTGATACAACGCAAGGTGGGCGACAGCGGTTACCCGCCCAGCCTGCGTGTGCTGGTCGAGGGCGTGCCCAACCAGCGCAGCCCGACGGGCGAGAAGTTCTACTTCCTGCGCCGCGTGCCGCGCGACCCGTTCGCGCCGCCCACGGCCCTGCCCGAGGACAGCTGGGACCTGCGCAGCCACGCCAGCGCCGCCGACGCGCCCAGCCCGGGCGACGATGTCTACGACGTGCACTCGCGCGCCAGCGGCACCGGCCTGAACGGCCTGCCCTATCAACGCTGGTAAGACCCAGGATATTGCCGTGAACATGCGCCTTTCCCCCCAGTCCGCCCGCACCCGCGGGCCGGCCGCGAGCCATGCCGCGCCACGCCGGCGCGGTTTCACCATGATCGAGCTGGTCGTCGTGATGGCCGTGATCGGCCTGCTGCTGTCCATCGCCGTGCCGCGCTACATGGCCGCGCTGGACCGTGGCAAGGCCCAGGTGCAGCAGCAGAACCTGGCGCTCATGCGCGAGGCCATCGACAAGTACTATGGCGACAACGGCCGCTACCCGGACACGCTGGACGATCTGGTCACCAGGCGCTACCTGCGCGCCGTCCCGATCGATCCGGTCAGCGAGGCGGCCGACTGGGTCACCATCGCGCCCACCGATGCCAAGCAGGGCGGGCGCGTCTACGACGTGCAGAGCGCCCGCCCGGCCAGCCGGCAGCGTGAATACACCGCGCCCGACACCGCCGGGCCCGGCAGCGGCAGCCTGACGGTGCAGGGCGAGGAAGGCGCGGCCAGCGATGCCGAACGCTGAGCCGGCCTCGCGCGGCGCCCAGCAGGGCATGCTGCTGCTGGGCGTGCTGGTCTTCCTGGCGGTCAGTTCGCTGGGCCTGGCGGTGGTCTCGCAGCGCTGGTCCGATGCGCGCCAGCGCGACGACGAGGAAGAACTGCTGCGCGTGGGCCTGCAGTACCGCAAGGCGATCGAGTCGTACTACCTGCGCTCGCCCGGGCGCGTCAAGCAGCTGCCCGGGCAGGTCGAGGACCTGCTCAAGGATCCGCGTTTCCCGTTCACCGTGCGCCACCTGCGCGAGGCCTACCCCGACCCGCTGTCGCACGGCAAGGACTGGGGCCTGGTGCGCAAGGGCACGGCCCTGGTCGGCGTGTACAGCCAGGCCGAAGGCAAGCCCTTCCGGCAGGACAAGCTCAGCCACTGGCTGGGCTACGAGGTGCGTGCCTCCAGCTACGAGGAATGGCGCTTCGTCTATGCGCCGGCGGCGGCCGCCAGTGGCGCGAGCGCGCCCGGCGGCGGCGCCTCGGGCGCAGGCGGAACATCCGCGCCGGCCCCCTCGCCCGCTCCCGGCGCCGGCGGCGCCCTGCCGCGCTTCAACGCTCCCGTGCGCTGATTGCCAGGCCGGGCGCGATCAACATCAATCACCACACCTTGGAGTTTTCAGCCATGGATCATCGTCAGATCGTGGCCACGGCCCTGGCCAGCGCCCTGGCCCTGGGCCTTGCGGCGAGTGCGCAGGCACACAAGACCGACGCGGACAAGGAAAAGTGCTACGGCATCGCCAAGGCCGGCCAGAACGACTGTGCCGATCTGAACGGTCTGCACACCTGCGCAGGTGAAGCCACCACCGACAACGATCCCGCCGAGTGGCGCAACGTGCCCAGGGGCACGTGCAAAGACCTGCGCGGCATGACCGAGGTCGAGGCCAGGCGCAAGCTCAAGGGTTGAAGCTCACTGCTTCGGCACAGGCAGCCGCCACCAGGCGCGCTGCCGCCCCTGCAGGCCCCATAGCACCGCGTACGTGGGGGCCTTCGTCCGTGTGCAGGGCACGAAGTAGGCGCACAAAGCAGTACGACCCGGTGCTGGGCACACGGGCCGTCGTCGGCTGGTCCTGGCCACTGCGCCTGCAGTGACTTGCCAGCACGGTGGGCAGGCGGGCCGGTCAGTTGACCGGCTTGTTCATGCACTCGCCCAGCGCGGCACGGTAGGCGGGACCTGACAGCCCGCGCTGCGCGACCTGCTCGCGGCATACGCCCATCTGGCTGCCGCGCTCCTTGGACGCACGCATGGCACTGCGGTTGTCGAGCAGTGCATGTTGCACGCGCTCCGGCGCCGAAGCAGCTGAGCCGGGCGCGCTGGCTGCGCCGGCGGCAGGGCGTTGTACCACCCGCTGGGCTTGCGGCGCCGGCTGGGCGGCGACAGCGGCCAGCGGCAGGGCGAGACAGGCGAGGACGAGGGCGGTCTTGTTCATGGTTTGCTCTTGGTGGTGAAGCCGGCCAGGGTGCCGGCGGGGGATGTGGTTGACAACGCCGGCTTGCCCGGCTCGGTGCAGCGCTCCGCGCCCAGACCCTGTCCGAGCTGCAGGTACTCGTTGACCAGCTGCTCGGGGCCGGTGAAACCCTCGTAGCGCACCCAAGGCTGGCCGGGTGAGATGCGCAGCCAGGTCGAGGGCTGGTGGTTCATCTTGTCGCCGCGCCAGGCGCCGAAAGCACGCTGGATCTCGACCGCTTCGGCCGCGCTGCTGGTGTAGTGCGCCCAGGTGCCGGCGCTGCCGAAGCGCTTGGCGTAGGCGGTGAGCCGGCGCGGCGTGTCCTGCTCCGGGTCGATCGAGATCGACACCATGTTGATCTTGTCGCGCGCCGCACCCAGGCGCTCGCGGAACTCGACGAAGACCTGGCTCGTGACTGGGCAGATCGCGTTGCACGAGGTATAGATGAAGTTGAGCATCACCGGGCGGCCGTCGTCGACGGCCTCGGCCAGGCTCATGCGCTTGCCGTCGGCGCGTGTGACCTTCACGGCGGGCAGGGGGAATTGCTGCTCGCTGCGCGTCTGCCCGGCCTTCATCGCATGGCCGGCGTGCGGGTCGTCGGCTGCGTGGGCGGCGGGCAGGGCGAGCTGCACGCACAAGGCCAGGGTGAGGGCGGCGAGCGGCAGGCGCTCGCGTGCGGGGGCGAGGATGCGGTGGATGGTCATGGTCAGTGGCCCGGCGGGGGCAGAGTCCGTAGTCATGGAACGAGCCAGTCGGCGTCGACGGCTGGGCGGCTCGCTTCGGCACCCGGCCTGAGCACGTAGGCGCCCTTGCTGGCATGGCGCTGGAACTGGCCCAGGCTCAGGCGCGGATAGACGGTCGTGCCCTCCGGCGCACCGCTGGTGCGGGCGGTCGCGCCATCCGGCGCCGGGCCGGGCAGCAGGCCCGCCTGCTCGTGGGCCGCCGCGGTCATCGTGGCCTGGGCGCTGGTGCTCAGCGGTGGCAGCAGCGTAGGCGCGACGGCATCGCCGGGCTGGGTGCGCAAGGCGCCGGTGGCGCGCGCCATGGCCGGCATGGTCACGGTGGCGGGCAGGGCGCGCGGCACGGCCCGTGGCGTCATCGGGCGGTCGGGCAGATCGCGCAACGGTCGGGCGCTGCGGTCGGCCAGGTGGTTCCTGGGCAAGGCGAGCTCACGCGCCTCGTCCTCGGCCTTGGCCGCTTCGCGCAGGCTGAGCATGTTCTCGCCACGCTCCAGCAGGTAGTCGCGGTGCACGTTGTCCAGCATGTCCACCAGCGTGTCGTTGAGGTAGTTCAGCGAGAAGTACACCTCGGACTGCAGCACCTCGTCGTGCAGCGGCAGCTGGCGGATGCGCAGCCACTCCTTGAACACCGCCAGGCCGCGCTGACGCAGTTGCGGCAGCTGGTAGGGGTAGAGCACGCGGGCCTGGTCACGCCAGGCGGCGGGCAGATCGATCTGGTCAGCGCCACCCATCGAGGCCGAGAAGTAGGCGGTGGCGCGCAGCGCCGGCAACTCGGCCAGCTGCCTGAGCTGCGCCGGCGCCAGCCAGAACACGACCCGGTCGGCCTCGCCCAGGCTGGCCAGCCGGCGCGCCAGGGCGGCAACGTCGCTGCCCAGGCGCATGTCATCCAGCGCCAGGCCGGCGTCGGCCAGGCGTTCGCGCAGCGCGGTGACGGCGCTGGCGACCACGTCGTCGTCGGCGTGCACCTGCAGCAGGCGTCCGGCCGGCACGCCCGGGCGCGTCTGCGCCTCGATGCGGCGCGCCAGCACGTCGGCTTCCAGTGCGACGCCGCGCGAGAAGTAGACGCTGTAGAAATCGGTCTCGCTGTCCGGCGGCACGGCCGCCACGCTGGGGAACCAGCAGGGCAGGGCCCGGGCCTCGCAAAAGCGGTGCACCGGCGCCCAGGTGCCCGCGCCCAGCCCGGAGGCGATGGCGAACACCGGCTGGGCGGCGTACAGCTGGTCGAGCTGCGCCTGCCAGGTCGACGGCGCGCCCTGCAGCCGCCAGACCTGCATGTCCCACTTGCGGTCGGTCTGCAGCACCATCTCGGCGCCGCTGGACATGGTGCGCTGGCCCGACACGATGTTGCCGTTCTTCTGCGCCACCACGGCGTCGAGCGTGTCCAGGAAGATGCGTTGGCGCTCGCCGTCCACGTCCGGCGTGATGATGGTGGCCAGGCGCACCACCTTGTCGCCCACGCCGGGCGACCAGCGGTTCGACAGCGTGCGCAGGTAGCTCGCCAGGGCCAGCACCTCCTGGTCCGCCAGCTTGTAGCGCGGCATCAGCGGGTCGAGCTCGCGCCCGCTTTCATGCCTGCCGGCGCGCAGGGCGGCCCCCAGCGTGGCCAGGGTGTAGGGTTCGTGGCGCTGGTTGAAGCTCTTGCGCGTGCGCAGGTTCATGTTGACCAGGGCGCGGCGATCCTGGTCGAACAGGTAGCGCCCGGTGATGGGTGCGATCTGGTTCGTGCCCTCCACCGCGCCCAGGCCGCTGCGGCGGTGGCACAGCACGCAGGCGGCCGCGGCGCCGGCGATGCGGATCTGGCCGTCCAGGCGCAGGCCTTCGAGGGCCGATCCGTCGCCGCGCCGGCCTTCCAGGTAGAGCTTGCGACCCTGCTCGATGAGGGCCGGGTCGTGTGACCAGGCGTTGGCCTCGGCCGGTGTGGCACCTCCAGCCCCGGCGGTGGCCTGCAAGGCGTCGGCCGGCGCGCCGTTGACGGCGTCGGAACGCCAGGTGCGGGCAGACAGGCGCTGGCGTTCACGCCGCGCCGCCTGGTTGGCCGCCGGCATGCCGCCGCTGTGCATGGCCGGCGTCGACGCCGCCACGGCGGCCGTGGCCAGGTCCTGCGCCTGTGCGCGCCGCGGCGTGAGCACCAGAGACAGCGCCGCCAGCATGGCGATGGCGACGACCAGGCCGGAGGCACGCAGCAGCGCCAGGCCGAAGGCTTCCAGCATGGCGGCGGCGCTGTGGTCGGCGGGGTGCGGCGTGGCGGGAGCCGCCGCTGTGCTCCGGCTGCAGAGGGTGCCGGCCTGGGTCGGTCGCTGGCTCAACGGGTCGAACGTCACGGTCACGGTCCTTGTCGGCATCACGGAGGGCAGGGGCGTAGCGGGGGGGGCGGGTAAGGCGGGCTAGTGCGCGGGCGGTCGGTCGCCGGCCTCAGGGCTGGACCACGGCGACCAGCTCGATGCGGAACACCAGCGTCTCGTTGGGGCCGATCGCGCCGGCGCCGCGTGTGCCGTAGGCCATCGACGGTGGCACGACCACCTCCCATTCCGACCCCGCGGGCATGCGCTTGAGTGCCTCCTTCCAGCCGGTGATCATCTCGGAGACCTTCATGGTCACGGTCTTGCCTTCGGGCGTGGTCTCGAACTCGGTGCCGTCGACCAGGGTGCCGCGGTAGCGCAGCACCACCGTGCCCAGCTCGCCCGGGCGGTCGCCCGTGCCGGCCTTGACGACGCGGTACAGCAGGTTGCCGGGCAGCTGCACCGCGTCCGGCCGGGCACGGAACTCCTTCTGGTACGCATTGCCACGTTCGCGGTTGAACGTGGCCTTGACCTGGCGCTCGGTCGTCATGTGGCGCTGCATGTCGACCTGCATCGATTGCAGCACGCGCTTGAGCTCCTTCTCGCTCATGCGGATGGCGCCGCCGGCCATGCCGTCGCGCAGGCCCTGCACCAGCAGGTCGAGGTCGAACTCGACCTGGTTCTTGGTCAGGTTGCGGGCCGTCATCACGCCGGTGGCGTAGCTGGTCTTGTCCTTGAGGGTCTTGAGCGCAGGGTCGGCCACCTCGGTCGGCGTGGCCGTGGCTGCGCTGGCGCCGGCCTGCGGCACCGCGGCAACGTCGGCCGACCGGGCCGCCGTGCCCAGGGTGCAGGCCAGCACCAGCAGGCAGGTGGCTCGGCTCAAGGTGCGCAGGGGGTGAAGATAGGGGGTCATGCGGATGAACTTTCTCGCAGGGCGAAGTGGTCAGGCGGCTGGGGCGTTGCCATCGTTCGATGGTCACGTCGACCGGCGGTGGTCATTGGATGTGGGCAGCCTTAGGGCAGTCTTTTGCCAGGTCGGTGGGCGCTGTGCCGCCTGCATCCGATCGGGCAAAACGTGCGAAGGTGGGCGTCGGGGCGTGGCTCTCACGCCAGCCGCCACGGGTGCCGGGCGGCTGGCGTGAGAGCAAGGGGCTGGTGGCGTTGCCGCCACCGCCCCTTGCGCGGGGCGCAGAGTTGACGCCCCGCACGGCATCGGGCCGTGCGCGGGCGCTGGTCGGCGTGCTTACATGCGCAGATTGAACAGCGCGCTATACGCGCCCGTGCCGGTAGCGTTGATGCCCTGGACACGGAACCGGTAGGTCCAGCCCCGGTTCAGGTCGCTGATGGCAGCACTGGTGGTGGTGCTGATACCCACCTCGATGAAGTTGGTGCAGCTCACTTGCGGGAATCGGAACGAACAGGCCTCGACCCTATAGCTGGCAGCTGCCCCGCCGCTGTTGGCTGCCTGCCAAGTCAGGTTGGCACGCGCCAACAGGGGGGACTGGTTGGTCTTGTTGCCACCCAGGGCGCGCGGTGCGCCTGGTACAGCCTGTGCTGCAGCGCCGACCGAGACCACGTTGGACACCAGCTGACCGCTCTGGTTGATGGCCAGCACGCGGTAGTCGTAGGCTGCGGCAGCCAGGGCCGTCGCGTCCTCGAAGGTCGTGACGTTGCCGCCCAGCGTGCCGGCCGCCAGGGTGACGAACGCCGTGCTGCCGGCCGGGGCGCGCTGGACCTGGTACGAGGTCTCGTTGGTTGCGTCGCCCCAGCTCAGGCTGACCGCGGCGGCCGTGCGGTTGGCGGCCACCAGCGTGCCCAGGTTGGTGGGTGCCGGTGCCACCACCGCCACGTTCGATGCCGCTTCGCCGGCCTGGCCGACGGCCACCACACGGTACTGCCAGGCCGCATTGGCGCCGGCCGTGGTGTCGGTGTACTGCGTGGCGTTGGCCAGGGCGTTGTCGAGCACCTCCCACACCGCGCTGCCGATGGCGGCGCGTTCGACGCGGTACTGGAACTCGGTGGTGGACAAGTCGGTCCACGCCAGGTTGACGACATCGCCCACGTTGTCTGCGCTCAGGCCGCTGGCTGCCAGGGGACGGGCTTCCTTGGCGTCGAACACCACGGCGCGCATGAAGTCGTTTTCCTCATGGCCCAGGATGTGGCAGTGCCAGACGTATTCCCACCCAAAGTCCTGCCAGATGTTGGCCATGGCGGCGGGCAGACCGGTGGCAGGGTCGATCTGGGTGAAGCCGGTCATGGCGCCTTCAGGCTGCGTCGGGTCGAGCAGACGCACGCTGTTGGGCAGACCGAAGCCCGGGGTCTTGGGCTTCTTGGCACGCACGGCGACGATGACGTCTTCCAGCGGGCTCATTTTCACGGTTTCCTTCCAGCCCAGTTCGTTGGCTTCCGGGGGATCCACGAAGTTGTCCCAACCCACGCGGTTGATCAGCTGCACGTTGAGCAGGTGGAAGTGCACCGGGTGGGTGTCCACGCCGTTGTGCGTGATCTTCCAGATCTGCGTCTCGCCGTCGCCGAACTGCTCGGTCGGACCGTCCACGTAGCCCAGCGGGATGGTGGTCTGCGTCAGGGCGCTGGAGAACGGCACCTCGATGCCCAGGGTCGCGTTCAGGCGGCCGTAGGTGGGTTCGAACAGTTCCTGGATGGCCTTGGCCTTGACCAGGAAGCTGCTGCGCGGCGTGCCGTTGGCCGTGTCCGTGACCGCCGTGGCGGCCGCGACCGTTGCGGCGGGGAAGGCGCCGGCCAGCACCGGGTTGGCGGTGGGCAGGCTGATGCCCACGCCGGGCGACGAGGTGTAGCCCGAACCGAAGTTGGTCACCGTGATGTCGAACACCTTGCCGGTGGCGCCAGCCGTGGCGCGCACGCCGCCAGCTGTCGTCGGCGGGGTGATGCCGATGGTCAGGCCGGGGCTGAGGTTGCTGGGCTCGGAGGCCAGGGTCGACAGGTCGCTGTAGCCGCCGCCGCCCGCCGTGTCGGGGTTGGTCGGATCCGGAATGTCCAGCAGCAGGGCGCCGACGCTGCCGGTGGACGCCAGGCGTGCACCCGTGCCCGTCGTTGCCGTCACCACCGGGGTCGGGGCGATGGTGTAGCCCGAGCCGGGGTTGGTGATGGTCACGCCGGTGATGGCGCCGGTGGCGCTGACCTGGGCGATGCCGGTGGCGGTGACGCCGGGCACGCGGGTGAGGCCGTCGACCGCCAGGGTCTGGCCCAGCGGACGCGGGAAGGTGATGGTCGGCAGCGCCGTGACCGTGGTCGTGGCCGCCGCGGCGGTCGTCACCGTGCCGCCCGTGAAGCTCGGCACCGGCGCGGCGGCATAGCCGCGGCCCGGGTCGGTGATGGTCACGCCGGTGACCTGGCCGGTGGCGCTGTTGAACTGCACCGTGCCGGTGGCGGGTGCACCGCCGGCCGGGGTCGGGAAGCTGACCGTCGGGGCGGTCGAGGCATTGCCCACCGTGGCCGTGGCGGTGGCGCGCACCAGGCCGTTGGAGAAGGTCAGCGTGGGCGCCGAGGTGTAGCCCTTGCCGGGGTTGGTGATGGTCACGCCCGTGACGGTGCGGTTGTTGCCCGTGCCGCCCATGGTGACTGTGGCGGTTGCACCCGTGCCGCCGCCACCGGTGATGGCGACCGTCACGTTGTTGTTGCTGTAGCGACCGGCATTGGTGATGGCGATGGTCGTGACGCCGTTGGCGAAGTAGTTGCCGGCGCTGGTCAGGCTGATGCTGCCGACCTGGCCCTTGGAGTAGCCGGTGCCGCCTGCGGTGACCTGCACGTCGGTCAGCTTCAGCGTGGTGGTCGCACCTGCGCCGTTGCCCGAGCCGTTGGACGCGATGGACACGACCGGGGCAACCTTGTAGCCCGAACCACCGTCGATGACGTGCAGCTTCTCGATCTTGAGCGAGGCCGCGGCCGTGGCTGCCGTGCCGCCGCCACCCGAGAGCGCGACCGCGGGCGGACGCACGTAGCCCGAGCCCTTGGCGGTGACGACGATGGAGTTGAACTTGGCCGGCGTCAGGTTACCCGGCACGAAGCTGAAGGTCGGCTCCTTGAGCGAGCCGGTGAAGATGCTGGCAAAGGCCTTGCTGTCGTCCCAGTTGGTGCCCAGGGCGGCGTTGTAGGCCGACTGCGCGACGATGGGCGTTTCCTGCGAGGCCTTGTAGGCGGCCTTGATCTCGGCGTCCAGGGCGGCCTCGTTGATGGGGGCAGCCGGTACGGCGCCGTCGTTGGGGCCGCGCACCTTGATCTGCATCATCGTGCGGGTGTTGGGGCCGTAGCCGACCAGGGTGTCCTCGGCGCCGCCGGTGTTGGACTGGTCACCCACGCCGGTGAAGTACTCGTTGCGCGGATCGGCTGCGGGCACCGGGGCGCCGGAGTCGTTGTACACGATCAGCGTCTTGCCGGCGTAGGCCGAGAAGTCGACCACCACGTCGGCGCGTTCGGCATTGGCCAGTTGCAGGCCCGAGGCGCTGTACAGCACGTTCAGCACGGCGGCACGGCCCTTGTCCTCCAGGTAGTTGATGGGCGTCGGGTCCTTGGGGGCCACGCCGGGCAACAGGCCACCTTCATTGGCGATCTGCAGCAGGCGCGGGCCTTGCAGGTTGAAATCAGGCACGCCACCCGGGTGACCCCAGGCCGCGGTGGGCCAGTTCTCGGGTGCACAACCGTTCACGCTGCGGGTCACGCCAGGGGCGCAGGGGTTGGACCACGCGCCTTGCGGGGGCACCATCTTCACCTCGGTGTGGGTGCGGCCGTCGTCGGCCACGACGCTGTCGTCAGCCACGAACATGTTGAAGGTCATGAAGCGGTCATTGGACGCGTTCAGGATGCGCAGGCGGTAGGCCTTGGGGTCGACCGTGAGGGTCGGGTAGGCCACGCCGTTGATGAGGGGCGTGTCCCCCCAGGCTTCGGGCACGGTGGTGGCGTCGCCGTAGGCACCGGTGGGCAGCGTGTACAGGGCCGGGAAGACCGGCCAGAACCACGGGCCCCAGTGCCAGCGTCCGACGGCGTTGAAGTTGGTGGCCTGGTTGGGATCCTGCACGGTCTCGTAGACGTGCGGATACCACATGTCGCCGGGGGCACCCCAGGCGGTGGTGTGCCAGCGTGCATCCTGCAGCGCGATGTCGTCGGGCACGAAGGTCTTGTCCTGCAGCACCAGGGGGATGGTGTCGGCCGCCGCCGGCAGCACGCCGCGCGCGATCAGGTCCTGCTCGACCGGGTCGGTCAGCAGGTAGGCCGAGGCCATGCCCGCCATCACGTTCAGGCGGGTGATGCCGACCGAGTGGTCGTGGTACCACTCCATGCGGGCCGACTGTCCGTTGGTGAAGAAATAGGTGTTCGCGCCCGGGCCCGGGTCATTCATGTCGGGCACGTTGACGGCGCTGGCGCCGCGCAGGAACTCCGGCAGCAGGGTCGGGTCGAGCGTGGCGTCGCTGGCCAGCGAGCCGGGCTGGGCCGGGTCGGCTTCGCCGGCGGGCGTGATCCACTGGTGCGGCGTGCCGTCGCTGATCCAGATGTTGTCGCCGCCGTGCAGGTGCATGTTGGCGCGGTTGGACGTGTACAGGTGCTGGCCGTCCGGGCCGTAGCCGGCGCCGACGATCGACGGGTCGACCGGCAGGAAGGTGTCGCCGTTGCGGGTGACGGTGCCGTCACCGTTGTCGACCGCACGGCCCACCGGCAGCAGGTTCAGGAACTTCACGCGCGTCGGGATGTCCTTGGTCGCGGCGATGACCGGGCCGAGGTAACGCGGCTGGTCGACCACCTTGGCGGCGACCAGGGTGCCGGTCATCTTGCCGTTGGCATCGGTGCCGGCAATCATGATCGGGCGGGCGTCGGCCGGCACGGTGTCGGTGGCGCCGAAGGCGACCTTGCCGCTGCTGTTGGGGTAATACAGCGACAACGCCAGGCTGCCAGGCACCAGGCCGCGGCCGTTGCTGGCCAGGTGGTCGATCTGCACGTAGCCACGCAGCGTGGTGGCCTTGCGCAGGTCGGTGTGGAACTTCTCGGCGTATTCGACAACGGCCACTTCGTAGTAGTCGTCGCCCGTGGCCACGCCTTGCGGGTTGACCCACTTGGTCGCCGAAGCGACCGGGATGTACTTGGTCGTCACGCCGTCGGCCAGCATCCTGGCGTTGGCCGCGCCGGGCAGCGGCAGCGGATCGACGAACTTGCGCAGCGCCTTGCCGGTGCCCGTGTAGCCACCCGGGAACAGGTCGCGGATCTTCTGCTGGTAGGCCAGCCGGTTGGCCGGGTCGAAGCCTTCGGGGGCGCCGGTCAGCGGGTCGGCCACGCCGGTCGAGCTGCCGTCGGGGTTCACGCCGGTCCACAGGCGTGCCCCGGACGGGCTGCTGGCGAAGTAGGAAGGAACGACAAAGGGATTGTTGTTCAGGTCGTAGGCATCACCGAAGCCTGGGCCTGCTTGTACGGCCGACGCGGCCAGCAGGACACCAAATGCACCAATGGCACGGCTGACGGGCTTGGGCTGGAACTTCACTCGCTTGTTCATTGAGACGCCTTGTGGATTTATAGAAGTACTAGGAGCTGTTTGCGCTGAATGACCTGCGATTCCTGCCGAGTCACGTCGACGGCCCTTGCTCGGACACGTTGGCTGGCTTTCGATGCGGTCTTTTCAAGCGTGTCGCCATTTCATGATCCACACATTAGCGGGTACTTAACGGATGGTTTTGGTGGTGGTCCAAAATCACGCATTGGGGAAAATCCAGAAAGTATTGGCGCGATGTCGTTCGTGCCAAATATCACGGTTCTCCAAAGACGTTGCCCAAACGTCAAGGCGACCATGTGCAACCAGCTTGAGGTCGATAGGAAAACTCAAGTCGTTGATTTAAAAGAATAATTTTCTGTTTGCCGGGCCTGGCCATGGCTGGACGGCAGCTGCTGGCCAGCTGTGTGTGCGTCGCGTGTCGTGGCCTTGCGCCACTGGATCACGGGGTGTTGCGGCAGCCCAACGATGAATATGCAAACCGTATCCGAGTGTTGCTCGCAGGGCTGCCGAAGTACTCGCACAGCTGCGCCGGGATACCCGGCAGAAACCTTAAGCAATATTCTGGATTGCTGTCGCCGAGCTTGCGTCGACCACCCTCTTGGCGGTACGCGGGCGGGTTGCTGCTGGCGCGTGCGTGGTGTCGGCAGATCGGACTGCCAAGTTAATTGTCTTTAAGGAAGGATCTGCCCTGGCGTGCTGCAACCAGCTGGCGTGAAGACTTCCTAATATTCACCCGCCAGATACTGACGGCGCAGATATGCCCGGCGCAGATGCATGTGATTCATTGCACTGGCGGCCGGGGCGTGGCCACCGGGTGTTCAGAAGCTGTCGATCAGCCCGCTCTGGGCGCTGCTTTCAGGGTTGGAACCTGCCGCGCGCACGCGTCGCAGGGCCTCGCCGGTCTCCAGGCCCAGGTGCTTGAGCAGGCAGGCCGCGAAGGTGCCGGTGCGCCCGATGCCTGCGGCGCAGTGCAGCAGCAGCACGGCGCCCTGTTCCAGTTCGTCGGCCACGGCCAGCACCTGGGCGCGGAACTGCTCGTGGCTGGCGGCCAGGCCGTAGTCGCGCATGGGCACATGGCGCCAGCGCCAGGGCAGGGCGCCGGTCTGGATGGCGGCGTGGTAGTCGGGCGACAGGCCGGCCACCTCGTGCAGCGGGTTCAGGCAGACCAGGCCGTGCAGGCCGCAGCGCGTGGCTTCGGCCTTGAACACGGCCCAGGGTTCCAGCCGGCCGGGCATGGCGTTGAGCCAGAGTCGGCCGGGCACGTGGTCGGGCAGGGCGAGCGGGCGAAAGGCCATGGTGCGGGTCCGGGTGGATGGGCTGGAGGCTTATTGTCCGGGCTGCGCGCGCCTGCCGTCACGCTGCGCGCGGGCGTGAAAAAGGGCGATGGCTTGCGCCATCGCCCTAAGCTAGCGGGTCACCGCGCCAACGGCGTTGTCGCCTGGTCGCGCGGGGAACCGGTTAACGGCGCTGCATCAGTGCACCGTCGGCGTGGCCGGCGCGGTGTTCTGCTGGATGCCCGCGATCGCCCATTCGCGGCTCTCGTCCAGCGGGCGCACCAGGTGCCACAGTTCGTCGAAGGCCTCGGCGGCGGCGTTGGCTTCCTCGCGGATCAGGCCATGGAAGCGTACGCTCACTATCCACTGGCCGTCAGCCTGGGCGGTGTCGACCACCTCGGCGTCGACGCGCTGCACGTCGGTCTGCTGGGGCGTGGCGCCACGGTCCTGCACGTCCAGACGCAGGGTGGCGAACAGTTCGGGCGTGGTGAACTTGCGCAGGTCCTCCACCTGTCCGGCGTCGTTGGCAGCCTGCAGGCGGATGAACAGGGTCTTGGCGATGCGCTCGAAGCCGGCACGGTCGAAGCCCGGGGGCAGCACGACCGGCGCCGCGGCCGTGTCGGTGGCGCTGGTTGTGGCGGCGGGCTGGGCAGCCAGTGACGAGCCGGCCTGCTGCTGACCCCACACCGGCGTGGCCTGGGGATGCTGCGTGTCGGCCTGGCGCTGGGCCCAGGGCGCGCTGGCATCATTGCCGGCGGCCGCCCCGGTGCCTGAGCCGGCACCGGCGTAGGCCATGGCGGGTTGGGCCGGCTTGGGGCCGAAGCGGCGCAGCAGCCACACGACCAGGAACACCGCGGCGCCAGCCAGCAGCGCCATCATCAGGAAGTTGGCAACCGCTTCACCCATGCCGAAGTGACTGAGCAGCGCGGCAATGCCCAGTCCGGCGGCCAGGCCGGCGAGCGGGCCCATCCACGAGCGCTTGGGCGGCGTGGCCGCTGGTGTGGCAGGCGTGGCCGGTGCGGGCGCGGCGGCCTGGTTCTGCGCCGGCTGTTGCGCGGGCGTGGCGCTGTTGTTGGCCGGCTTGGCGGGCATCTGCCGCTGCATGCCGGCACCGCCACCGCCGCCCAGGCGCTTGGCCTCGACCTCGGGGGCGCCGGCCATCATCGCGGCGGCGCAGAGCAGCAGGGCAAATCGGGCCAGGGTAGGCCGCAGGGCAGGAAGTTTCATGATGGTGGCGTTCAGGGTGGACTAGCCGTTAGAGGTGACAGAAACAAACCAGCAATAGTTGTTGCCGGCCTGCGAGTCTAGTTGGGGCTGAATTCCCTTGTTGCAAGGGTCGGCCCCAGGGGTGGCGGCCGGGATAATCCGGCGCGGCGTGCCGGACACATCCGGCACCACCGCCGCCGCAGTCGCAGTCGCCGCGTCACCAGTGGCTGTGCGCCGGTCGCCATTCCCTTCACAGCATCACCGATTCCACCATGCAGCACCGCCCCGACGATTGGCGCCATGACCACGAAGCCGGCAGCGCCGCCAGCCCCGCCACCGACGACGCCACCCGGGTGGACGACGTGCGCATCGCGTCCGTGCGCCCGCTCATCTCGCCGGCCGTGCTGCTGGACGAGATGCCGCTGCCGCCGGCCGGCGAGCAGCTCGTTGCCCGCGCCCGCGCCGAACTGGCCGCCGTGCTGGCCGGGCGCGACGACCGGCTCATCGTCGTCGTCGGCCCGTGCTCCATCCACGACCACGAGCAGGCCATGTCCTACGCCCGCATGCTGGCCGAGGCCGCCGCGCGGCTCAAGGACGAGCTGCTGGTGGTGATGCGCGTGTACTTCGAGAAGCCGCGCACGACAGTGGGCTGGAAGGGCTACATCAACGACCCGCGCCTGGACGGCAGTTTCCGCATCAACGAAGGCCTGCGCCGCGCGCGCGCCCTGCTGCTGGAGATCACCGCGCTGGGCCTGCCGGCGGGCAGCGAGTTCCTGGACCTGCTCAGCCCGCAGTACGTGGCCGACCTGGTGGCCTGGGGGGCGATCGGCGCGCGCACGACCGAGAGCCAGAGCCATCGCCAGCTGGCCTCGGGCCTGAGCTGCCCGGTGGGCTTCAAGAACGGCACGGACGGCGGCGTGAAGGTGGCGGCCGACGCGGTGGTGGCGGCCAGCGCCAGCCACGCCTTCATGGGCATGACCAAGATGGGCCAGGCCGCCATCTTCGAGACGCGCGGCAACGCCGACTGCCACGTCATCCTGCGCGGCGGCAGCAGCGGGCCCAACTACGCGGCCAAGGACGTGGACGCTGCCTGTGCCGTGCTCAAGAAGGCCGGCCTGCGCGAACAGGTGATGATCGATTTCTCGCACGCCAACTCGGAAAAGCAGCACCGCCGCCAGATCGACGTGGGCCGCGACGTGGCGGCGCAACTCGCCGCAGGCGACGCGCGTATCACCGGCGTGATGATCGAGAGTCACCTGGCCGAAGGCCGCCAGGACCAGCAGCCCGGCCATGCGCTGCGCCACGGCGTGTCCATCACCGATGCCTGCATCGGCTGGGCCCAGACCGAGCCGCTGATGGATGAACTCGCGGCCGGCGTGCGTGCACGCCGCGCAAAGCACAAGGGTTGAACTCGGGGCGGGGCTGGGCCGGGCAGGTTCAGGCCGCTTCGGCCAGACGCTTTTCCGTGCTGCTGTCGAACAGGTGGGCCTGGTCGGCGTTCCAGGCCAGGTGCACGGCATCGCCGACCTGGCCGCTCAGCTTGCCGGGCACACGCGCCACGACGATGCCGGCGGCGGTCTCGACCTTGGCGTAGGTCTCCGGGCCGGTCGGCTCGATCATGCTGATGCTGCCGGGCAGGCCGGCGTCGGCAAAGCTCACCGCCTCGGGGCGCAGGCCGTAGGTCCAGTCGCGCTGGCTCTGGCCCTGCAGCTGGGCCGCACGGGCCGGGGTGAGCGGCAGGGCGCTGCCCTTGGCGCTGAGCGCGCCGTTGGTGAACTGGGCATCGAGCATGTTCATCGACGGCGAGCCGATGAACTCGGCGACGAATTTCGTTGCCGGGCGGCTGTAGATGTCGTCCGGCGTGCCGAACTGTTGCAGCTCGCCGGCCTTCATGACGGCGATGCGGTCGCCCAGCGTCATGGCCTCGACCTGGTCGTGCGTCACGTACACCGTGGTGCGGCGGGTGCGCTGGTGCAGCAGCTTGATCTCGGCGCGCATCTCCACGCGCAGCTTGGCGTCAAGGTTGGACAGCGGCTCGTCGAACAGGAACAGCAGCGGGTCACGCGCCAGGGCGCGGCCCATGGCGACGCGCTGGCGCTGGCCGCCCGAGAGCGCGCCGGGCTTGCGGTCCAGCAGGTGCTCGATCTGCAGCATCTTGGCCACGCGGGCCACGGCGGCGTCGCGCTCGGCCCTGGGCACCTTGCGCATCTCCAGGCCGAAGGCGATGTTCTCGGCCACGTTCATGTTCGGGTAGAGCGCGTAGCTCTGGAACACCATGGCGATGTCGCGGTCCTTGGGCAGGGCGTAGGTGACGTCGCGCTCGCCGATGTGGATGCTGCCGGCGCTCGGGGCATCCAGGCCCGCGATCATGTTGAGCAGGGTGGACTTGCCGCAGCCCGAGGGGCCGACCAGGATGAGGAACTCGCCCTGGTCGATCTCGATGTCGATGCCCTTGAGGATGTGCACGTCGCCGAAGCTCTTGCGGACGTTGCGGATGGAGAGTGCGCCCATGTCTTATCCCTTGACCGCGCCGGCGGTCAGCCCGCGGACGAAATACTTGCCTGCCAGCACGTAGACAGCCAGCGTCGGCAGTGCGGCGATCAATGCGGCGGCCATGTCCACGTTGTATTCCTTGACGGACGAGGACGTGTTGGCCAGGTTGTTCAGGCCCACCGTGATGGGCTTGGAATCGGCGCCGGAGAACACCACGCCGAACAGGAAGTCGTTCCAGATGTTGGTGAACTGCCAGATCACCGTCACGACCAGGATGGGCGTGGACAGCGGCAGCACGATGCGCCAGAAGATGCGGAAGAAGCCGGCGCCGTCCAGCATGGCGGCCTTGATCAGCTCGTCCGGCAGGCCCAGGTAGTAGTTGCGGAAGAAGAGGGTGGTCGAGGCCAGGCCCATCAGCACGTGCACGCACACCAGGCCCCAGATCGAGTCGGACAGGCCGATCCAGCCCAGCACCTGCGACATGGGCAGCAGCACCACCTGCAGCGGCATGAACACGCCGAACAGCATGAGCGAGAACAGCAGCTCGCTGCCCTTGAAGCGCCACTTGGTGAGCACGTAGCCGTTGAGCGCGCCCAGTGTGGTGGAGACCACCACCGCCGGCACGATCATGATGAGCGAGTTGACGAAGTAGGGCTTGAGGCCGCTGCAGCTCATGCCGGTGCAGGCCGTGCCCCAGGCCTTGAACCAGGCGGTGAAGTCGATGGCCTGCGGCAGGGCCAGCAGGCTGCCGTTGCGGATCTCGCCCATGTCCTTCAGCGAGGTGACCAGCATCACGTAGAAGGGCAGCAGGAAGAAGATGGCGAACAGGCCGAGCAGGCCGAACAGCACGACGCGGTGGAGGGTCTGCATGGTGCTCGTCATCGGCGCCGACACGGAATTGGATTGGCTCATGGCAGGACCCTCACTTGCGCTGCGAGCGCAGCTCGCTGTACAGATAGGGCACGACGATGGCCGCCACCGTCGCCAGCATGATGGTGGCCGAGGCTGCGCCCAGGCCGATCTGGCCGCGGTTGAAGGCCATGGTGTACATGAAGGTGGCCGGCACGTCGGTCGCGAAACCCGGGCCGCCGGCGGTGAGCGCCATCACCAGATCGAAGCTCTTGATGGCGATGTGGGCCAGCACCATGAGGGTGCTGAAGAACACCGGGCGCAGGCTGGGCACGATGATGCGCCAGTAGATGCGCGGCAGCGTGGCGCCGTCGATCTGCGCGGCCTTGATGATGGAGTCGTCGATGCCGCGCAGCCCGGCCAGGAACAGCGCCATCACGAAGCCCGCGCTCTGCCACACGCCGGCGATGACGACGGTATAGATGGCCATGTCCGGGTCAACCAGCCAGTTGAACGAGAAGGACTCGAAGCCCCACTGGTGCATCAGGTGCTCGATGCCCAGGCCGGGGTTCATGATCCACTTCCACGAGGTGCCGGTGACGATGAAGGACAGCGCCATCGGGTACAGGTAGATGGTGCGCAGCACGCCTTCGGCGCGGATCTTCTGGTCCAGCAGGATGGCCAGCAGCAGGCCGACAGTCATGGCGAAACCGATGAAGAGCACCGAGAAGATGCCCAGGTTCTTGAGCGCCACCCGCCAGCGCTCGCTCTCCCACAGGATGTGGTACTGCTCCAGCCCGACGAACTCGTAGTTGGGCAGCAGCCGCGAGGCGGAGACGGACAGATAGCCGTTCCAGGCGATCAGGCCGTAGATGAAGAGGAAGGACAGGACGAAGCTGGGCGCCAGCACGAGGCGGGGCAGCCAGTGGTCCAGCCGCGTATTGGCGCCCGTCGTCATGTCGTCTGCTCCGTCACTTGGTCCGGGCGGCGGCGGCGATCTTGCTGACGGCCTCGTCGGCTGTCATCTTGTCGCTGTTCCAGAACTGGCTGACCACGTCCTGGATCGCGCCTTGCGCGGCCGACGACACGGCCATGCCATGCGCGATCGACGGCACCAGCGTGCCACCCTTGTTGGTGGCGACGAAGTCGTTGCTCGACAGCTTGGCGCAGTCGTCGAACTTGTCCATCTTCATGCCCAGGCGCACCGGGATGGAGCCCTTGTTCAGGTTGAAGACTTCCTGGAACTCGGGCGACAGGATGGCGCTGGCCAGATGCTTCTGCGCAGCGACCTTGCCGTCACCCTTGACGGTGAACATGGCAAACGAGTCGACGTTGAAGGTGAAGGACTTGGCCGTGCCCGGGGCCGCGGCACACAGGAAGTCCTTGCCCGGCGCCTTGCCTGCGGCGACGAACTCGCCCTTGGCCCAGTCGCCCATCAGCTGCATGCCGGCTTCGCCCTTGATCACCATGGCGGTGGCCAGGTTCCAGTCGCGGCCCGGCGCGTTCTTGTCGGTGTAGCCCTTGACCTTCTTGAACGTCTCCAGCACCTTCTTCATGGTCGTGCCGGTCAGCGTGGGCTGGTCCAGCTGCACCAGGGCCTTCTTGTAGAAGTCTGCACCGCCCACGCCCAGGGCGACGCTTTCGAAGGTGGTGAAGTCCTGCCAGTTCTGGCCGCCGTGGGCGACCGGGATGATGCCGGCGGCCTTGAGCTTGTCGGCCGCGACGAAGAACTCGTCCCAGGTGGTCGGCAGCTTGGCGCCGGCCTTCTTGAGCGCCTCGGGGTTGGCCCACAGCCAGTTGACGCGGTGCACGTTGACCGGCACGGCGACGTACTTGCCCTTGTACTTCATGACGTCGGCTACCACCGGCGGCAGCAGGGTGTCCCACTTCTCGGCCTTGGCGGTGTCGTCGAGGTTGGCCAGCACGCCTTCACGCGCCCATTCCTGGATGGACGGGCCCTTGATCTGGGCGGCGGCCGGGGCGTTGCCCGAGACCACGCGCGACTTCAGCACTGTCATGGCGGATTCACCACCGCCACCAGCCACGGCGAAGTCCTTCCAGGTGTCGCCCTGCTTTTCCAGCTGGGCCTTCAGCGCAGCGGCCGACTTGGCCTCGCCGCCCGACGTCCAGTAGTGCAGCACTTCGACTTCACCCGCCTGGGCGACGGCGGTCAAGGCGAAGGAACAGGCCAGCGCAACGAGGCTGGGGCTGAGGTGCTTGTTCATGAGAGTCATCGGTAATCTCCGCAGAAGAAGGGGGCACACGGGCCCCCGGAGTCATGTTCGAGTCGCGCGGCTCAGCGTCGCAACCGGGTTAGTACCACCACTCGATCTGCGCACCGGCGCTGGTGCCCGAGGTCTTGCCGGCCAGCGAGGCCTGGCCGGTCACATTGCCGGCGGCCGCGCTCCACTTGGCGCTGGTGACGTAGAAGCGGAACTCTGGGCGGGTCCAGAAGTCCGGGCCGACCGACAGCGTCGGGGCGATGGTCAGCTTGTCGAGCTTGGCCGTCGTGCCGCCCTGGGGCTTGTACTGCGAGTGGCCGGCCTCGACCAGCAGCTTGAAGTTCTTGCTCATCGCGTAGGACACGCGCCCGCCGATGGTCGAGGCCGTCGTCTTGACCTTGTTGTTGTCTTCTTCCGAACCGATCAGGGCGATGGCCTGGCCGCCAAAGGCGCCGCTCTGCCAGTTGATGCTCTCGACGATGCGGGTGCTCTTGGCCGAGCTCTTGCGCGTCAGGTCGCCGAAATTGGCCTCCAGGCTGGTCGAGCCCTGGGCGTACTGCAGCCACAGCGTGTTGCTGATGCCGGTGCCGAACAGCTTGCCCTGGTCGTGGCGCAGCGTGGCACCGAAGCCGCCCGTGCCGCCGTCGAAGTCGCCCTTGGTGGCGGTGAAGAACAGGTTGGCCTTGCCGTTGGTGTTGGCGTCGATGCCCAGCACTTCCACGTTGATGCGGTTGCCGGGCTTTTGCTGGGCCAGCGTCGCGTCAGGGTTGCTGTCGGTCTTGTACCAGGCCACGCCGAGCTTGCCGCTGCCCAGGCTGATGCCCTTCACGCCGGTGCCCACACCCTTCATGTCGACGAAGAACTGGTCGACGATGTGCACGTCACCACGACGACCACGCGCCTTGCCGATCCAGAAGGTGGCTTCGGGCAGCACGTCCAGGCCCTTGGCCTCGCCGTACAGCTGCTCGAAGGCCAGGCCGTTGCTGCCCGGGTTGTCGGTGGCGTTGGTGTAGCTGTTCACCATGATGGTGCCGCTGTATTCGACGCCGTCGAGCTTGTACTTCTGGTCGATCTGGAACTCGCCGTAGATGTCGCACTCGTTGCCCAGGCGGTAGTTCAGGCCGGCGGTGATGGCCGGGCCTCCCAGGTGGTAGCAGGCGCGCGCGGTGTTCTTCGAGGTCAGGCCCGGGCCGCCACGGAAGTAGCCGCTGTAATCGACGGCGTGGGCCGCCGGCAGGGCGGTCAGGGCGACG
>JBJOKY010000523.1:0-2879 GCA_046045865.1 Pseudomonadota bacterium | reverse complement strand
GTCGCCGCCGGTGGCAGGCCACGCAGCACGCGTGTGATGCGCGCTGCGCTGTGGCCGTCGCCATAGGGGTTGACCACGCCACGGCAGTCCAGCGACAGGGCGCGCTGCAGGGCGTCGGCTATGGCGGCCGGCTCGGGCGTGCAGTGCAGCACCGACGCCGCAGCCAGGCGTCCCCGCTGGCGATCACCGACGTTGACGGTGGCCACGCCGAAGGAGGGCGCCTCGTACAGGCCGCTGGAGGAGTTGCCGACCACGGCGTCCACCTGCGCCATCAGGCTCAGATAGCGCAGCTGGCCCAGCGAGGTGTAGACCCGGGCGCGTCCGGCGTGCCGGGCCGCGAAGGCGTCCAGTCGGGCCACGATGGCGCGGCCGCCCGTGTCGGCATTGGGCCGCGTGAACCACAGGTGGGTGTCGGGTGCGGTGGCGGCCAGCACGCCCAGCAGGGCGTCGAATTCACCCAGGCCTTCGTGCTCGTCCAGCGTCACGGGATGGAAGGTGACCAGCAGGTTTTTCGCACCCAGCGGCGCGCCCAATGCAGCTTCCAGTTCTGGGCGGGTCAGCAGCGGGCGGCGCTGCAGGTGGTCCAGACCCGGGCTGCCCACCACGTGCACCCGCGCCGGGTCTTCGCCCATCTGGCGCACACGGCGTGCAGCGTCTTCGTTGGTGACGAGGTGGACCTGGGCCATCTTGGTGATGGCATGGCGGATGGACTCGTCGAAAGCGCCCTCGGTCACGTCGCCACCCGCGATGTGGGCCAGCGGGATCTTGTGGATCAGGCAGGCCTGTGCCGCAGCCAGGATCTCGAAGCGGTCCCCCAGCACGAGCACCACGTCGGGCGCCAGCGCCACCAGGGCGTCCGAGACACCGATCACGCCCAGGCCCACCGACTTGGCTATGCCACCCGGCGTGTCGCTGGACAGCAGCATCTCGACCCGGCGCGTGACGGTGAAGCCGTCGGCTTCGATCTCGCGCACAGTCAGTCCGTACTCCGGTGCCAGGTGCATACCGGTGGCGATGATCTGCAGCTCCACGCCGGGATCGGCGCGCAGGTCATGCAGCACCCAGTACAGCAGGCCGTATTCGGCCCGGCTGCCGGTGACGACGCAGATGCGCTGGCGGGTCATGGCGGCAGACTCAGGCACCGAGCTTGGCGCTGCTGGGGATGTTGATCACGCGCGCTTCCAGCGACTCGGCCGTGGGCAGCGCCATGCGGGGGCAGGTGGCATACATCGGCAGGCGGTGCATCAGCGTCCACAGCGGACGCGACATGTAGCCGGCGTCGTTCAGGGCGGCCAGCAGGTCGTCGCGCAGGGAAGCGTTCGACGGGTCGAGCACGATGGCGTTGAGCCAGTAGTTGCCCTGCGTGCCTTCGGGTTCGCGCAGGAAGCGCAGGCCGGCCACACCGGCAAACGCGGCGTCGTAACGTGCAGCCAGCTGGCGCTTGCGCGTGATGAAGGACGGCAGGCTCTCCAGCTGCGCGCAGCCCAGTGCGGCATTGAGGTTGGGCAGACGGTAGTTGTAGCCCACCTCGTCATGCAGGAAGTTCCAGCGGTGCGGCACGCGTGCCGTGGTGGTCAGGTGCTTGGCGCGCCTGCCCAGCACAGGGTCGTTGGTAAGCACCGCGCCACCGCCACCGGTGGTGACGACCTTGTTGCCGTTGAAGCTGAGCGCCGCCACCTGGCCCACGTTGCCGGTGTGACGACCCTTGTAGAGGGCGCCCAGCGATTCCGCCGCATCCTCGACCAGCACCAGGTGCCAGCGTTCGGCCAGTGCAGCCAGCGCGTCCATGTCGCAGGGGTGGCCGAAGACGTGCATCACCACCAGGGCACGGATGCGTGCACCGGTCTGGCGGTTGTAGCTGGCGCCGTCACGCCGCTGGGCGACCTGCTCCAGATAGGCCTGCAGCCGCACCGCATCCACGCCCAGGGTGGACTCCTCGGAGTCCACGAAGTGGGGCACGGCGTGTGCGTAGGACACGGCATTGGCGGTGGCGATGAAGGTCAGCGCCGGCATCAGCACCTCGTCACCGGCTTCCACGCCTGCCAGCAGAAGGCAGATGTGCAACGCGGCCGTGCCATTGGAGGTGGCTACCGCATGGCGTGCGCCGGTGACGGCGCACAGGTCGCGCTCGAACCGGTCGACATACGCCCCCACGGAGGACACCCAGCCGGTGTCGATGCAATCCTTCACGTAGGCCCATTCCTGGCCGGTGAATTCGGGCTCGTGCAGGGCGATCGTGCCTTGCGCCGGTCCGAGCACGGAGCGCACCGCATCCAGTGTGGCGCCGACGAGTCCTGGCGTTGGTGTCGCGGTGGTCATGCAGGCCTTCAGATGTTGTACAGACCGGCCTTGTAGCGGCGCAGGTTGCCCGGCTCGCCGAACCAGTCGATGGTGGCGCGCAGGCCGCGCTCGAGACCGTCCAGACCGGCGTACTGCGGAGTCCACTGCGCCAGTTCGGCGGCCTTGCGATTGTCGGCCCACAGGCGTTCGACCTCGCTGCCGGCCGGGCGCAGGCGCTGCTCGTCGCTGACGAACTCGACATCGCGCCCCATCAGGCGGGCGATGATGCGTGCGGTATCCCCGATGGATACCTCGTAGTTGCTGCCGATGTTCACTACCTGCCCGACCGCTGCATCGGCCTGTGCCACGGCCACGAAACCCCGCACCGTGTCCTGCACATAGTTGAAGTCCCGCGTGGGATGCACCGCACCCAGCCGGATCTGCCGCGCACCGGCGGCGATCTGCGTGATGATGGTCGGGATCACCGCACGTGCAGACTGCCTGGGTCCGTAGGTGTTGAAGGGCCGGATCACCGCCACAGGCGTGTTGAACGAGAGGTGGAAGCTCGTCGCGATCTGGTCCGCCCCGATCTTGCTGGC
>JBJOKY010000522.1:0-2883 GCA_046045865.1 Pseudomonadota bacterium | reverse complement strand
CAGGAGGCCGCCGGCCAGCTGCGTTTCGAGATCGAGGCCGCGTTCTCGCAAGGCCTGCCCAACACGCCCATGGCCAACGCCACGGTGCGGGTGGTGTCGGGCAACTTCCTGACCGCGCGGCCGGTCGGCATCGTCGACGGCGTCGATTTCCAGCACAGCGGCGTGGTGCGCCGGGTGGACGGCGCGGCCATCCGCCGAGCGATCGAATCCGAGACCGTGGTGCTGCTGTCGCCCTTCGGTTTCTCGCCCACGGGCGAGGCCTTCAACCTGACGATGGAAGACGTGGCCACCAGCACGGCCATCGCCCTGCAGGCCGACAAGCTGCTGTTCCTGACCGAGGTGCCCGGCATCCGCGAGAACCTGGCCGACCCCGACAGCGCGATCGACACCGAGCTGGCGCTGGCCGACGCCGAACGCCTGCTGGCCGGCCTGCCGCGCCCGACCATGCCGGTGGACCCGGCCTTCTACCTGCAGCACTGCGTCAAGGCCTGCCGCGGCGGCGTGGAGCGCTCGCACATCCTGCCCTTCGCCGTGGACGGCGCGCTGCTGCAGGAGGTCTTCACCCACGACGGCATCGGCACCATGGTGGTCGACGAGAAGCTGGAAAGCCTGCGCGAGGCCGGCGTGGACGACATCGGCGGCATCCTGCAGCTGATCGAGCCCTTCGAGAACGACGGCACCCTGGTCAAGCGCAGCCGCACCGAGATCGAGCGCGACATCGGCCACTACACCGTGATCGAGCACGACGGCATCATCTTCGGCTGCGCGGCGCTGTACCCCTACCCCGAGGCGCACACGGCCGAGATGGCGGCGCTGACCGTGTCGCCCCAGGTGCAGGGCCAGGGCGACGGCGACCGCATCCTGAAGCGCGTCGAGCAGCGTGCCCGCGCCATGGGCCTGGCCAGCATCTTCGTGCTGACCACGCGCACCATGCACTGGTTCATCAAGCGCGGCTTCCAGCCGGTCGACCCGGACTGGCTGCCCGAGGCGCGCAAGCGCAAGTACAACTGGGACCGGCGCTCGCAGGTGCTGGTCAAGCATTTCAAGTAGACAAGTAAAGTCAACCGCATCGACCTGGAGTTCAAGATCATGGCAAGACTCGTGCAATGTGTGCTGCTCAAGAAGGAGGCCGAAGGCCTGGACTACGCGCCCTACCCGGGTGAACTCGGCCAGCGCATCTGGGCCGGCGTGAGCAAGGAGGCCTGGCAGCAGTGGCTGCGCCACCAGACCATGCTGGTCAACGAGAACCGCCTCAACCTGGCCGACCAGCGCGCCCGCCAGTACCTGGCGCGCCAGATGGAGCAGTACTTCTTCGGCGCCGGCGCCGACCAGCCCACCGGCTACGTGCCGCCTTCGGCCTGAGGCCCCAGGCACGGCCGCGACAGGGCGCGTTCCGCGCCCTTTTTTTCGTCCGCCTGCGCCTGATCGGGCCGGCCTGCAAGAGTCGATAAGCAAGCAGATGCATCACGCCCACCCCTCACCCGGGGGGCGGCAAAAGCCATGCCACGAGCGCAACTCCCTGTCAACCCGAACAAGAACCCGGGCGCCGGGGTGGGGAAAGGCGGAAACCGGCTGTTATGCTCGTGAACGACTACACACATTTACCTGCGCGTGACCACCTCCACCGACCGACGTTCTGCCCTGCCCCCAGGCGGCGCTGCCTGCCCCCGGCCAGCTCCCCTGAAGACGCTGCACGGCAACGCTGCTCGCGTGCTGCTGGCGCTGGGCCTGTGGGGTGCCTGCCTGGGCAGCGCCCAGGCCCTGCCCACGGGTGACACCGTCACCCGCTTCCTGCGCGAGAACCAGCTCGTCGACGCTGCGGTGGCTGCCACGCAGTCGGCCACCCAGACGGCGAGCGAGGTCGGCGGCGGCCTGCTGGAGCAGGTGCGCGACGGCGCATCCGACCTGGTCATCAACGCGATGAACTTCCTGGGCGTGCCCTACCGCCGCGGCGGCAACACGGCCGAATCGGGCTTCGACTGCTCGGGCTTCACCCGCCACGTGTTCGAGCACAGCATCGGCCTGCTGCTGCCGCGCCGCTCGGCCGAGCAGGCCAATGCCAGCAACCTGGTCAAGGTGCAGCCCGACGAGCTCAAGCCCGGCGACCTGGTGTTCTTCAACACCATGCGCAAGGCCTTCTCGCACGTGGGCATCTACATCGGCGACGGCAAGTTCGTGCATGCGCCGCGCACCGGCCAGCAGATCAAGGTCGAGGACATGCGCGCCAGCTACTGGACCAAGCGCTTCAACGGCGCACGCCGTGCCACCGAGCTCACGCCCGACATGCAGACGCAGCTGCAGGCGCTCAACGCCGGCACTCGTGTCAGCAGCGAGATGAGCACCGACAAGGCCACCACGGCACGCTGAGCCATCGGCGCCAGTCGCCCCCGCAGCCGCAGCAGGGGGTGTCAAAGTGGAACAGCGTCGGCATCTTCATCCCCGTTCCTCCAGATTTGCCCGGACTCGTGGGTTGATGCGCCCCTGGGCAGAATGAGCCCATGACCGAGCGCAACGTGATCTCCATCGTCGACCAGCGCCACGCCCTGCGTGCGCCGCTGGCATCGGCAGCCGCCCTGGCCGCGTCGACGGCGGGCGCCGGACTGCTGTCCGACCGCCTCGGCCGCCCGCTGCGCGACCTGCGCATCTCGGTGACCGATCGGTGCAACTTCCGCTGCAGCTACTGCATGCCCAAGGAAGTGTTCGACAAGCACTACGCCTTCCTGCCGCACTCGGCCCTGCTCAGCTTCGAGGAGATGACACGTTTGGCGCGCATCTTCGTGGCCCGGGGTGTGCGCAAGATCCGCCTCACCGGTGGCGAGCCGCTGTTGCGCAAGAACATCGAACTGCTGATCGGCATGTTGGCCGAACTGCGCACGGTGGACG
>JBJOKY010000521.1:0-2886 GCA_046045865.1 Pseudomonadota bacterium | reverse complement strand
TCAGGCCGAACAGCGTCAGCGCGGCGATGTTGGTGGCGACGTTGAGCAGCTTGGCGCCGGCCGAGGCGTGCAGGAAGTCGTAGCCCAGCACCCGCACGAACAGGAACACGAAGAAGCTCCCGGTGCCCGGCCCGAAGAAGCCGTCGTAGAAGCCGATGCCCGCGCCGATGGCCGAGGCCCGCAGCGCCTCCGCGCGCGGCGCGTGGCGCGGCGCGTGCACGCGGCCGAGATCCTTGCGCATCAGGGTGTAGGCCAGCACCGCCAGCAGCACCAGCGGCAGCGCCCGCCGCAGCCCGGTCGCCGGCACCCGCGTCACCAGCCAGGCCCCGGCGAAGCTGCAGACCAGCGCCGCCAGCGCCGCCGGCGCCAGCGTGCGCCAGTTCATCGTCACCCGGCGGGCGTATTGCGCCGTCGCCCAGGCGGTGCCCCAGACGGACGCGCCCTTGTTCGTGCCGAACAGCGTGGCCGGCGCCGCCCCCGGATGCACCGCGAACAGCGCCGGCAGCAGCACCAGCCCCCCGCCCCCGACGATCGCGTCCACGAAACCGGCCAGCAGCGAAGCCAGCGTCACCAGCAGGAGATCGAGATCCATCCACGCATCCGCCCCGTGCAAGGAGCGCCCTCACGACCCAGTCACGCCCCAAAAACGAAGGGCACCGGGGATGACCCGGTGCCCTTGAATTGTCTCATCGCGCGATCGCGCTCAATTGTGTCTCTGGAGCGTATGGCCCGCCATGGATGTGTGATGATTGGGCGGCGGGCGTTGTTGTCGGCGCTTCGTGAACCAGTCTCCTCAGTCCCTCGCTCCTGCGTGTCAGCCGCTCGGAGGGGCTGCGCTTGCGAGTGGCGAGACTGTAGGGGCTGGTGCCTGCAGCCCATATCCGGGGTTTCCCGCACCAAAGCGGCGCGTTGCAGGCACCACACGCCGGCCGGACCACGGCCAGGTTACAGCAGGGTTTCAGCCGCGGGCCTGGTCGGCCAGCACCCAGCCCGCCGCCCGCTCGGCGATCATCAGCGTCGGCGAGTTGGTGTTGCCGCTGGTGATGGTCGGCATCACGCTCGCGTCGACCACCCGCAGCCCCGCCACGCCGCGCACGCGCAGCCGGGTGTCGGTGACCGCCATCGGGTCGTCGTCGCGGCCCATGCGGCAGGTGCCCACCGGGTGGAAGATCGTGGTGGCGATGTCGCCGGCCAGGCGCGCCAGATCCTCGTCGCTCTGGTACTGCGCGCCGGGCCGGAACTCCTCGGGCTGGTGCTTGTGCATCGCCGGCTGCGCGACGATGCGCCGCGTCACCCGCAGCGAATCGGCCGCGACCTGGCGGTCCTCGGGCGTCGAGAGGTAGTTGGCGAAGATGGCCGGCGCGTCCTCGTGGCGCGGCGAGGTGATGCGCACATGGCCGCGCGAGGTCGGGTTCAGGTTGCACACGCTCGCGGTGAAGGCGTTGAAGGTGTGCAGCGGCTGGCCGAAGGCGTCGAGCGAGAGCGGCTGGACGTGGTACTCGATGTTCGGCCACTCGAACTGCGGCCCGGAGCGCGTGAAGGCGCCCAGCTGCGACGGCGCCATGCTCATCGGCCCGCGCCGGCGCAGCAGGTAGTCGAGCCCGATCCTGGCCTTGCCCCAGGGCGTCGCGGCCAGGGTGTTGAGGGTCTTGACGCCCTGCACCTTGTAGACCGAGCGGATCTGCAGGTGGTCCTGCAGGTTCTCGCCGACACCGGGCAGCTCATGCTGCACCGCAATGCCATGCTGCTGCAGCAGCGTGCCCGGCCCGACACCCGAGAGCTGCAGGATCTGCACGCTGCCGATGCTGCCGGCGCTCAGGACGACCTCGCGCGTGGCGGTGACGGTCTCGACACCGTGTGGCGTGACGACTTCGGCGCCGCTGCAGCGCAGTTGGCCATCGGCGTCGCGCTCGAAGGTCAGCCGGCGCACCTGCGCGCCGGTCCAGAGCTCGAAATTCGAGCGGCCGTAGCAGGTCGGACGCAGGAAGGCCTTGGCGGTGTTCCAGCGCCAGCCGGACTTCTGGTTCACCTCGAAGTAGCCGACGCCCTCGTTGCTGCCACGGTTGAAATCGTCGGTGGCGGCAATGCCGGCCTGCTGGGCGGCTTGCGCGAAGGCGTCCAGCACATCCCAGCGCAGGCGCTGCTTCTCGACGCGCCATTCGCCGCCGTGGCCGTGCAGCGCCTTGAACTCGGGGCTGGCCTGGGCGGCATGCTCGGCATCGAGCCGCCAGTGGTTCTCGTGCTGGCGGAAGTAGGGCAGGCAGTGCTGCCAGCGCCAGCCGTCGTCGCCGGTGAGCTGCGCCCACTGGTCGTAGTCGCGGCTCTGGCCGCGCATGTAGATCATGCCGTTGATGCTGGAGCAGCCGCCCAGCACCTTGCCGCGCGGATAGCGCAGCGTGCGGCCGTTCAGGCCCGGGTCGGCCTCGGTCTGGTAGAGCCAGTCGGTGCGCGGGTTGCCGATGCAGTACAAGTAGCCGACCGGGATGTGGATCCAGTGGTAGTCGTCGCGGCCGCCGGCTTCGAGCAGCAGCACGCGCTTGGTCGGGTCCGCGCTCAGGCGGTTGGCGAGCAGGCAACCGGCAGTGCCGGCACCGATGATGATGTAGTCGAAGCTGGGCATGGTGCCGGCATGCTACCCAGCCGGGCGCGGCGGGCGCATCGGCAGCAACCAGCAGCGCGGCCCCTCGGCCGCTCAGCGCGCCAGGTGGCTGGCCAGCACCGGAAACAGCTTGATCAGCCCGTCGGCCATGATCTCGACTGCCAGCGCAGCCAGGATCAGCCCCATCAGGCGCGTCATGACGTTGATGCCGGTCTGGCCGAGCAGCCGCTCGATGCGCCCGGCCGCCGAGAACGCCAGGAACGTCGCCGCGCCGACCACCACGCCGT
>JBJOKY010000156.1:0-13143 GCA_046045865.1 Pseudomonadota bacterium | reverse complement strand
AGGCGCCGCACAGCGCCATGCCGCAGCCGAACTTGGTGCCGGTGAGCTGCAGCTGCTCGCGCAGCGCCCACAGCAGCGGCATCTCGGGGTCGGCGTCGACGGCCGCGGCCTTGCCGTTCACGGATATCTTGATCATGGGGAGTCTCCTGGGGGGCGGCCCGGCACGTGCACGCCTGCAGGCAGGTGCCGTGTGCCGGGATGGGGAGCGCGAGGGTAGCCGCAACTGCGCCGGTCTGCAGGGCGGCCGCGCGACGCCCCGTGCCCTGCGTGCGGCGTTCAGATGTAGGGCAGCAGGGCCTTGGCCGCCTCGATGCGCAGGCCCAGCGCCACGCTGTCGTCGTTCATGACGTCGAGCAGGAAGCGTCTCGGGTCGCGCGCGGCGCCGTCCGCCGGTGCACGCACAGGCGCCGGCACAGGCGCAGCCGCAGGAGCACCGGTGGATAAGGGCGGCGCCGCCGTGGCAGCAGAGACGGTGACGGACCCGGGCGCCGCTTCGGTCTCGGGCGCCGGCACCGGCTGATCCGGCTGCAGCAGCGCCAGCGCCCGGTGCAGGTCGCCGGCCTGGATGCTGCGCAGCTGCGCCAGCAGCCGGGCCTGCGCCTCGGGCGTGGGCGGCTGGTCGAGCCAGGGTTCGTCGGCGAACACCGGCGCCAGGTCGGGCGTGACGTAGGCCGACCACGGGCCGCCGGGTTGCTGCGCAGCCGGCACCAGCCGGGCGTGGCGCACCGGCGCCGCCGTGGCGCCGGCCGGCGGCGTCGGCAGCAGCGTCACGCGCCGGGGCGGCATGTCGGCCAGGTAGCGCAGGCGCAGCGCGTCCAGCAGCGCCGCCGCCTGTGCCGCGGGCAGCGGCTCGATCAGCGAGAACCAGAGCTGGTAGCCGTCGCTGCCCGACACCGCGATGGCCGGCGCGGGCCACTCCAGCTCGGCCTGCACGCCGTGCCACACCCGCGCCAGCACCGCCCAGTCGGCCGGCCTGGCCAGCTCCAGCACCAGGGCGCGCACCCGGCCGCTGGCGTCGACCAGCGCGGCGTCGTCGGGCGCGGTGGTGGTGAGGTCGTGGTCGCCGTCGTCGCGTACGCCGGGCTGGCCGGCGCCGCCGTGCGGCAGTGCCAGGTACAGGCGGCGCTGCTGCGCGTGCAGGCGGCTCATGGCCAGCGGGTCGGGCAGGGTGGCGGGCATGGCGTGGCCACCCTGCTCACCGGGCGCGCACCGGCAGCACCCAGCCCGGGCGCACGTAGTGGCAGGTGTAGCCGTTCGGGTAGTGCTGCAGGTAGTCCTGGTGCTCGGGCTCGGCCTGCCAGAAGGGGCCGGCCGGCGCCAGCTCGGTCACCACCCTGCCCGGCCACAGGCCGCTGGCCTCGACGTCGGCGATGGTGTCCAGCGCCACGCGTCGCTGCTCGTCGTCGACGTGGTAGATCGCCGAGCGGTAGCTCGACCCGCGGTCGTTGCCCTGGCGGTTGGGCGTGGTGGGGTCGTGGATCTGGAAGAAGAACTCCAGCAGCCGGCGGTAGCTGATGCGGGCGGGGTCGTAGACGATCTCGATGCCCTCGGCATGGCTGCCGTGGCGGCGGTAGGTGGCGTCGGGCACGTCGCCGCCGGTGTAGCCCACGCGGGTCGAGAGCACGCCGGGCAGGTGGCGGATCAGCTCCTGCATGCCCCAGAAGCAGCCGCCGGCCAGGACGGCGCGTTGCGGCGGCGGGGCTTGCGGGGACGGTGGTGCGGCTTGTTCGCTCATGGGGGGATGTCCTTCACGTGGCGGGGCACGAGGGTGGGGGTGCGGAATGCGCAGTGCGCGATGTTGCGGCAGGGCCGGGTGCGGCATGTTGCGGCGGGAAGCCGTCGCGGTGCGTGCTGCGCGCGGTGTCCGTGCGCCGCGCGGGGTCTTGCCGCGGCCCGGGCGGGGCGGAGCGGGGGTGGCGGCCTGGCGCTCAGGCGTGCGAGGGGCCCTGCAGGGCCGTGCACAGCGCACCCAGGTCGGGCACGGTCAGGTGCGGCGGCGGGCCTTCGCCGCACTGGCGCCAGTCGGGCAGGCTGCCGTCGGCGTCGGCGCGCGCCACCCAGGCGGTCAGCATGCCGGCGGCGTGGGCGCCCGCCACGTCCAGGCGGGGATCGTCGCCCACGTGCAGCACGGCCGCGGCCGGCACACCCGCAGCGGCCGCGGCGGCGTGGAAGATGTCGGCGTGCGGCTTGGCCTTGCCGTAGCTGCTGGCGCTGAAGGCGGCGCGGAAATAGCGCCCCAGCCCCGCGCGCGCCACGTCGGCGTTGCCGTTGGAGACGGCCACCAGCGCAAAACGCGCCGCCAGCCAGTCCAGCGCCGGCAGCGTGTCGTCGTACAGCACCACGCGCTGGCGCTCGGCGAAGAAGGCGTCGAAGGCGGGCCGGGCCAGCGCCGGGCCCTCGCCCGCCTGCAGCAGCAGGCGGCGGATCGATTCGAGCCGCATGCCCGACAGGTCGTGCGCCAGCTCGGGCCGCTCGCGCTGCACCGCCTCGCGCAACTCGCGCAGCAGGCCCGGGCGCGCCGCCAGCACGGGCGCGGTGCGCGGTGCGTGCGCCAGCAGCCAGTCGTGCAGCACCTGCTCGGCGCGCCGGATGACGGGCAGGAAGGGCCAGAGCGTGTCGTCCAGATCCAGCGTGATGGCGCGGATGCGTGCCCGCTGGTGCGGCGCCAGCGTGGCGGCTGCGGATGCCGGGCTGGTGGTCGTGGACGCGGTCGGGGTGGTGGCGGTAGCAGTGGCAGTCATCGGCTTGTCCATGGGCATGGACTATCGTGCCTCAAGCCGGCCGCGGGTGCCGGGTGCCGTCGGGTGCCGCCCGAGGCAGCCCGTCATCGCCCGGCGTCGGCGGCGGGTGCCACCTCGCCCCAGCTGGCGTCGATCCAGCGCAGGTGCTGGCTGAGCAGGGCCAGATAGGCTGCGCGGCAGTCGGCCAGGGCCGGCTGCGCGGGTGGTTCGAAGCAGGCGCTGCCGTCGGACAGGAAGCTGGCGCTGCGCAGCTTGACCGGTGTGCGGGTCGCCGGCTTGCTGGTGTCGTAGGCCGTGGCGGCCCACTTGCGCGTGCCGACACGCTGGCCGTCGGGCGCCTCCTCGATGGCGGCCTGGCTGACTTTCTCGACCAGCATGTGGCTGTAGCGCCGGCCGGCCAGATCGATCTTGCGGTCCCTCGTGTAGACGGCGGTGTCGACGGTCACACCCTGTCGTTCGCCCCAGGCCTTGAGCTGCACGGTCACGGCGTCGAACGCCTGCTGGCGCGCCGCCTCGCGCGCCTGGCGCAGGGCCTGCGGGCTGGTCTGCAGCGCGGCGGCCTCCATGTCGACGTCGAACACCACGAACACGCTGGGGCGGCTTGCGGGAGCGGGCGCAGCTTCGGCGGCGGGGGCCGAGGCTGCAGCGGCGGTGGCGGTGGCGGAGCCCGTGGACGGGCCGTCCGCCGACGCTGCTGCCGGGTGGGGTGATGCATGGGGGCGGGCGGGGGCGGGTGGTCAGGCAGGGCGGGGTGCTCCGGACGGGTGCAGCGCGGCGCGCGATCCGCAGCAGCGCGCCACTGTGCCGCCTGTGCCCGGCGGGGCGCTGAAGGTGGCGTAACACCGACCCTTGACGGGGCAGATATGCAGCGCTGGCGTGATGCGCGCACGCTCCGTCAAGGTCGACACGGGCGGTGCTGTGGCGCACAGGCGCGATCCGGTCCGCCGCTGCACGGTGTGACTAGACTGGCGCCGCCGGCTTCTTGCAGATCGGGTCACGGCTGCAGCGGCGCCAGGCAGACAGGCAGATCGTCGGATCTGGCCAGATGGACAGTCAGGGAGCGTCGACACACATGACGGGCGACCAACGCAGCACAGGCGCGGCCGCCGGGCGAAAGTCCGGCGCCGCAGACCTCATCGTCAGGCTGCTGGCCCGCCTGCCCTGGTGGGTGGGCGCCGGGCTGGCCGGGCTGACCTATCTGGTGCTGCACGGCCTGCAGGGCGTGTCCGCCCAGGTCGGCCAGTACCTGCTGCCCGGGCTGTGCCTGCTGGCCGCGGCCACCTCGGTGCTGCAGCGGCGCAGGCAGCGCGCGCAGGTCGAGCTGGAGATCGCGCAGCACGACCAGGCGAACGCCGGCCTGTACGGACTGAGCCTGCGCGAGTTCACCGAATTTGCCGCGCTGGCCTTCGACGCGCGTGGCTACCAGGTCGGCGAATCAGGCGCCTGCGTCGGCCTCGACATCGAGCTGCACAGGCACGGCCGGACATGGCTGGTGCATTGCAACAAGTCCCGGGGCGCGCTGGTCGACGTCGAGGCGGTGCGCATGTTCCATGAAGTGGTGAAGTCCGGCGCTGCCGGCGCGGTGGCGGGCGGCTACTACGTGGCCATCGCCCGCTTCAGCCCCGAGGCCATCACCTTCGCCAGGAAGAAGGGCAATCTCAGGCTGGTGGACGGCACGACGCTGCGCGGCTGGGTGCTGGCGCCCGTTGCGGAGAAACTCCAGGCCGGATCGGACGCCGGGCTGACAGGCTGACTTGTGGCTGTGCCCGCCGGAAGGTGAAACGATGAGCCTGGACGAGCGCGACTACATGCAGCGCCGACCTGCCCGCCGCGGCCGTGGTGGCCGGACGGGTGGCGGCGCGTGGATGATGAGGAATTCCCGCTGGGCCCCCATCTGGCTCTGGGGCGTGGCGGTGCTGGCCGTCAGCTGGGCGGCAGAACACTGGCTCCACCAGGCGGCGGACCAGGCCGCGGATCAGGCCGCGGAACGGCCCGGGCCGGCCCAGGCCCGGCGTCCAGCTGCGGCGCAGGCTGGCGTTGCCAGCGCGGCGGTCGGGCGCAACGCGATCGCCGCCGCGTCGGCCGGCCAGCCTGCCCGGGGCGAGCCGGACACCGCCAGCACAAGCACCACCAGCACAAGCACCACCACCGTCTATCGCTGCAGACATGGCGGGCAGGTGTCGTATTCGGATGCGCCCGGATGCCCGGGCGGTGCGGCGGCGAAGCTCACGATCGAAACGCCACCGCCCGCGGTGCCGGACACGGCCGGCATGCCGCCGCCGCCGCAGCAGCAGCAGCGGCAGCGGCAGCCGCAGCCGCAGGCTGGCCAGGCAACGCAGCGCTACCGGCCAGCCGACAGCGCCGCGGCGCAGGCGACCGAGCAGAGGGCCGAGCAGAGGGCCGAGCAGGCGGCGGCACAGGCGCGCAGCCGTCATCTGGCGCAGCTCGCCGCGCGGGACGGCGAATGCGGGATGCTGAACGAGCGGATCCAGCATCTCGACGCCCTGGCCAGACTGCCCAACCCGGGCCAGACCATGGACGACATCCGGCGCTACAGGCAGGCCGCGCGCGACCGGCAATTCGCGCTCAAGTGCTGATCCGGCCCCGTCGGCCCGCCCGGGCATGGCACCCGATCGCGGCACCTGGCCAACTTCGCCACCACCCCGCCATCCCGCCATCCCGCCACCCCGGCCACCGCGGCGGCGGCAGCACGTGGCCAGGGCGCGGACGGATCAGCTGCCCGGCGCGGCCGCCGCGGCCGCCTTCTTCGCCGCCGCAGCCGCGGCCAGCGCCTCGGTATCGCGCTTGCGGTCGGCGTTGACGCGCTGCAGCGAGGCGCGTTCGCCCAGCAGCTTCACATAGGCCTTCCAGTCCAGGCCGGCGGCGGCGACCAGGTCTTCGCCATAGATGGCGCGGGTGGCGTTGGCCACCGTGGGCAGGGTGGCGTAGGCGGAGGCGTCGGCCAGGGTGAAGCTGTCGCCTGCGGCGTAGGGCGCGAAACGCGCCAGGCGCCTGAACGCAGGCAGGTTGCGCTCCAGCGTCTTCCGCACGCGCTCCTTGGTGCTGTCCTTCACCGTGCCGCCGAAGAAGGCCTCGGCGTACAGCTCGCGGCCCACCAGCTCGATGTACAGCTCCATGAAGGTGCACAGCTCGCGTACCTTGGCGGCGGCCAGCGGGTCGGTGGGCAGCAGCGGCTGCGCGGGGTAGCGCGCTTCCAGGAAGTCGACGATCACCTGGCTCTCGCACAGCGTCTGGCCGTCCACCTTGATGAAGGGCACCTTGCCCAGCGGCGTGGCGTTGAGCACCGTCTCGTCCCTGGAGCCGGTGCGCACCACCTCCTCGGTGAAGGGGATGCCTTTTTCCAGCAGGACGATCTTGACCTTGTTGTAGTAGTTGGACAGCGACATGCCGCACAGGGTGATCATCGGGGAGTCTCCGGGGGTGTTGGGTGAACAGTGCCGGCGAGTCTAGGCAGCGGGGCGGGGCGCCCGTGTCGCGCGCATGACGGGTGCGGGGCGGCAACGGAGGTTTGCAGCTTCAGTCAGGAATTCATGGCGCTGACGCTGCAGGCTGCGGCTGGCGCAGGCTGATCCGGTCATGGTTGCCGGACGCCGTGGCGGGCGCCGCACCGCCGGTGCAGTCCTCCAGCAAGGCGGTCACGACGCTGGACGGCAGGCGGGCCAGCTCCCCGGCTTCGACCTTGCCGACGAACTTCCACCCGGCCGGCAGCTTGACGAAGACGAAGCCGGTCGGTGGATCGACGAAGACGGCGTAGTCGGGCACGATCCGGGCCACGGGCTCGGCGTGCGACGCGACAGGCGTGGCGGCGCCCACGGCCGCAAGAGTGAGGGCGGCCAGGGCTCGCGTGAGCATGTTCATGAGGGCTCCTTGAAGGCAAGGCAAAGGCGTCGAAGGCGGGCGGGGCGGTCGATCAGTCAGTGCGCCGCGATGCGCGCTGGCTGCGGCTGGTGACCAGCACCCTGCGTGGTGACACCGGTGCCCACGTCGGCGGCCAGCAGGGGCTCTCCGGCGGCGTACCCGGTGGTCGCGACGTGGGTGTTGTGCCAGCCGCCGCGGTCCAGGGTGGCGCGCGTATAGCCGGCGACGATGTTCTGCAGGTGGCTGTCGGCCGACTGGCGGTCGCCCGGCGCCGGGCAGTCGGCCGCGGCCATCCTGACCGGGAACGCGGCGAACACCTGGGTGGCGAGTGCCAGACCCAGCGCGGTGGTGGTGACGAAGCAGGCGACGGTGCGGGTGGTCGTGCGGGTGGTCGCGAGGGGGATGTTCATCAGGTCTCTCCGGTGGATCGCCTCGACGTGAAGCGGTGAAGAGACTGTAGAAATCAAGGCTCGGACAGGCGATCCCGCCTTTCTGGCGCGGCCTGCCGCGATCACGGGATGGCCGGCGGGCGTGGCCTGCCGCGATCACGGGAGGGTCGGCGGGCGCGCGCCGCTGCCGGCGTGGCCGGGCGTCTCCGCGATTGCGGCTGCGATTGCGGTTACGGCGCCCGGCCGTCGTCCAGCACGTCAAGCGCCAGCGTGCCGTCCGCGTGGTGCAGCCGCACCGTCACCGTGCCGGCCCGCGCATGCTTGAGCACCTTGGTCAGCGCCTCCTGCACGATGTGCAGGATCTGCAGTGCGTCGTGCGGCGCAAGGGGCGGCACGGCGTCCGGCAGGTCGACCTGCCAGAGTGGCTTCGGGCCGCACTCGCGCAGGCGGGTGTCCCAGCGGAAGCGGAAGTTGCCGAAGGAGGTGCGCAAGTCCAGCTCCTCGGACGCCAGCGCCTCGATGGCGGCGCGCATGTGGTCGATGGCGCTGCGCAGGGTATCGGACATGGTCGTGCTGGGCCAGGTGCTCAGCCCGCTGGCCGCCATCGACGGGCGTTTCGAGCCGGCGCTGCTGCAGGCGGCGCGCGACCGGCAGACGCAGGACGAAGCCCGGATGGAATCCGACCACCTCGGCTTGAAACCCACCGAGCAGGCGGTGCTGTGGCGCATGCTCGATCAGGGCCCGCGTTACCGCCCCTACGACGCCGAGGCGCTGCGCTTCTACCGCGACAAGACCGGCCACCCGGTGAACGCGGCCCAGGCCCGGCGTGCCCTCGAAGCCCTGCACCAGCGCACGCCGGCGCTGGTCTGGAAATCCGCCCGCGGCGAATACGCGCTGCAGGACGCCGCCATGCACCGCTGGTTCGAGGCGCGCAGTCAGGCCGGGCTGTGGCCGCCGGAGCCAGCGCAGGGGCAGTTGGTGCTGGAAGACGAATAGCCTGGGCGGGCAGCCGACGCCGATGCAACGCCGCGCTACCCAGCCCTCAACGGCCGGACGGTGACCTGCGGCGCGAACCCGATGCGCAGGTCCAGGTCATGCACCATCACCTGGCCGGCCACGATCTCGTGGCGGATCAGCCGTTCGTCGCGCACCGCCGGCTTGTCGGTGTAGTCGCGGAAGCGGTCGTTGCTGATCACCCAGGCGTCCGGCGCCGCGGCCATCTCCAGCACGGTCTGGTCGGCGCCCTGGCGGGACGCCACCACATGCACCGTGGCGCGGGTCGGAAAACCGTGGGCGATCTGCTGGTCGGCCATGCCCAGCAGGCGGCGGATGCTGGCGTCGAACACCACGACCACCTTGTGCCGCCGGTCATCCGCCAGCGCGTAGCTCAGTGCCAGCGCGGCCTCCAGCCCGATGAACTGCTGGCCCTCGTAACACAGGTTGTTGCCGTCCAGCACCAGCGTGGCGATGGGCCGGCTGGCCAGCTGGGCGATGCGCGCCAGCCGCGCCTGCACCTTGGCCAGGTTGCGGCGCGCGGCCTCGATGCCGCGCTGGCGGTCCTGCATCACCCGCCCGGGGCTGCTCTCGCCGCCGAAGGCCAGTCCGCACTCGTTGTGGATCTCGGCCTTGTCGCGGCCGTTGGCGGCGGCGCCCAGGCGCTGCTCGAACCCCCGGGCCCGCTCCAGCTCGCCCTCCAGCTGCGCCAGCTGCCGGTCGAGCCGCTGCTGCTCCTGCAGCGGCGCCGCCAGCTGCGCGTCCACCCGCTCCCGGTCGGCCAGCAGCGCCGCCAGCTGCGGGCGCAGCGGCGCCAGCTGCTGGTCCAGCGCCCGCAGCCTGGCCTGGAGTTCGAGCGCATCCAGGGCGCGGTGCTTCTCCATCTGCGCCTGGCGCCGCTGGTTGGCCTGCAGGATCTGCGCTGCCTGCGCCTGCTTGGTGGTGATGGCCTGGTCCAGCTGCTCCACCAGCGCCCGGGCGGCATCCCGCTGGCGCACCTGCTCGGCCCGCTCGGCCGAGAACCAGCGCCGCGGGTCCAGCCCCAGCCTGGCGTTGCCGGACAGATCCTGCGCGATCTGCGCCACGTTGGCGCGCCGGGCCTTCAGGCCGTCCAGCGCCGCCTGCACCCGCGCCGCCTCGCGCTTGTGCGTGGCCAGCGCCTCGGCCTCGGCCTCAGCCTTGAACTGCGCATGCCAGGCCAGCTGCTTGCTGCATTCGTCCCGCTCGGCCTCCACCGACTGCAGCTGCAATTGCAGCGCGGCATGGCGCTGCGTGAAGGGGTTGTATTCCACCAAGCGATGACCTCCGCTGACTTGTTTGTTGCGGAGGATCTTAAAAGACAGACACATGACATACACGTGCAACTGTGGTGACCCGGCGAGGCGCCTGCAGCGGCCGTTTTCAACGGCTATCGTGTCGGGGCCTTCCGACTCCTACCCATCACGCCAGGCCCACTCATGCCCATCAGGACATCCGATTGCCACGCCACGGGGCTGCGGGCCTCGTGCGACGAGCTGCGCGGCGGCACGAACGCCGCCGGCCAGCCTTGCGCGCCTAAGAATGGAGCTGCCGCGTGAGCCTGGAAGGCCAGTTGCGTGATCAGAAGTCGCTGCGGGCGGTGACGGGCAAGTCGGCGGACTGGAACGAGCTGGCCAAGGATTGCGTCGCCTTCGCCAACGCCAGCGGCGGTGTTCTGCTGCTGGGCATCGAGGACGGGCAGACCGAGCCGCCCGCCGGGCAGTGCATCCCGGCCGACCTGCCCGACACCCTGCGGCGCAAGCTGGCCGAGCGCGCCGTCAACGTCACCGTGCTGCCGGACGTGGTGACCGCGCCCAGCGGCGGCCAGCTCATCGAGCTGCGCGTCCCCCGTTCGCAGGCGGTGGCGTCCACCACCGATGGCCGCTACTTCCTGCGCGTGGCCGACCAGAGCAGGCCGGTGACGGGTGACGACGTGCTGCGCCTGGCCAGCGAGCGCGCCGCCCTGCCGTGGGAGACGCAGACCACCCTGCAGCTGCCGCGTGCCCAGGCCGACATGGCGCAGCGCCAGGCGCTGCTGCAGGCCCTGCGCGCCTCCGATCGGGTGAAACCCTCGGTGAAGGAAAAGACCGATGACGAGCTGATGGACCACTACCAGCTGGCCCACGGCCCGCTGCTCACCCACCTGGGCGTGATGTGCCTGGGCAGCCAGCGGCAGCGCGCCCAGCTGGCGTCCGCGCCGGTGATCCAGTTCATCAAGCACGACGAACTGGGCCAGAAGGTCAACAAGCTGGTGTGGGACGACCACACGCTCAGCCCCATGGCCCTGATCGAGGCCGTGTGGGCCGAGGTGCCTGATTTCCGCGAGCGCTACGAGCTGCCCGACGGCCTGTACCGCCAGAACGTGCCGGCCTTCGACGAGATCGTGGTGCGCGAGCTGCTGGTCAACGCCCTGGTGCACCGGCCCTACACGCAGCGCGGCGACATCTTCCTCAACCTGCACCCCGACCGGCTGGAGCTGATCAACCCCGGCCCGCTGCCGCTGGGCGTGACGCCGCGCAACGTGCTGCACACCACCGTGCGCCGCAACGAGCACCTGGCCCGCCTGTTCCACGACCTGAAGCTGATGGAGCGCGAAGGCAGCGGCTACGACCACATCGTCGAGGTGCTGCTCTCGCAGGGCCGGCCGATGCCCGAGCTGGTCGAGATGCACGACCGGGTACGGGTGACGGTGCGGCGGCGCATCCTGGCGCCCGAGGTGATCGACTTCATCGCCAAGGCCGACCAGACCTTCCAGCTCAGCCAGCGCGAACGCATCACCCTGGGCCTGCTGGCCCAGCACGAGGCCATGACGGCGCGTGAACTGGCCGCCGCGCTGGAACTGCCCTCGGTCGAGGCACTGCAGTCCTCCTGGCTGAAGCGGCTGCTGGACTGGCAACTGGTGCACAGCGCCGGGCGCACCCAGGCCACGCGCTACTTCGTCGCCCCGGGGCTGCTGCGTGCGCTGGACTTCAGCATGGCCACCACGCTCAAGCGCATCGAGCCGCACCGGCTGGGCGCGCTGATCCTGGAGGATCTGCTCCGCTATCCCGAGTCGGCCATTGGCGCCATTCAGATGCGGGTTGGCGCCGAGATTCCGATCAAGCAGATCAAGCGGGCGCTGGACGAGCTGATCGCACGCGGCGCGGTACGCCACGAGGGCGACAGACGATGGCGGCGCTACTCGGCAACGTGATGTCGCGCTATCGGACAAAACCGGCCATATCCGGCGCCGCTGAGCCATAGAGTCTGGGCGATGCGCCACAAAACTCATATGGATCAAGGGCTTATATCAACCAAGTGCGTGCTGGTCGGGCGATATGGCGAACCGGATCAACCCGCCCGAACACGTCACCCAGGCCCAGGTGATCCAGCTCCGCGCTACCCAGCCTTCAACGGCCGGGCGGCGGCCTGCGGCGCGAAGCCGACGCGCAGGTCCAGGTCGTGCACCATCACCTGGCCGGCGACGATCTCGTGGCGGATCAGCCGGTCGTCGCGCACTGCCGGCTTGTCGGTGTAGTCGCGGAAGCGGTCGTTGCTGATCACCCAGGCGTCCGGCGCCGTGGCCATCTCCAGCACCGTCTGGTCGGCGCCCTGGCGGGACGCCACCACATGCACCGTGGCGCGGGTCGGAAAGCCGTGGGCGATCTGCGCATCACCCATGCCCAGCAGCCGGCGGATGCTGGCGTCGAACACCACCACGACCTTGTTGTACCGCCGGTCGTCGGCCAGCGCGTAGCTCAGCGCCAGGGCGGCCTCCAGCCCGATGAACTGCTGGCCCTCGTAGCATAGGTTGTTGCCGTCCAGCACCAGCGTGTCGATGGGCCGGCTGGCCAGCTGGGCGATGCGCGCCAGCCGCGCCTGCACCTTGGCCTGATTGCGGCGCGTGGCCTCGATGCCGCGCTGGCGCTCCTGCATCACCCGCCCGGGGCTGCTCTCGCCGCCGAAGGCCAGTCCGCACTCGTTGTGGATAACGATCTCGCTGATGTATTCAGCCCATTTGAACCCGCTCCGGTTCTAGTTTGCAGAAATCGGCGCACGTCAATGTAATTGACGCCTCATTCATGCAGTCTTGGGCTGAATATGCTGTTCCAGCACTACGGCCGCGACGACCGCGATCGGCGAGCAGTTGCGCAGGGCGCCCGACCGGCGCCAAGGTGCCAATGTAACTGCACTCTTGGGACGTAGCCATCGTGGAAATCATCCGGGCTAGAGCGTCTAGCCTACCGACAGTGACCGAGACTCTTCTGAGAATTGACGTGCGACCACGTAAGAGTCATTTTCCAAGTTCGGTGCAATTTGAGATGTTGCAAATATCAACTGGTAATCGCACTCAAACCGTTGGCATTCACTAACAATAATTTCTTGAAGTCGATGCGAACGCTCCAATTCCATGCCTCCGTCTTCGATGCCATCGAGGATCAGAAAGCGCGGAAGTCGCATTTCCGGAATGCGCGTTGAAGCGCTCAAAAGTGCCAAATGGAACAAGTGGCGAAGCACAACAGTCGAGCTCTCAGAAAATTGAGTCGAACCTTCCACGGACACAACATTGTCCGTGAAACTGAATTGGATATTTTCGGCCATAACGAACTCTTTCTGCCGATTCAAGTCCTCGCGCAAGAGTCGGCCGAGTGTCGAAGCAACTTCCAGTTGAACTTGCTGTTTTCTATTTTCCTGCGTGTAAATCGATGATTCAATAATGGACTCAAGCTCACCAATTCTGGCATTAACGCCATCTCGTCGTTCTTGCAATTGCCGGATGGTTTCTGCAAGCTTTTGGTTGTCATATAGCCCTTTGATTTCTTGCTCTAGCGAACCGACGCGTCGCGCCATTGCCTCAATCGCGCCCTCGATTTCGGACGTCCAAGTCTGGCCAGACTGTGCATAGCGCTGCTCAAGAGATGTGAGCTCTCGTTTAATGTTCGGAAGCGCTATTTTGCATTTCGACAGCTCGGCCGAATGCTCCGCGACAATTGCTTCAGATTCTCTGAGTTGAATCCGCAGTTCATTTCGCATGCGGAGGACCTGTCCATCGGCAGCGACAGCATTAAGTGGGATCTTGCAGAGTTGGCACAGATTTTCACTTTGCTCTTTATCTGCTTTGATTTCTGATAGACAGCAGGGGC
>JBJOKY010000019.1:0-28970 GCA_046045865.1 Pseudomonadota bacterium | reverse complement strand
CGCAGGGTGCGCGCCCAGTGATCCGGCCACCACCAGCGTGCCGGCCACCATGCGCGATGCGGCGAAATCACCCGCATCCCCCAGCACGACGAGGCTGCCTCGGCGCAGGCGGTCGCCCAGGCGTTCACCGGCGTTGCCGCGCACGATGAACACGCCGCCACGCATGCCGTCCGTGCTGCCGGGCAAGGCGCCACCGGCGTGGTGGCCGACGTGGCCGGCCACGTCCAGCACGCCGCCGCTGCGTTCGGCGCCGGCCAGGTCGCCGGCGTGGCCGCGCACGTCGATGCGCCCGCCGCTCTGCGCCGTGCCCAGGTGGTGACCCGCATGGCCGTCGATCAGCAACTCGCCCGCGGCCATGCCCAGGGCGATGTGGTCGACACGGCTCAGGTCGCCCTGCAGCGTGAGTTGCGGTGTGTCGTCACCGCTGGCGCCGCTGTCATGGACCGAGAAGAACTCGGCCAGCGGCAGCGTGTGGCGGCCTTGCTGCACGGGCAGGCGCTCGATGGCGGCGGTGTCCAGCCTGGCGAGGGCGGCGGGGTTGAGCGCGCGGCCGTCCAGGCGCAGGGCGGGCTGCTCGCGCAGCGTGAGGGTCCAGCGGCGGCTCATGGCTGAGCTCCGGCGGACGTCGACGTGGCTGCGGCGCCGGGTGGCGCGCCGGTCGAGGCGGGTGGCAGCAGGTCCTGCAGATGGAAGTGATGCGGCCCGAGCTTGCCGCCGTAGTTGCCGGCCGAGACACGCAGCACGCCGGCTGAGGCGCCGCGCTCGATGATGCTGGCCAGGCCGGCGGCCATGGCCGCGGCCACGTCGGCGGCGCTCAGGCCGTCGATCACGATCTCCATCACGCTGCCGATGCTGTCGTCGAGTTCGGTCTTCTTCGCCTGGTGGGTGAGCGAGGGGCAGAAGGCGTCGTTGGTCGAGGCCATCAGCGCCGGGTACTTGCTGCCCACCTTGGAGCCCGAGCGCACCACGCCGCCAGGGAAGGGCATCACCACGCTGGGCAGCTTGAGCATCGCTGCCACGGCGGCTTCGGCGCCCGCCAGGGCCGACTCGGTATCACGCGCCAGCAGCAGCAGGTTGCCGCCGCCGACCGACTTGATGACCGGCGTCGATTCCTGCGCCAGGAACTCGCCGTCCATCACCGGGATGCGCCAGTAGCGCTGGCCGTCGATCACCTTGGCGATCTGCCAGCCGTCGCCGAAGAAGCGCAGATTCCTGCCCAGTGCGGCGACGTCCGTGCCGCTGCCCGGCGGCAGGCCGGCGTAGACGGCAGTGGTCGGGCAGGTCAGCACGCACTGGCCGACGCGTTTTTCCAGTTGTTTGCCCAGCTCCTTGGCGCTCATGGCAAAGAGCAGCAGGGACACACCCGGGCGGCCGTCCGGCGTCTCGTCGGGCGAGAGCTCGCGCTCGATGCCTGCTTCGCAGCCGCAGGCGATCACCGAGGTGGCGAAGCCCGTGGCGGCCCGCCCGGCGTTCATCGCCCAGCGGGCGTTGTGCGCGGTGACGATGATGCGCGTGGCGCGCATGCCGAAGGCTTCGGCAAAGGTGGCGTCGATGACGACGCCGTTGTGCACGGTGGCCACGGTCGATCGGGTGGCGGCCGGAGCCTGTGCCTGAGCTTGTTCAGCCATGGGCGGCTCCCGTCGTGGTGGCCGCGCCGGCTGACGAGCTCGCCGGCACGCCACCGCTCTGCGGGAAACACGCCGCCGGCAGCAGCCGTCCGCCGCCGCAGCAGCTGCACAGCTCGTCATGCCCCAGCACGGCGTTGCGCAGCGGCAGGCCGAAGGGGCGGTCGGTGTGCTCGGCCACGGTGCTGACGATGCCCGCGTCGAAGGCCGGCGTGCTGAAGTGTGTGCCGCCCACCGGCAGCGCGACCAGTTCCCCCTTCTCCACCACCACCGCGCCGTCTTTCAGCAGCCATTCGGCGCGCTGGAAGGTGGCTTCGGCGTCGCTTTGCTGGCGGTAGATGGCGATGTCCGCCGCCGAGCCCGCCGCCAGGTTGCCCCGGTCGGCCAGGCCCAGCAGACGCGCCGGCGCGCTGCGCGTCATGATGGTGATCTCTTCCAGCGTCAGCTCGCGCTTCATCTCGCGCAGGGCGCATTGCGCCGCCACCTCGGGGTGCAGCTTCGCCAGCTGCTCGTTGCGGAAGTCGCGGTCCATCAAGAGGCGCATCAGGTGCGGGTAGCTCGTGAAAGGCGCGCCGTTGGGGTGATCGGTGGTCAGCACGATGCGCCAGGGGTCCTGGATCGACAGGAAGATCTCCAGCCCGATGGCCCACTGCAGCGCGTTCACGTAGCTCTGCTCGCGGTACCTGAAGGGCACGACGCCGCAGCCGGCATCGCATTCGATGTCGGCGCCGATGCTTTTCCTCGGGTTCGCCAGCCCCATGTTGGCGTGCTGGCGCATGGTGTCGCCGGAGGCGGTGACGGTCTGGCCGAACAGGATCTGGCCCACGTCGATGGAGATGCTGGGTCGTGCGTTCACGGCCTCGGCCAGCTGCAATGCAGCCGACGAGAACTTCTTCGGCCCCTCGGTGCCGTAGCTGTGGAACTGGATGTGGGTCAGATGGCCACGCCGGCCTTCCAGCGCGTCCATCGTGGCCAGGGTCGTCGCGATGTTGCCGGCCACGCCCAGGTTGCTGGCGTGGATGTGCAGCGGATGCGCCAGGCCCAGCTCGGTGAGCGCCAGCGAGAGCGACGCCAGGATCTGGCGCGGCGTCACGTTCCAGTGGCGGTGCGGCTCGTCCACGTCCAGCTTGCGCTGGTTGAACTTGAAGGCCGAGATGCCGCCCGGGTTCACCACCTTCACGCCCATGGCCTTGGTGGCGTGGATGACCCAGCCGACGTAGTCACGGATCTTCTCGGCCTTGACGCGCTCGGTCCCGGTCGTGTCCGCCAGCAGCGACAAGAAGATCTCGTCGTTGCCCAGCATCACGTAGGCGCCGTGGTCCAGCACGGGCGTGTCGCCCATCTCCATGTGGGCCTGGCGCGCGTTGGTCGCCACCATGGCCGGCTCGAAGGCGGCGGTGTAGCCCATCCGGGCGTAGGCATAACCGGTGGCCAGGGTGCCGGGCGCGCAGCTGCCGCAGCTCGGGTCGAGCAGCGGGTTGGCGTCGCGCGTGGCGGCTTCGGCGCCGCGCCGATGGTCCTCGGGCAGCAGCAGGCGCGCCAGGTTCATCTTGCCGCCGCCGATGTGGCTGTGCAGGTCGATGCCGCCGGCCATCACCAGGCAGCCGCTCGCATCGATGACGCGGCTGCACGGGGCATTCGGCTCGACCGCCACGATGCGGCCGTCGACGAGGTCGATGTCCGACACGGCATCGAGCCCCTGCACCGGGTCGATCACCCGGCCGCCGTGGATGCGCAGGCGCGTCATGCCGCCACCTCCTGCACGTCGAGCTGCTGCAGGGCTGCATCCAGCTGGCGCACGACGGTCGCGACCTCGGGCAGGGTGGACGCCAGCGGCGCCTGCACCGGCATGGCGATGATGCCGTCGCTGCGGAACAGGTGGCCGGTGTGGTGCAGGCCGGGCGTGGCGACGGGGAGGTAGACCTCGGGCGCGCCGGCGCCTTCCACCGCCAGGGCGGGCGGGCCGAGCACGATGGTCGGCAGGCCGGCCGCTGCGGCGGGTGGCGCCAGCGCGGTGATGCTGCTCACCCACAGCAGGGCATCACAGCCGTGGTCGGTGAGCAGGCGCTGGGCGCCGTGGCGGATGGGGTCATGCTCGATGCGCCCGCCGGGTTCGCTGGGCAGGCGGGTGCGCAGCGGCAGGCCGGTCAGCCAGGTGTGCACCTGCTGGGCCGTGGCCGCACCGTCGCCGCCGGCCAGGGCGACGCTGCCGGCGCGTGTGGTCGCGTTCAGCGTGGCGACGATGGACTGCACGGCCGCGGCGACCAGCTCGCCGTGGCGCGGCAGCTGGCCGGCCTCCCACACGACACAGGTGTAGGGCGCGGCGCGCAGTTCGGCGGCCAGCGCGGTCCAGCGCGAGTCCAGCGTGGCGGGCGGGCGCGGGCGCAGTGCCAGGGCGAGCGCCTGCACGCTGTCGAACAGGTCGGCGCCGCTGGCCAGCTCGGTCACGGCCACGGCATCCGCGGCGCGCCCGGCGGCGCGGGCGACGGCCTGCAGCCGTGTGGCGGCCAGCGCCGGGTCGTCCTTCAGGCCGAGGAAGACGACGCGCCGCAGCGGGCTGCCCGGCCGGTCCGCCTGGATGCGCTGCCAGAAGCGCGGGTGGCGCGCCGCCGGGTCGCTGCCGATGACGAGCACGGTGGCGGCGCGCGCCGCCACCTCGCCCAGCGTCACCTGCCAGGCGCCCTGGTCGTGCAGCACGCGGGTGGCCAGGGCGAGCGGCTCGCCGTGGGCGTGGTCGCAGATGGCGCCGCAGCGCCCGGCCAGCCTGACCAGCGCGCGCGCGCCGTTCACGTCGGTGGCCAGGCCGCCGAACAGCGGCTGGCGGCTGCCGGCCAGCAGCGCGGCGGCGTGGCGCAGCGCGGCGTCGGTGCTGACGGCCTGGCCACGGATGCGTGCGCTGGCGGCCCGGGCGCCGGTGGCCACGGCGATGCCGGTGCCGGCCGGCGGCTGCAGCGTGGCCAGGGCGGCGCTGGCGCGCGGGCAGACGCTGGCCGGCAGGCGGGCGTCGTGCGCCAGGGCCAGGTCGTCGCAGTGCAGGCTGCAGCAGGGGCAGATCCAGCCCGGCGGGGTGTTGGCTGGTGTTGCTGCGGAGGGGGGCGGGGCGGTCATGGGTGGCAACTGTCGCAAGCGATGTGCCATTGTTCACGCGGCCGCATGCCCAGGGCCGGCCGGGTGGTGGCCCCGCTCGCCCCGCGAGCCCGGCAGCGCTGCAAGGCGGCAGGCCGATGGCGGCGGGCTGTGCCGTCAAAGTGTCCCGCGCCGCCGGGGCGAGCGGGACACAGTGTCCCGCGCGCCTGTGGCGGCTGGCCGCGCCCTGCACGCTGAGGCGTGGCGCGGCGCCGGGCTGGCGCTGCCCGGCCACCCGGTCGACCTGCCGCTGCGATCAGACCAGTGTGCCGGCGTGCAGCGCGGTGGCGATCAGCCAGCCGGCGGCGCCGGCCGCGCGGGCCAGCCGCAGGTCGGCCAGGTCGCGCACGCCGCCGGCACCCCACAGGCGCGGCCGGTGGCCGACGGCACGGGCACGTTCGGCCACCTCGGCCAGCACGTCCAGCGCCGGGCCGCTGGCGGCGCCCACGCGTTCGAGCGTCATGACGATCAGGTCGTCGGGCCACAGCCCGGGGCGGGTCCAGCAGCCGGCCGGATCGAGCTTGGCGCTGCCGCGCTGGTCGAGCGAGAGGATGGCGCCCTGCCGCGCCGCGCCACCGCAGGCCTCGGCCAGGGTGGCGGGGTCGGCCAGGGCCTCGCTGGCATGGACGGGCTGCACACGTGCGCCGGCCGGGCCCAGCCGGGCGAGCAGCGCCCGCGCCGCGGTGGCGCTGGCAAAGCCGGCGTCCAGCCAGATCGTGAGCGCGGGGCGCGCGGCCAGGATGGCCTGCACCAGCCCGGCCTGGCAGGCGCGGCCCTGCAGCGCGTCCAGGTCGGCGATGTAGAGGTGCTCGCCGGCGTCCTTGCGGTCGCCCGCGCCGGCCGCAACGCCGGCTGCAACGCCGGCTGCTTCGCCGTCCACCTGCCGCACCGCCGCCGCGGGCTGGTCGGCCTGCAGCCGCGCCTGGGCGGCGGCGGCTGCGTCCAGCAGCGCGGCGGCCACGTCCACCGGCGCGCTGCCGGCCACCAGGGCCGACTGGATAGGGGCATAGGTGGCGCGGTTGCCACGCCGGGCATGCACGGCATGGCCGTCCATCAGGTCGATCACGGGAACAATGCGCATGGTCAAGTCAGTGTTGTCGCCCAGGTCATGCCCGAGTATCCCGTTCCCGCCGCAGCTCCCGCCATCTCTGCCGTCGCTGCCGGCATCCCCCTGCACCATCCGGCCACGCTGATCGGCTGGGACGTCGGCGGGGCCCACCTCAAGGCGGCGCTGCTGCGCGGCGGCGAACTGGTCGACGTGGCTCAATGGCCATGCCCGCTCTGGCTGGGCCAGGCCCAGCTGGCCACCGCACTGGCGCAGGCCCGCGCACGCTGGCCCGGCATGCTCGAGACCGCCCGCCACGGCGTGACCATGACGGCCGAGATGGTCGACCTCTTCCTCGACCGCGCCTCGGGCGTGGCGGCGCTGGCCGAGCAGCTGGCACTGGCGCTGACCGGCCAGGTCGACCCGCTGCCCGATCGTCTGGTGTTCTACGCCGGCGCGGTGCAGGCCGACGGCGCGGGTGCGCCGGACGGCGCCACGCCTGCCGCCGCCGCCCCGGCCAGCTGGCTGAGCCGGGCCGACGCCGTGCTGCACTGGCGCAGCCTGGCGTCGGCCAACTACCTGGCCAGCGCCAGCCTGGCTGCGGCCGTGCTGGGCGACGGACTGCTGGTCGACATCGGCAGCACCACCAGCGACCTGATCGCGCTGCGCCACGGCGCGGTGTGCAGCCTGGGCCAGGGCGACGCCGGCCGGCTGGCCACCGGCGAGCTGATCTATCAGGGCGTGGTGCGCACGCCGCTCATGGCCCTGGCACAGCGTGTGCCGTTTGACGGACACAGCGTGCACGTGATGAACGAGTTGTTCGCCACCACGGCCGATGTCTACCGCCTGACGGGAGAGCTGGCGCCCGCGCACGACCAGCAGCCCACGGCCGACGGCGGCGCCAAGACGCAGACCGCCACCTGCCAGCGCCTGGCCCGCCTGCTGGGGCGCGACGCCGCGGACGCGTCGCCCGAGCAGTGGCTGGCCCTGGCCGGGCACTGGCGCGAACGCCAGCTCGGCGAGCTGGCGCAGGCCTTGCAAGGCGTGGCCTGGGCGGCGCGCCTGGGCAGTGCTGCGCCGCTGGTCGCCGCCGGGTGCGGCGCGTTCCTGGTGCCCGACCTGGCGCGCGACCTGGGGCGGCCCTGCCTGAGCTTTTCCACCGACGTGCTGGGCCTGGCCGGCCCCGGGCCGCTGGCCGACTGGGCCCAGGTCTGCGCGCCGGCGGTGGCCGTGGCCCTGCTGCTGGCGGCGGCCTGAGGCGGCGCGGCAGGGCCGGCGTGGCCGAGGCGCCGGTCGCCGCCCCGCGGCAAGGTGCAGGACGGACGGAGACTGAAGGATGTGGGTCGTCAAGCTCGGTGGCAGCCTGAATGCCGCCGATGTGTGGTTGCCGCGCTGGCTGGGCCTGCTCGGCGGGCTGGGCGGTGGCCGGGTCGCGATCGTGGCCGGCGGCGGCGCCTTTGCCGACACGGTGCGCGAGGCCCAGGGCCGCTGGCGTTTCGACGAACTGGCGGCACACAACATGGCGGTGCTGGCCATGGCGCAGACCACGCTCATGATGCAGGCACTCGAACCCGCGCTGCAGCTGGTCAGCGAGGCGCACGAGATCAGCCAGGTGCTGCAAAGCGGCAAGGCGGCCTTGTGGTGGCCGCTGGCCGCGCTGCGCCCGGTGCTGGACCGCGACACCAGCTGGGAGGTGAGCGCCGACAGCATCGCCCTGGCCCTGGCACGGCGCCTGAACGCCGAGCGGCTGGTGGTCGTGAAGAGCTGCGAGGTCGCGCCCGGCGCCAGCCTGGCCGAGCTCAGCGCCAGGGGGGTGCTCGACGTGCGGTTTCCGGAGTGGGCGCGCGGCGCCGACTTCCCGATCGAGGTGCTCTCGCGCGAGGATCTCGAGCACGTGCGGCTGGAGCTGCTGCACGGGGTGTGAATGCCGGGAGGGGTGCGCGTTGCCCGGGCCTGTGACGGGCGGACCGGGGCGGTTCAGCCCAGCCTGGTGGCGGCCAGATCGCGCAGGCTGGGCGGCAGCCAGGCGCGCAGCCGTGCGCCGATGGCCGCCTCGTGGCGCTGCCACACGATGCCGGCACCCACCAGTGCCAGGCCGATGGCGGTGAGCGCCAGCGGGAACAGCAGGCTGTCCTTGAACAGCGTGTGCGACAGGTGACCCAGATAGAGCGCCAGACCCAGGCCGCCGTAGACGGCGAACACGCGCCGCACCAGCGCCGCGCCCAGGCCGATGAGTGCCAGGTTGAGCAGGGCGTAGACCAGCCGGCCGAGTTCGCTGCCCGAATCCATGCTGGTCAGGCCGCCCCAGAGGGTGGTGGCGCCGAACACATGGAGCCAGAAGGCGTGGTCGCGCAGGGCGGCGGCCGGCTGCAGGCGGGCCGCCCGGTGCACGCGCAGGTCCACCACCAGGGCCAGGGCGATCGTGCCCAGGCCGAACAGCACCGACATCCACTTGCCGCGCTCGGACCCGATCTGCAGCGGTTCACCGCCCCACAGCAGTGGGGCCAGGTCCATGCTCATGTACCACAGTGTCACCGCCAGCGGCAGCACCAGGAAGGGCAGCCGGTAGCGCCACAGCGCCAGCGCCGCCGCGGCCAGGGTGGCGAACTCCATCAGCAGCCAGCGCCAGTCGACGCGGGTGTGGAAGTCGCGCAGCACGAGCTGGCCGTCCTGCGGCCACCAGCCGCCCGCCACCTGGGCGCCGTAGACCGCCATGGGCACCATCACCACCGCCAGCACGCCGGTGATGCCGGCCGGCAGCGGCAGGCGCAGCCGGTGCAGCAGGGTCTCGGTCAGCGCCACGGCGAGGGCGGCATAGCCCAGCGCGATGCCCAGCAGGCCGGCGCCGCCCAGGCGCTCCCAGCCCAGGTTCATGAACAGCGTCATCGCGCCGATGGCGATCAGCCCGCCCAGGTAGTACAGGATGTGGGCCGGCTTGAAGCGCGGCGGGTCGCCGCCTTGCTGCGCCAGGTAAAGCCACAGCGCCTCGGCCTGCGGCGCGCCCAGCACGCCGTGTGCCACGGCGGCGTCGAGTTGTCGGCGGGTGAGTTCCATGGTCGGCCCGGCTCCTTCGCGGCTGCCCGCGCGGGGCAGGGGGCCAGTATCGCCCCGGGTGCCGCGGTCAACCCGCACGCAGCCCCGTGCGCAGCGCCGCCACGCAGGCGGCATCGATGGCGCCCTCGCGCACCCCGGCGCAGGCCGCGCCGCGGAACCCGGCGATGCCGGGCGCGAGTTCGCGGATCTGGCCGAGCTCGTCCAGGCGCAGCGAGCCGGCCAGGCCGGCCAGGCAGCCGGGCCGGCGGGCGCGCACCTGGGCCAGGTGCCCGGCCAGCGCGGCCGGACCGTGACGGTCCAGCAGGCTGCCGCCGCGCTTGTCGGCGGTGTCCAGCAGCAGGGCGGGGATGGGCAGCGCCAGCAGTGCGTCGACCAGGCGGGTGCTGACGCGCTGGTCGGCGATCAGCACCGGCACCAGGCGGCCGGCGCGGCAGGTAGGCGTGCCGGCCAGGTGGGCGACCAGGGCCAGGGCGGCGGCCTCGTCCGGCTCGGGGTCGACGCCGAACTTGACGTAGTCGACGCCGCAGGCATCGACCGCGGTGACGGCGGCGGCGATGTCGGCCAGCGCCGTCATGGGCCAGTCGCCGATGGTGGCGCTGACGCGGATGCGGCGCTCGCCGCCCTGGCCGTCCTGGTCGCCCGGCGCCTGCGCGGCCGCCAGCGCGGCGAGCACGGCGCGGATGTCGGCGGTGGTCAGCCCGCCCAGGGCGCCACGGCGCGGCTCCTTCAGGTCGATGAAGTCGGCGCCGCCGTGCAGGGCGACCAGGGCTTCGGCGGGGTCGCGCACGCTCACGAGCAGGCGGGTGGCTGCAGGGGTCATGGTGGTCGTCGGAGAAGGCGGTTCAGGCGCGGGGTGGTGTCGTGGTGGCCGTGTGCTCCGCGGGCGGGGCATCGAGCCCGGCCAGGTGGGCGCGCAGGGCGGCGTCCAGCCAGCCCCAGGCTTCGAGTTCTGCCGGGCCGGCGGTCTTGTCGATGGCGATCTGCAGCCAGAGCCACTCGGCTTCGAGTTTTTCGCGCGGCAGCATGAACAGCCGGCTGACGAGCACGGCGCCTTCCACCACGGCGGCCTGGGCGCGGTTCATGCCTGGGAAGTAGGCGTGCTGCGCGGCGGCGGCGCGCTTGAGGCGCAGCACCGGGCGCTGGGCGTCCTGGCTGTGCGCGACCAGACGCAGCTGTTCGTGGCCCAGGGCGCAGGCCAGGCGCTGGTCGGCGTGCGCGGCTGCGCCAGCGGTGGTGTCGCCCGGCAGCGCCGCCAAGGCAACGGTCGGCCACTGCCTGCGCCCGGTCACGCAGCCGGCGAACACGCGCACGTCGGTGATCAGGTTGAGCACCGCGCGGCCGCTGGCCTCGATGTTGGCCAGCGTGGTCGACGGCCGGAAGGGCATGAGCACGACGGTGTCGTCGGCGTAGCGCACGCCCATGGGCGCCACATGCACCATGCCCGCGGACGACACGGTGGTGATGACGGTTTCGTGGATGAGTTCGGGCATGGTGATGCGGCACACGGCCTAGGTCTTGCTGCGCGTGGTGCCGGGCGCGCACCACGCGGCCAGGTCCTCGGGCGCGGGCTCGAAGGCCGCGCCCCAGGCCAGCGGCTGGTCCTGCACATAACGCTTGCCGAGCTGCCAGGCGACCTGCGCGCGGCCCAGCTCCACACCCATGTAGAAGGCGTGGCCGGCGTCGCCGTGCAGGCCGAGCTGGGGCCAGAGCTGGAAGGGGTCGACGTCGCGCCTGAGGCCGTCGCGGTTGTAGACGTGGATGCCCTCGGCCGCCACCTGGATGCGGTAGTTCGGGTCGCGCACCTGCGCCGCGGTGGCGGCGATCTCTTCCGCGCTGTCGGGCCAGGGGTGCTTGTCGTGGGCCGTCATGAGCGCGCCGCTGTAGCCCTTGGGCAGGCTGCGGTCGGTGTGGGCGGCGTGCATGATGCGCCGCGCCCAGTCGGCCTCGCGCACGGCGCGGCGGGCATGGGCGCTGACCTGGGTGGTCAGCAGCGCGGCGGCGTCCAGCTCGGCGGCTATGCCCAGCAGCACGGCGTTGATTCCGCTGGTGTCGGCCTCGGTGAGTTCGGTCAGGTTGCCCACGCCGAGCATGATGGGTGCGGCTGGATAACGCTCGCGCAGGCGCTGGTAGCGGCACAGGGACGCCAGCAGGCCGAAGGGGATGGGGTCGAGGATGCTGTCGGCCAGGAAGGGCTTGCCCCGGGCCGTCATGGCGTCGATGGCGGCGTGCAGCGACGCCTCGTCCTGCGGCTCGCGGGCGATCAGCACGGGGGTGGACGTCACCTCGTCGGCCACCCACAGCGTGTCGAGCGTGAGGCTGAGCAGGTAGTCGGCACCGGCGCGCCCGCCGCGCAGCAGTTCGTCGGTCGACAGGCTGTCGACGCTGACCTTGAAACCCTCGGCCTTGAGCGCGGCAACGCTGGCCTCCAGGTGCTCGAAGGGCGTGGCCGGCAGGCAGCCCAGGTCGATGACGTCGGCGCCGTCGACGCGCAAGCTGCGGGCGCGCGCGACGATCTGCGCCACCGTGAGGCGCGGCGCGTCGACGATCTCGGCAAAGATGGCGACGCGGTAGTCGTCGAGCAGCCGGGCCCGGCCGGCGCGGCGGAAGTGCTGCGGCAGGTCCTTCAGTTCCTCGGGCCCGCGTTCGACCGGGATGCCGTAGTGCACGCTCAGCGCCGCCAGGTCGCCGCGGCAGCGGCCGGGCACGACAAGGCGGTCGGCCGCCTTGCCGCCGCTCTCGCCGCCCCCGCCGCGCAGGCGCTCGACCGGCAGGCGGCGGCGGATCATGTCGGCCGTCATCAGCGCGGCCACCTGCAGGCCCAGCTCGATGACCTCCCAGGTGAACGGCGCTTCGGCGTCGGGTGCCGAGGGTTCGCACAGCTGCGCCAGCACCTTGCACAGCGAGGGTTCGGCCAGGCGGCCGGTGAGGAAGACGATGTGTGGCATGGCGGGTGCGGGTCCGGCTCGGCGGTCGGGGCGGTGGCTCAGGCCGTGGCGAGCCAGGCCAGCGAGAGCGCGGCCAGGCGCGCGGCCAGCGCGGCTTCCAGCTCGGCCACGCTGCAGGCCACCACCGTGTGCTCGAAGCCGCGCAGGCGCTCGACGTTGTCGAACTCGATGCGGCGCGGGCGCAGCGTCACCCAGTCGTGCGGCGCGCGGGTGACGATGACCGGCTCGGTATCGCAGGCGTAGACGATGCTCTCGATGCCCAGCTTGCCGGCCTGCGCGTACATGTTGCTCGGCAGGCTGTCCGAGATGCCGCAGGCGCACTTGGCCACGGTGTTGCTGGTGGCCGGGGCGACGATGACGGTGTGATACGCGTCCTCGTAGAGCGTGCCGACGGGCACGGCGCTGGCGGTCTTGTCGCGGAAGACGCGGAAGTGGCTTTTCAGCGTCTGCAGCGTGTGGCCGTACATGGCCAGCACCTCCTCGCCGGCGGCGGAGAGGAAGAGGTCGCAGTCGGGCAGGCGCCGCGCCAGCGCCAGCGTGGCCTCCAGTTCGTGGCCCGAGCCGGTGACCGACCAGGCGAAGCGGCCGCGCTCGCGCTGGCGCGCGGCGTCTTCGATGCTGCGGGCGGGGCCGGGCAGGCCGCTCGTGGGGTGATCGGGGGTGGCAGGGTTCATCGTGGGGTGGCCAGCGCCTGGCTCACCCGGCCCGGCCGGGTGGTGTGCAGCTCAGTCGCTGGGGTGGGACAGCGGTATGTGCAGCTTGTGCAGCTTGCGGTAGAGGGTGTTGCGGCTGACATCCAGGGTCTTGGCGACCTGGCTGACGTTCCAGCGCTGCTGTTCCAGCAGCTGCAGCAGGGTCTGGCGCTCGTTGGCGAGCATGGGGTTGAGGGGCACGGGCGATTCGTGCATCGCCAGGTGGTCGTCGCCGCCGCAGCCGGCGCCGCCCTGGGCGCCTGCCGGGCCCGGGTGGAAGCCGGACAGGGCCTGCGGTGCCATGGCGTACGCAGGCTTCGTGCCTGCTGCGCCGGCCGTGGCCGGTCCGCCCTGCAGGTCGTTGCGCAGCATGGGCAGGTGGGCGCTGGTGATGGTGGCGCCGTCGGCCAGGGCGATGGCGCTGCGCAGCACGTGGCGCAGCTGGCGCACGTTGCCCGGCCAGGCGTAGGACATGAGCAGGGTCTCGGCGTCGCTGGCCACGTGGCTGCCGCCCTCGTCGCGCAGCACGGCGGCGATCAGCGCGGCACGGTCGCGCCGCTCGCGCAGCGCCGGCAGCTTGATCTCCACGCCGGCCAGGCGGTAGTACAGGTCCTCGCGGAAGCGGCCTTCACGCACCAGCGCCGGCAGGTGGCGGTGGCTGGCGCTCATGAGCTGGAAGTCGACCTTCTGCGCCTCGTCGGCGCCCAGCGGCGTGACCTCACGCTCGTCGAGCACGCGCAGCAGCCGCGCCTGCAGCGCCAGCGGCATGTCGCCGATCTCGTCCAGGAACAGCGTGCCGCCGTCGGCCTGGGCGATCTTGCCGCGCCGGCCGCGCCGCTCGGCGCCGGTGAAGGCGCCGGCGCGGTAGCCGAACAGCTCGGCCTCGATCAGGTGCTCGGGCAGGCTGGCGCAGTTGATGGCGACGAAGCTGCCGGCCGCGCGCGGGCTGCCCTGGTGCACGGCGCGGGCGAAGACCTCCTTGCCCGAGCCGGTCTCGCCGTGCAGCAGGATGGGCGTGCCGCGCGATATGACACGCTGTGCCGTGGCCAGGCGCTGGGCCAGCTGCGGGTCGTCGAAGGTGGGGCCGCCGGGCACCGCGGCGCTGGCGGCACTGAGCGCCGGGTGCAGGGCGCGCTGGGCGGCCAGGCGCTGGGCACTGGCCGCGCCTGCCTTGTCGGCCGCCGTGGCTGGGTGGGTGAGGGGCAGGGCGCTGCCGCGTGCCGCACCGTCGGCCAGCTCGCGCGGCGTGCCCTGCTGGCCCACTGCCTCGGCCTCGCGCAAGCTCGGGCGCACGACGGCGAAGAAGCGGTGCGCCGCGCCCTGGCGATATGTGACCACCGGGTGGAAGCTGGCCGCGCTGCTGCGCGTGAGCATGTCGTCCAGGGTGGACTGGAACAGCTCCTCGATGCGCCGGCTGCGCACCTCGCCCACGCTTTGCAGGCCCAGCTGCAGCAGGGCGCTGCGGTTGGCCGCCAGCACGCGGCCGTCGTCGTCCAGCACCAGGCGGCCCTCGTGCAGGGTGTAGACGAATTCCGGCCGGCTGTGGAAGTGCACCGGGTGGGCTTCGCGGAAGCGCCGGTCGATCAGGCGGTTCTCGATCATGCGCGCCGTCATGCCCAGCAGCACCAGCACATGCTGCTGCGCGAGCTTGGAGCGGCTGGTCACGTCCAGCACCGCACACAGCTGGCCCGAGGGGTCGTAGATCGGCACGGCCGAGCAGGTCAGCGTGGTGTAGGCGCTGAAGAAATGGTCGTCCTGGCGCACCGACACCGGCCGCGCCGCCACCAGGCAGGTGCCCATGCCGTTGGTGCCGGCCTCGGCCTCGCTCCAGATCGCACCGACGTGGAAGCCCAGCGGCTGCACGTCATGCTCGAAGTCGGGCGAGCTGACCATGTGCAGGATGACGCCCTCGGTGTCGGTCAGCACCACGGCCGATTCGGCATCGGCGAGCTGCTGGTACAGCGTGGTCATCTCGAAGCGTGCCGACTCGATGATGTCGGCGCAGCGGTTCATGCGTGCATCCAGGCCGGCACGGCCCAGCACGGCGGGGTGGCGCAGGCGGCCGGGGTCGAGGTTGTAGTCGTTCACACAGCGTGCCCAGGAGCCGGCGACCAGATCGCTGGTGCGGGCGGGTTCGCGGCGCTGCACCACCTCGAGGATGCGATGGGCGTGGCGTGCCGGGTCGGCAAGCACCGTGGTCATGTCGTCGTCTCCTGTGCGGGGCGTGGCCCTGACGTGGTCCGGCCCGTGCCGGTGTGGTACCCGTCCTGTGCCCGATCCTGTATCACCTGCCCTGACCCGTGTGTCACGTTCAAGTGGCAGATTGTCCTCAGCCCTGTGGATTTGACTCTTCAGGTAAGTCCTAGGAGGGTGGTTACGGGGGTGACAGTCTGTGCCTGCGCGTGGGCCGGCCTGTGGCGCTGACCTTTGGCCCGCATGTTGCTCGCAGGGTCGGGATGGCCCCGGCGCAGGGGTTGCACAACAAGCCAGCCACTGCAGGAGACACGCCGTGCTTCATTCATCCATCCAGACCTTCACGCCCGAACTGTCGCGGCCGCTGGCGCTCGACGCGGCATCGGCCGAACCGCTGGACCTGATCTTCATCGAGGGCCTGGTCGGCCACACCGTGATCGGCATCCACGACAACGAGCTCTACACCACCCAGCCGGTGCGCATCGACGTGTGCGCCGGCCTGCCGCGGGCGCCGGCCTGCGACAGCGACCGGATCGAGGGCACGATCGACTACAGCGTGCTGCGCGCCCGCCTGCTCAGGCTGCTCGAGAACCACGACATCAAGCTGCTGGAAGCCTTCGCCGAGGAGATCGCGCGCATCGTGCTGCACGAGTTCGGCGCGCACTGGACGCGTGTGCGCCTGGTCAAGCCACGCAAGTTCGACGATGTGGACTCGGTGGGCGTGATGATCGAGCGGCGCCGCCGCGTGGCCGTGGCGCCGCCGGCCGATCTGGCGGGCACCACCGGGCGCGGCCCGGCCATGCTGCGCCTCATCGGCGCCGGCATGGTGCCCGAGTCGCGCCCGCAGGGCTGAGGCCGCCAGCTCGGCGGCGGGCGGCCCGCACAATCGGCCGATGCCGTCGCCCCGCACCCTTGCCCTCAGCCCCGTCACCCGCCGCCTGCTGCAGGCCGTGCTCTACGAGGGCATCGCGGTGGCCGTGGTGGCGCCGACACTGGCGCTGGTGTTCCGGCACGAGGCTGGCTCGGCGCTGCTGCTGACGGTGAGCATGTCGGCCATCGCGCTGGCCTGGAACTACCTGTTCAACGCCGCCTTCGAGCGCTGGGAAGCGCGCCGCGGCCAGGTCGGACGCAGCTGGCCCGTGCGCGCCCTGCACGCCCTGGGCTTCGAGGGCGGCCTGCTCGTCATGCTGGTGCCCTACATGGCGTGGTGGCTGCACGTCGGCCTGCTCGAGGCCTTCGTCGCCGACCTCGGCATCTTCGTGTTCTTCCTCGGCTACACAGCCGGCTTCACCTGGGCCTTCGACCGGGTGTTCGGCCTGCCGGCGGCGTTGCGCACGCCGCACTGAGGCCGCCGCGCAGACCTGGCCAGGCCGGTCCGGCGCGGGATATGTGCCGGATCACTCGCCTGGCCAGTTTCTGGCGGATTTTTCGCTTCGCGCTGCTCATCCCGAATGAGTATGTCGGGGCATGAATATGTCATGCCGTTCGATCATGCCTGTGCATGAAGCCTGGTCTCGTGAGGGGATGACACGGCGGGTTTTAGGCCGCGCTTCACCTCATGTGACGACATGACCTGCACATACCCCCGATAAGCTTGCTGCAACAGTCCAGGACGCGCCTTCAGATTATTCCGGTTATGTCCGGCCAGTATCGCGCGCGCCTCGCTGCAGGTGTATCCGGCATCACCTTTCATGCCGGCTTTGTCGGGAGTGATCCTCATGACCATCAGCCGCCGTTTGCTGGCTCTCATCGGCCAGCGCATACCCAGTGCCTGGGACGCCATCCACCCGCACGGCCCCGTGCAGATCGGGGCGCTGCAGGAGCGCCTGGCCGCCGTGGCGCTGTCGCCGCAACCGCTGCCACCCGGCTCGGCGCTGGAAACCGGCGCGGCCGTGGCCGCGGAATTCGTGCGCCTGGTCTGGCAGGCCGACCGCACCGGGGCGTCGCGCGCCAATATGTCCGAGGTGCTCGACGACTGGTGCCCGACCGTGCCCAGGCGCATCAAGTTTCCGCCCTGGTGGCCGCCGATTCCGCCGGAACCGGATCCGCATCCGGACTGGCTGGCCGAGTTTCACCTGGGTTTTGCCGCGCGGCTGGCGGTGGCCGTGCGTGATGTCGCCGGCAAGGAATTCGATGACACCCTCAACAAGGCGATCGACCGTTCCGTGGCCGTGATCCGCTGAACTGGCAGGGCGCAGCGGCCGGTGCTGGCCGCCAAAGGAAACGGGGGCCTGCGCCCCCGTTTCGCCCGTCGACCTCAGTGTGCAGTCAGCCCCCCGGCACGGGAACCCCCGCGCCCGTGGTCCGGGGTGGCATGCCGGTGCCTGATCAGTTGGCCTGGAAGGGGTGCGGGCTGCTGCCCTTCTTGGCGACCACTTCGGCCGCGGTCGGCGAGCCGTTCACGGCGCGCTTGATCGATTCCTTGACGGCCTGGTAGTTGTAGGCCTGGATCTTCTTGTCGTCCTCGGCCAGCCAGTGGATGAAGACACCGACGCTGATGAACAGGTTGTCGGCCTCGTCGGCCGGGATGGTGCCGTCCTCGACGCAGTCGGCCACCGCCATGGCCACGGCACGCTGGGCCGGGCCGAACATCTGCACGGCCTGCTTGGCACCCTTGATGGTGACCTTGTTGAACATCACCGTGGCGGGCTTGGTCAGCAGGTTGGGCGCAACCACGGCCAGCAGCGAGGTGAAGCCGTCCTTGTTGTTGGTCAGGCAGTTCGCGAACGCGGTTTCGGCGGCGCTGCCGCGCGGCCCGATGATGAGGTCGATGTGGGCAACTTCGTTGCCGTCACCGACGAGGGATTCACCCACGAGCATGCGATCGATCTTGGCCATGTACTGTCTCCGTAAACCTGGTTGGATGATTGGTGGACGTCGGCCTGATGCCGGCGTGGGCAGGAATGAACACTTTTCGTGCCAGCGGACTCAGGGTTGATACCGAGGCTGCGGGTCATTCCCAGGCCGCGGCCGCGTCGTGCCGCGGGCAGGCCAGCAGGCTGGCCAGCAAGGCCGTGCCGACACACAGGTCGGCGCAGGTGCCGGGGTTGATGCGGGCCAGTTTCAGGGCCTCGTCCCAGGCGGCCCAGGCTGTGCGGGCCGGGTCGGCATGTGGTTCCTGGCCGTCGCGGGCGGCGTCCAGCCAGGGGCGGGCCTGCGTCATGACACTGTGTGCCAGCACCGCGCCATGCTTTCGCACAATGTGTGTATCGGGTGCTGAAACAAGAAGTTCCAGCCAGGCGTGGCGCAGTGCGGCGGCCTGGCCCAGGTGGCTGGAGGCCTGCCAGGCGGGCAGGCCGATGTCGAAGAGTTCGGCATAAGGCCCGTCCGCCGGCGGCGTGACGACGTAGAGCGCGGCGATGCGGTCGCGCGGCGCGGCCAGCGCCATGGCCTGGCGCAGGTCGATGCTGGGCGGCGCCGCGACGTCGTGTTCGGCCAGCTCGCCCAGCCCGCCGGGTCGGGTGAGCGCGATGGCGCGGTAGGCCGCCGCGGCGTCGTCGACGCCCAGGCCGGCCAGCACCCGCTCCAGCGCCGCGCGCAGCGGTTCGGCCGGGCCGCGGGTCTCCCAGGCCAGCGCCAGCGGCGCGGCCAGCAGCACGATGCCCAGGTTGGTGTTGCAGCCGGCGGCGGCCAGGGTGGCGCGCATGGCGGCCTCGATGCGCGCGCCCACGCCCGCGCCGGTGCGGGTCAGGGCCGGTGCGGCGGCGCGTGCGCTGGCCTCGAAAAGCGCCGCCGTCATGCCGTGGCCGGCCGAGGCGTGGCTGACGTTGCCGGGCTTGCGCACCGCCACGTCCAGGTCGCAGGCGGTGATGAAGGCGCGGCTGAAGGCCTGCGCGCGTTCGGCCGCACGGGCCGCGGCGGCGGCGATGGTCGGGTCGACGGGGGTCATGCACGGCGCGCCCGCTGGACGGGCGGATGGGCCATGTGGGTCATGTGGGCCGGGTGGGCCTTGTCGGCCGGGTGCGCCTGCACGTCGCGCCGCATGACGGGCAGCCGGCGGTCCAGCAGGTCGTCGACCAGGGCGCGCGCGATGTTGAAGTCGCACACCCGCTGCAGGCCGTGCCAGGCGGCCACGCCGTTGACCTCGATGAGCTGCGGGCCCGCGCCGGTGGTGGGCATGAGGTCGACGCCGGCGTAGTCCAGCCCGAGCGTGCGCGTGGCTGCCACGGCGATGCCGGCCAGCGCGCGGCCCGGGGCGTCGTCCAGCGGCTGCGGTGCCACGCTGGCGCCCTGCGCCACGTTGTGCACCCAGCCGGCGCTGACGCGCCGCATGGCCGCACGCGCCACGCCACCGATCACCAGCACGCGGTAGTCGTGGCCTGGCGCCGCTCCGGGCGGCTGCAGCGGTGCGATGAAGTGCTGCAGATAGGCCACGCCGCCGTAGCCGCCCACGTCCAGCGGCGGCAGCGGCACGTGCGTGCCGTCGACCCAGGCCACGCGCTGCAGGCCCTTGCCCTGCGAGCCGAACAGCGGCTTGAGCACCAGGCAGCGCCGCGCCGCCGACTCGCGCAGCACCAGCGCCTGCGCCGCGGCGGCCGACTCGATCGCCCAGGTGGCCGGCATGGGCAGGCCGGCGGCGTGCAGCAGCAGGCTGGTCATGCTCTTGTCGACGCTGCGTTCGATGGCGCGGGCGTCGTTGTAGACCGGCACGCCGAGCTCGCGCAGCGCGTGCAGCACGCCCAGGCGGCGCGTGACCTGCTCGAAGCTGCCGCCGGCCAGGCCGCGCACGATGACGGCGTCCGGCAGCTCGCGGCCGAAGCCCGGCAGCACCAGGCCGTGCCAGGCGTGGGTGGTGTCGATGCGGCAGTCGGCCGCGTCGATGCAGCGCGAGGCGACGCCGCGCGCGCGCAGCGCCTGCTGCAGCTGGCGCGTGTGCCAGCCGGTCTCGTCGGCCACGATGGCCACGCGCAGGCCGCTGGCGCCGGGCGGCACCGGCGCGTCGTCGCCTCCAGGCACGGGGCTCAGGCCGCCGTCGAGGGGCTGGCCGGGGTGGGGGAGGGCGTCGAGCGGGCTCATCGGTCGCGGCGTCGCTTCATCAGGCCGGGGTGATCCATTCGCGCGCCAGCAGGTCCAGCGCCAGCTGGCCGGCGTGCCAGGTCCGGCCGCTGCCGACGTGGCTGACCCACACCTCGGCGGGTGCGAACAGGGCGGCGTCGAGCTTGTAGAAGTCGTGGCCGGCAGCGGCGAAGAGTGCGGCGAAGGGCTGGCCGTAGTCGCGCGAGTTGGCCGAGGGCAGGGCGCGCGCCAGCTCGCGTGCCGCCTCGGCGCCGCCCTTCACGCCCAGCCAGACCTGGCCGCCGTAGAGGATGGCGTCGTTGGTGCGGCCCATGGCGGCCAGGCCGTCGGCGCCGGGCGCGGGCAGGGGCGCACGCGCCGTGCCTTCCACGATGTCGGCCAGGTGGAAGCCCAGGCTGTGGGCGCGGTGCAGCGCCACTTCCAGCACACGCGCCACCACCTGGGTCGTGCCGGCCCAGCTCTGCGTGGGCGTGAGGATGAGAGTCAGATCCTGGCGCGCCAGGCCGCAGTCGCGGATCACCTTGTCGACCACCACGGCGGGCGGCACGCGGTCGACCTCCAGCACCAGCACGCCGCGCGGGTGGGCGTCGCGGTAGCCCAGCTCGTCGAACAGCGGCTCCTTCACCGCCAGCGCGCGCGCCGGGCCCGAGCCCAGGGCGAAGAACTTCCTGCCGCCGGTCTCCTCCTTGCTGGCCGCCAGGCTCCAGCCGGCGTACTGGCTGGCCAGGCAGGCCAGCACGGGTTGGGAACTGCTGACCTGCAGCCAGTTCAGGCCGGTGGGCGCGCCGGCCGACGCGCCACCGACGGCATCGCCGAGCAGCTGCACGCGGCCCAGGCCGCCCATGCAGATCTCGCCGATCGCGATGCCGGCGGCCACGCTGCCGGGCGCGGCGATGCCGGCGTCGACGATGCGCACGCCGTCCAGGAGGCTGATGGCCAGGCCCAGCGCGTCGGCCTGCGCGCACAGGGCGTCGGTGAGTTCGCAGGCGCGCTGGTTGACGCTGAGGGGAGAGGCGGGCAGGGGAGCGTGGGTCATGTCGGGCAGGCCGAGGTGGCCGGTGTGTCGGGTTGGAGGGAGGGCAGCGCTGCCAGCAGCGCCCGGCGGCGCTGCTGCAGCGCCAGCTTCACCGCGCCGGGCGTGGCGCCGCAGGCGCTGACGCTGCACAGCGGTGCGCCGGCCGGCAGGTGAATCTGCCGCACGCCGGGCCCGGGCAGTGCGGGAATGTCGTGCACGTCGGCGCGCGCGGCCCAGCGGGCCAGCGTGGAGGCGTCCAGCGCCAGGTCGTGCGGCGCGTGCACGACCAGCTCGCCGACGGCCCTGGCGCCGGGCGCGGCGGGTGTCGGCACGGCCGGGGCGCCGGCGTCGAACATCGCCACATGGGCGGCCAGCAGGCCGTGCGGCCAGGCCCGGGCCTGCAGGCGCTCGTGCACGGCCAGACTGGCGGACGGGCGCGGGTTGATCTCCAGCAGCTGCCAGTGGCCGTCGGCCAGCAGCCAGTCGACGCTGACCAGGCCGCGCAGGCCGTGCACCCGCACCAGCCCGGCCAGGGCCTGCTGCAGGCTGCCGGCCTGGGGGGCGGTCAGCGGCAGGGGGGCGACGACGCCGGCAAAGCGCCAGGGCCGTTCGGGCGTCGGGTCGACCAGCTGCTCGTGCACGCCGATCAGGCGGGCGGTGCAGCCGTCGGCCAGCACCAGCGTGCCCACGGCCAGGCCGGCGGTCTCGCGCTGCCAGTAGACGCTGCTGCTGGTGCTGGCCGCACTGCGGGCCGGGCCGCCCGGTACCCAGCGCCGCACGCCCTGGCCGCCGCTGCTGGCCATGTCCTTGACCAGCCAGCCCGGGCCGTCGGGCGGCGTCAGGCTGAATCCGGGCTGGGCGATGCCCAGGGCCGCGGCGCTGGCGTGGCAATGCGCCGGGTCGCGCAGCAGGGCGACGGCCGCGGCGCCCAGGCCCAGCAGCGGCAGGCGCCGGGCGATGGCGTCGAGCAGCGCCGGCCCGGGCTCGAAGCCCGAGCCGGTGACGCAGCCCAGCAGGCGCGAGCCGGCCGGCACGGCCACCCGGGCGGCGTCCAGCGCAGCGAGCAGGCCGGCGGGGTCGATGCGCGGCGCGGCCTCGTGCGGCGCGCCGATCGGCCACCAGGCGGCGCAGGCGCGGCGCGTGTCCTGGTCGCCGAAGACGTCCAGCGCCAGCACCCGCCAGCCGGCGCGCCGGGCGGACACGGCCAGTCCACGCACGCTCAGGCCGGCCACGACGAGCGTGGCCGGGAGGGTGGCTGGCGGGCCGGCGATCACGGGCGGACCGGGGGGGCCGGGGTGGGCCGGGTGCTCAGGCCGCCTCGGCCAGCACGGTGCGCGCCAGCTCGAAGGCGGCGTCGAAGCCGAGGTAGACCGGCCTGGCCGCCTCGCGCATCTGCACCAGCAGGCGGTGCTGCACCTGGTACTTGACGTTGCCGATGGCCAGCGCGCCCAGGCCGACCGCCTTGCCACCCGCGCTGCCGGGCAGGGCCACGCCGCCGTCCATCACGCCCACGCCGGCGATGCCCAGCGGTGGCACGGCGTTCACGTCGGCCGCCACCAGCAGCTTCGGCGCGGCGGCCAGGTCGGCGGCGCCCATGACCTCGACGCCGGCGGCGGCCACACCCATCACCACGTCGGTGTCGGCCAGCTCGGCCTGCAGGTCGGCGCTGGTGTGGAAGGAGGCGCCGCGCAGCGCCACGCCGAAACGTGCGCCGGTCTGTGCCGCCGCCTCGTCACCCGCGGCGCGGCCGCGGTGGCTGGCCAGCGCCACCTGGGCACCGGCGCGCGCACACAGCACGCCGGCGATGCGGCCCACCGTGCCGCCGCCGCCGAGCATGAGGATCTTCTTGCCGGCCAGGTCGGTGGCGTGCCTGGCCCTGAGCTGGGCCTCGACCGAGGCCACCAGCGCCGCGGCGGTGGTGTACGAGCCGCTCGGGTCGGCGAACACCGAGACGACGAAGGGCTTCACCATGGCAGCCCTGGCCGCGTCGAGCATGTCGGCCGCCAGCAGCACGTCGCGCCCGCCGATGAAGATGCCGGTGCGCGTCACACCCTTGGGGCCGCGCGAGAAGATGGCATCCTGCGTCAGCCCGGTGATCTGCGCCAGGCTCACGCCGCAGTAGGGCGTGATGATCTGCCAGCCGGCGTCGGCCGCCATGTTGACGTCGAAGGGGCTCATCTGCGCGCCCGGGGTGAACATGTGCAGGATGTACGGGGCCGGGGCCTGCAGGCAGACGATGTCGGCGCCGCGCGCACGCGCGCCGACGATGAGCGGCTGCAGCCGTGTGCCCTGCAGGCCGGCCAGGCGGGCGGCGGCCAGGCCGGCCTCGGCCTCGGCCTGGCTGGCGTAGAGCGCGAAGCCGGTCGGCCCCCAGGAGCTCTGGCCCACGGCGCAGCCGCCGCGCTCGTGCAGCCAGCCCAGCAGCCGGCCGACCGCCGCGCTGGTGTAGGCGCTGCCGCCCTGGGCCGGCGCGAAGTGGCCGCCCAGCAACTGCTGCACGCGGGTCAGGCCGGCCGCGAAGGTGGCGAAATCGGCGCTGGCGGCGCCGGCCAGCACACGCATCAGCACCTCGTGGCAGACCTCGGCAGCGGCCTGGCGCGGCAGCGGCGCCAGCCGGGCGATGGCGGCCTTTTCCTCGGCGCCGGACAGGCCGAGCTGCTGCGGATCCTGCACCAGCAGCACGCGCCAGCCGGCCGGCAGCTCGATGCGGCTGAGCAGCGGCGCCGGGCCGCTGGCCGAGGGGCCGCCGTCCAGCAGCAGGCCGCCCTGGTCGAAGCCGGCGATGCCCACACCCGAGCGCAGGCCGCGGCCGGTGAGGCGGGCGATGTCCGGCGTGCTCAGCGCCAGGCCGTGCAGGCTGGCCCAGGCCCGCCCGACCGCCAGGCCGAGCTGGGTGCCCGAGCCCAGGCCGGCGTGGGCCGGCAGGGCCTCGGCCAGATGCAGGTGCACGGGCTGAGCGCCTGCATTCAGGCCCGCGCCCACGCCGCGGCGCAGCGCCGCCAGGTGCTTGCGGGCGCGGTCGAGCTCGGCGGCGGCCAGGGCGGGCGGGATGCCGGCGGCGGCGGTGCAGACGTCGCTGCCGGCGGTGTCGGCCCGGCTGATCTCCACCACCGTGCGCAGGCCGTCGATGACCAGGCCCAGGCTGCCGAAACGCCGCCCCAGGCTGGCCGAGGGGTCGAGAAAGCCCAGGTGCAGCCGCCCGGGGGCGGCGACGCGCACGCTGCTGCCGGCGCCGTCACGCTGTGGCTGCACGGGGCTGCGGGTGCTGGTGGTGGTCGGGCTCACGCGGTCTCCTCCATCGGTGGTGTCTTGTGGCGCTGCGCGGCGCGGTGGCCGGGCGGGCCGGGACAGTCGGTCGTGACACTGTGTCCCGCCCGCGCAGCAGGGCGGTGCGCCCTGCGGCCGTGGCCCAGGGTCTGCGCGCATCGCCGCGCCGGCCTGTGCTTGTTAGGCTCGCGGCCATGTTTGCACTTATCGTGCCTCGACCACCACGATTGGACTCGGGCTTTACCCGGGGCTCTACCCGGGGCTGGTGGTCCGTGCGGCTGCTGCGACTGCTGCTGCAGTTGCCGGTGTTGCCGGCCCTGCTGGCGGCCGCAGCCGCGGTCGGGCCGGCCGGCGCCGGGCCGCTGGCGCTGGTGACCAACCAGGGCTCGGACTCGGTCAGCGTGATCGACCTCGCCGAACGCCGGGTGGTCAAGGAGATCGCCGTGGGCAAGTCGCCCGCCGGCGTGGCGGTGAGCGCCGCGGCCGGGCGCGCCTACGTCACCACGCCGGGCGACCACGGCCTGAGCGTGATCGACCTGGCCACGCTGACCGAGCTGCGGCGGCTGCCTGCCGGCCAGGGCGCGGTCGGCGTGGCGGTGGCGCCCGATGGCCGGCGCGTCTACGTGGCGGACTGGTACGGCGGGCGGCTGCGCGCCTTCGACGCCGCCAGCCTGGCGCCGCTGGGCGAGGTGGCGGTGGGCCGCGCGCCGGCCGGCGTGGCGGTGTCGGCCGACTCGCGGCGCGTCTACGTCGCCGCGCGCGACGACGACGAGGTGGTCGAGCTCGACACCCAGGGCCTGGCCGTCACCGCGCGCTTCAAGGTCGGCCAGCACCCCTTCGCGATCGGCCTGAGCCCGGACGGCACGACGCTGCTGGCGCTCAACGTGCTGAGCGACGACGTCAGCCTGGTCGACCTGGCGACACGGCGCACGCTGGCCACGCTGCCGGTCGGCCTGGCGCCCTACGGCCTGGCCTTCGACGCGCCGGGGCGCCTGGCCTACGTCACCAACCAGCACGCCGGCAGCGTGTCGGTCATCGACCTGGCCAGCCGCAGCGTGCGCGCGGTGCACCCGGCGGGTGAATACCCCGAGGGCATCGCCCACCTCGCCGCGTCGGCGCAGGCGGGCCCGCCCGGCGACGCGGCGGCGGTGGCCGGCATCTTGCTGGTGGTGAGCTGGATGGACGACTGCGTGCACCTCGTCGACGCCACCAGCGGCCGGCGCCTGGCCACCATCGCCACCGGCACCAACCCGCGCGGCTTCGGCGAGATGCTGTGGCTGCGGCCCTGAGCTGCGGCCTGCCGGCGCTCTCGTCACCCTCGCTTCACAACGGTCCAAGAACGGAGACAGACCACGATGACCACCCCTACCCGGTTCAACCCGCGCCGCCGCGGCGCGCTGGCCACGACCCTGGCCGCCACGCTGCTCGGCCTGGCCGGCGCCGGCACGGCCCTGGCCCACGGCCCGACGCGCCAGAAGGCGACCGAGACCGTCACCATCGCCGCCGCGCCCGACGCGGTCTGGGCGCTGGTGAAGGATTTCGCCGCGCTGCACACCTGGCACCCGGCGCTGGCCGGCTCGACCACCACCGACGGCAACAAGGTCGGCTCGCTGCGCACGCTCGAGCTCAAGGGCGGCGGCACCATCGTCGAGCTGCTGGAGGGCTATTCCGACGCCGACCGCAAGTACAACTACCGCATGAAGGATCCCGGCCCGGTGCCGGTGACCAACTACACCTCGACGCTGCAGGTCAAGCCCGGCAGCGCTGCCGGCACGACGCTGGTGGAGTGGCGCGGCGCGTTCTACCGCGGCTTCCCCAACAACGACCCGCCACCGGACAGGAACGACGAGGCCGCCGTGGCCGCGGTGAGCGGCATCTACAAGGCCGGGCTGGCCAACCTCAAGGCGCTGGCCGAGAAGAAGTAGCCGCAGCCGGGCGGCCGGCCGCGCCCTCAGCGCGCGGCCGTGCCGCGCTGCACCAGGCGGCGCAGGTCGACCGCGCCGTCCTCGGGCATGAAGCCGCTGTCGTGGTCGGGCGCGAGCAGCTTGGCCTGCTGCAGGCTGGCGTCGGCGCGGCTGAGCAGCTCGTCGGCGGCCAGGTAGTGCTGCGGGCCGGTGCTGCAGATGCCCACGCTGAGCGTGACGTCGGGCAGGGCCAGGGCCAGGTGGTCGAGCAGACGGCGGCAGTACAGGTTCATGGCCTCGGCCTCGCCGCAGTTGGGCAGGATGACGCAGAACTCGTCGCCGCCGTAGCGGAAGCAGCTGTCCTCGATGCGCGAGATGGTGGCCAGCGCCTTGCCCACGCTGCGCAGGATGTCGTCGCCGCGCTGGTGGCCCAGGGTGTCGTTGACGAGCTGGAAGCGGTCGATGTCGAACACCGCCAGGCTGAGCGGCTCGCCGCGGCGCTGCGCCGCGCTCAGGCTCTGGGCCAGCACGTCGCCCAGGTGGCGGCGGTTGATCAGGCCGGTGAGTGCGTCGCTGCGCGCCACGTCCTCGAGCTGCCGGGTGCGTTCGTGCAGCATGGTCTCGAGCTGGCGGGTGTGTTCCTCCGCGCGGCTGACGACGGCGCCGATGTCGTTGGTCAGCGCGCGCAGGTAGCTGTCGAAGAACAGCGTGACGTCGATGGCGGTCAGCTTGTCCAGCGCCTGCAGGGCCGGCGCGACGGCATGCGCCTGCAGCGCCGAGCTGGCGGTGATGGCGTCGCGCACCAGGCTCATGAGCTGCTGCACGCCGGCCAGGAGGTAGCGCGGCTCCAGCCCGATGCGCCGGTGCACCAGGCCCATGTGCAGGCGGTTGTTGACGTAGGCCAGGTCGACGCGCCCGCTGAACAGCTCCAGCACGTAGCGCTGCTGGCTCAGGTGCAGCTTGCGCAGGGTGTCGGCGTCGCCGATCAGCAGGGCGACCTCGCGGATGCGGGTCTGCGCCTCGTAGAAGGCGGCCACGATGGCGCCGACCTGCTGCTCGACGACCGGCCGGCAGGCGACCAGGGCGGCGTCGTCGTCCGCCGTGTAGCCCAGCAGCGCCTTGCGTTCGGCCAGTTCGAACTCGGTGATGCGGACCTGCTCGAGCAGGGTCTGTTGGGTGATGCGCATGGTGGGCGGGTTGGAGGCCGCGTCGTCGGCGACCCCGGGGTGGTGCATCAGCCCGGCGCGGGCCGCGGCCGGAGGATGATCACTGCGGCTTGAAGCCGCTGGCCGCGATGATGCGCTGCCAGACCTGCGCGTAGGCGTGTTCGCGCGCGCCGAGCTGGGCGCTGCTCATCAGGCCGACGGACAGGCCCATGGCGGTGAGGCGGTCGTGCACGTCCTTCTGGGCGATGACCTTGGCCAGCGCGGCGCTGAAGGCGTCGATGGTGGCCTTGGCGGTGCCGGCCGGCGCGAACACGCCGTAGTAGGGCACGTCCTCGAAGCCGGCCAGGCCGAGTTCGGCGAAGGTCGGCACGTCCGGCAGGGCGGCCTGACGGGCGCCGCCCAGCACGGCGACGACGCGGATGCGGCCGGCCTTGTGGTTCTCGATGAAGTCCGGGATGGAGCCCACGCCGGCGCCGATCTGGTTGCCCAGCATGTCCGTCATCATCGGTGCGCTGCCGCGGTAGGGGGCGGAGACCAGGTCCAGACCGTACTTCTCGGCGATCACCTTGACCAGGAACTCGGGCACCGAGGCCGGCGCCGGCACACCCACGGCGCTCTTGCCGCCGCCCGAGGTCTTCACCCAGCTGACGTATTCACCCACGCTTTTCGCCGGCGTGCCGCCCGAGACGGCCAGGGCGTTGACGAAGGTGGCGAAGCCGGCCACGGGCACGAAATCCCTGGCCGAGTCGTAGCCCGGGTTCTTCACCACCAGCGGCAGGATGGTGATGGTGTGGTCGTGCGACAGGAAGAAGGTCGAGCCGTCGGCCGGCGCGGCCTTCAGGGCCTGGGCGGCCAGCTGGCCACCGGCGCCGGGCTTGTTCTCCACCAGCACCTGGGTGCCGAGTTCGTCCTTGAGCTTTTCGGCCAGCAGGCGGGCGATGGCGTCGGTGCCGCCGCCGGGCGGGAAGCCGACGAGCAGGCGGATGGGCTTGTTGTCAGCGGCAGCGACGAGGCCGGGCGTGGCGAACGTGGCCAGGGCGACGGCCAGGCCCAGGGCCAGGCGGCGGGTGAAGTGGAGCGTCATGGACAAGGCTTTCTTCGTTCGGTGTGGCGGTCGGATCGGGCTTCAGCCTTCGCGGCGCAGCGCCGGGAAGAGCACCACGTCGCGGATGCTGGGGCTGTCGGTGATGAGCATCATGAGGCGGTCGATGCCGATGCCGCAGCCGCCCGTGGGGGGCATGCCATATTCGAGCGCGCGGATGAAGTCGGCGTCGTAGTACATGGCCTCCTCGTCGCCGGCGTCCTTGTTGGCCACCTGGCTCTGGAAACGCGCGGCCTGGTCCTCGGCGTCGTTCAGTTCCGAGAAGCCGTTGCCGAACTCGCGCCCGGTGATGAACAGCTCGAAGCGTTCGGTGATGGCCGGGTTCTTGTCGCTGGCACGCGCCAGCGGGCTCACCTCGACCGGGTAGTCGATGATGAAGGTCGGCTGCCAGAGCTTTTCTTCCACCACGGCCTCGAACAGGCCGAACTGCAGCTGGGCCAGGCCCCAGTGGGCGGGCGGTTCCTCGCCGTGGGACTTCAGCCTGGCGTGGATGACGGCGGCGTCGTCGGCTTCGGCTTCGGTGAGGCCGGCATGCACCACCAGCGAATCACGCACCGAGAGGCGCGCGAAGGGTTCGTCCAGCAGCACTTCCTTGCCGGCGTAGCTGATGCGTGCCGAGCCGGTGGCGTGGCGGGCGGCGTGGCGCAGCAGTTGCTCGGTGAAGTCCATCAGGTCGTGATGGTTCCAGTAGGCCGCGTAGAACTCCATCATCGTGAATTCGGGGTTGTGCCGGACGCTGATGCCTTCGTTGCGGAAGTTGCGGTTGATCTCGAACACGCGCTCGAAGCCGCCCACCACCAGGCGCTTCAGATACAGCTCG
>JBJOKY010000520.1:0-2896 GCA_046045865.1 Pseudomonadota bacterium | reverse complement strand
CCGGACGGGTCGGCCAGCATCACCTCGACCGTGACGTGGCTGCCGGCGCTGCAGGCCGGCAGGACGCCCGATTCGGGCACCAGCTCGAACTCGCGCACGCCGGGCGTGAGCTGGCGCGTGCGGCGCAGGATGCAGGTCTGGCGCTGGTCGCCGGCTCTCATGGTGTCAACCTCCGGAGGTCTTGCGCACCAGCTTGCCGCCAGGCACGAGGTGCCAGGTCGAGGCTGACGACGATGACGACGACGCGCAGGCGTACAGGGCGCTGTCCATGTTGCGCCGCGCGATGCGGGCGTGTTCGCGCATCAGGCTCTCGGCGCGGCCGCCTTCGCGGCGCTCGATGGCGTCAAGCACCTGGTGGTGCTGGTCCTGCGCGACGACGAGCAGCTGGCGCGCGCCGGGGTGGGCCAGCTGCACACCCAGGAAGGCGCTGGGCGAGGCAAAGGGCAGCGCGCGCGTGCGCTCGAGCTCGCGGCGGATCAGCGCGCTGCCGGCCAGGTCGCCCAGGATGGCGTGGAAGGCCTCGTTCATCTCGGCGTAGACCTCGAACTCGGCCGCACCGAAGGCGGGCGCGGCCAGCGCGGCGTCGATGACGCCCAGGCGTTCGCGCGCGCGCGCCACGAGGGCGGGCGCCGCGCCACGTTCGGCCGCCAGGCGTGCGGCCAGGCCCTCGACCGTGCCGCGCAGCTCGATGGCGTCGCGCAGGTCGTGGTCGCTGAAATGGCGCACGCGGTAGCCGCCAGCCGGCAGGCCTTCGAGCAGGCCCTCCTGCTCCAGCCGCACCAGGGCCGTGCGCACGGGGGTGCGGGAGACACCCAGGCGCTCGGCCAGCGTCACCTCCAGCAGGCGCAGGCCGGGCGCGAGTTCACCGGCCAGGATGAGTTCGCGCAGGCGCTGCTGCGCCAGCACGCTCTGGCTGGCGGCGGCGGCAGGACTGGCCGGGTTGGCGGGGCTGGCCGGCTCGGGGCTGCTGTTCATGACGGACACCGCCCGGACGCTTCAGGCCGCCGGGCGGATGGGCACGACGGCGCGCGGCGTCGATGCGCCATCGCCCTGCTCGGCGGCGATCTGGCGCTCGATCAGGCGGCGCGCCCACATTGAGCCGGCGTCGATGTTGAGGTTGTAGAAGCGGTGGCCGGGGTGGTCGTCGATGGCGCGCTGCTGAGCCTCGAGCACCAGCTCGTCCTCGCGGAAGATGCGGCTCACGCCTTCGCGCAGGTCGCTGGTGAGCTTCTGTTCATGGATGCTGTAGTTGCGCACGAAGGCCCAGAAGTAGTGGCAGTGCCCCTCGTCGGCCGGAGTGATGGTGTTGAGCACGTAGCCGTTCACGCCGGCCGAGCGGTCACCCTCGGGCCGCTCGGGCGTGGGCAGGGCGCCGCTGCCGGCCGGCGCCACGCCCACGTCGATGGCCACGGTGCAGGGCGCCTCGAAGCGGATGATCTGCCAGCGGTCGACCTTGCCCTGGACCCCGCGCGCCTGGCGCAGCTGGCCGGCCCAGAAGGGCGGCGGCTCGATGCCCGCCATCCAGCGCGTGACGGTGGCGGTGCGCTCGCCATGCGTCACCTCGAAGGGCGCCTCGGCCACGGCGCGGTTGCCGATCGAGCTGCCGTGCACGAAGCTCTCGTGCGTCAGATCCATCAGGTTGTCGACCACCAGGCGGTAGTTGCAGGCCACGGTGATGAGCTTGCCGTCGCCCGCCCATTCGGGGTCGTGGTTCCAGTGCAGGTCGGGCACCAGGGCCGGGTCGGCCAGGGCCGGGTCGCCGGGCCAGACCCAGACGAAGCGGTGTCTCTCGACCACCGGAAACGCCGGCACGCAGGCCGAGGGGTTGATGGTCTCCTGCGACGGCATGTGGGTGCAGCGGCCCTGCGGGTTGAACACCAGGCCGTGGTAGCCGCACACCACCTCGTCGCCGTCCAGCCGGCCGAGCGAGAGCGGCATCAGGCGGTGCCAGCAGGCGTCTTCCAGCGCGGCGGGTGTGCCGTCCAGGCGGCGCCAGAACACCAGGCGCCGGCCGGCGATCTGGCGCGCCAGCAGCTCGTGGCGCAGCTCGGTATCCCAGGCGGCGGCGTACCAGGCGTTGAGGGGGAAGGACGGAGCAGGCATGTATACATTGTCGACCTGAATCCGGCTGATTTGGCCTGAATCAGGGAAAACACGGCCTGTCGTGTATCCACAAAGCCGTGTCATCACCCGCGCCGCCGTGTCGGGGAAAGCCGCCGCGCGGCGCGTCGGCGGCGGCACTAGCATCAGCGCCCCGCCCTGCTGGCCGCCACCGCACCATCACCATGTCCACCATCCTCTACCTGACCCAGATCCAGATCGAAGCGGGCGCGCGCCGCCTGCTGGCCGACGAATGCGCCCGCGCCGGCATGAAGCGCCCGCTCGTCGTCACCGACCCGGGTGTGAAGGCGGCCGGCGTGCTGCAACTGGCGCTCGACGCCCTGGGCGGCCTGCCGCACGCGGTGTTCGACCAGACACCCTCCAACCCGACCGAGGCCGGCGTGCGTGCCGCCGTCGAGGTCTACCTGCGCGAAGGCTGCGACGGCCTGGTGGCGGTGGGCGGCGGCTCCAGCATCGACCTGGCCAAGGGCGTGGCGATCGCCGCCACCCACCCAGGGCCGCTCAAGACCTACGCCACCATCGAAGGCGGCTCGCCCAGGATCACCACCGCCGTGGCGCCGCTGATCGCCGTGCCGACCACGGCCGGCACCGGCAGCGAGGTGGCGCGCGGCGCCATCGTCATCGTCGACGACGGCCGCAAGCTGGGCTTCCACAGCTGGCACCTCATGCCCAAGGCCGCCATCTGCGACCCCGAACTCACGGTCGGCCTGCCGCCGCTGCTGACGGCCGCCACCGGCATGGACGCCATCGCCCACTGCATGGAAACCTTCATGGC
>JBJOKY010000519.1:0-2900 GCA_046045865.1 Pseudomonadota bacterium | reverse complement strand
GCCAGCAGGTAGGCGCCGGTGCCGGCCTTGATGCGCACGCCGGCGGCGACATAGCTGTCCCAGCTGCGCACCAGCTCGGCGGGGTCGACGCCGGCACGCGCCAGCACGTCGCTGCGGTACAGCAGCGTGCCCGGGCCGATGTCGGCCGGCATGGCCACCTGTGCGCCGCCGCGCCCGCGGCCCTGCTGCCAGGCATAGGGCACGAAGCGGTCGGCATAGCGCGTCGCCCCGTAGGCCGGGCCGGCCAGGTCGTCCAGCCCGCCGCCCTGGGCGAAGCGGCCGACGTAGCCGACCTCCAGCGCCATCACGTCGGGCAGGTAGACGGCGGTCGACAACGCCGTGGTCATGGCCGTGTGGTGGTCGTTGAACTGGCGACTGACGATGCGCACGTCCACGTCGGGGTGGCGCAGCCGCCAGGCCGGCAGCGCCGCCCGCACGATCTGGTCCACCGCCGGATAGGCCGCCACCACCAGCGTCGTGCGCCCGGGCTGCGCGGGCGCATCGGCGCGCGTCTGCGGCTGGGCGTGCGCCGCGCCGGCACCAGCGGCCGCCCAGGTGGCCAGCAGCAGCAGGGCGACGGCCAGGTGCCCGCTCAGGCGCTTGTGCGCCTGCCGCAGGCGGGCCAGGCTGCCCTGCTGTCTCATCCACATCCGGTTACTCCACGGGCCGACAGACCCAAGTTTGAAAGCGCTTTCAAACTATAGAGAGCGCCCCGGAGCGTGTCAATCGAGGGTAAGTGCGAGGGGCGCCGCCGCGCAGGGCGCTGCACCACGGGGCTGGCAACCCGCGAGCCCGGGGGCTGCAGCGGGCCCGGGCAGGCCGTTCAGCCGCGCAGGCGCCGGGTCGATTCGCGCACCACCAGCTGCGGCGCCGGCAGGGCCACGGCCGGCTTGTTTCCGCCGAGCAGCTGCAGCATGGCGCTGGCGGCCAGGCGGCCCAGCTCGTAGGCCGGCTGGTGCACGGTGCTGAGCGGCGGCACGGTGTACAGCGAGGTCAGCAGGTCGTCGAAGCCGATCAGCGACACGTCGTCGGGCACGCGCAGGCCGCGCCGGTTCAGCGCCAGCGCCGCGCCCAGCGCCATCTGATCGTTGGCCGCGAAGATGGCGGTGAAGCTGCGCCGGGTCTCGATCAGCCGCTCGACCGCCAGCAGGCCGCTGACCTCGTGGAACTCGCCCGGCACGACCAGTTCGGGGTCGAAGGCCACGCCGGCCTGTGCCAGGGCAGTCTGGTAGCCGCGCTGGCGCTCGACCGCGTCCGGGTGCTGCGGGTCACCGGCGATGAAGGCGATGTGGCGATGGCCCAGGTCGAGCAGGTGCTGGGTCGCCAGGCGCGCGCCCTCGCAGTTGTCGAAGTTGAGCGAGACCAGGCCCGGCGCCTTCAGGTCGCGCCCCGTCACCACCACCGGCAGGTGCTTGGCACAGGCCTTGAGCGCGGCGTCGGGCAGCCGGCCGGTGAGCACGATGATGCCGTCCACCCGGCGCGAGCGCAGCACCTCGATGCAGCGCGCCTCGACGGTGGCGTTCCAGTGCCCGCTCACGAACAGCGGGCTGTAGCCGGCCGGGTCGAGCTCGTCTTCCACACCGCGCAGCGCCACGCCGTAGAAGGGGCTGTCGATTGCCTGGGTGATGACGCCCACGCTGAGCGTGCGCCCGCCCGCCAGGCCACGCGCCACCGGGTTGGGCACGAAACCGAGCAAGGCGATGGCGTCGGTGACGGCCTTGTTCTTGTCCGCGCTGACCACCGCCGTGCCGTTCAGGATGCGTGACACGGTGCTGGGCGACACGCCAGCGCTGCGGGCCACCATCTCCAGCGTCACGGGGCCGGTCACCGTCGCGACCTTGGCGGCCTTGGCGGCCTTGGGGCCGCTGCTGCGGGCGGGACGGGGCGGCTTGGTGGTCATGGTGCTCTGGCAACGCTTTCAGGCACGAGTGTAGGGGTGGCCTGCAGTGGCCGGTGACCCGGATGGCCCTACGGCCCTACGCTTGCGGCCAGGTCGACCTGCCCGGCCTCACCCCGATGAACACCCTACCCATCGTGCCCGGCTACACCGTGCGCCCCATCACCCTGGACGACGCCCCCGCCTGGGCGCACTACGTCTGCCGGCCCGAGGTGATGCGCCACACCAGCTCGACCGCCACCACGGCCGACGAACTGCGCCCCATGCTCGAACGCATGCTGGCCGGCGGGCCGGAGGCGCCGGTGCGCTTCGTCATCCAGCGCGCGGGCGAGGCAGCCATCATCGCCACGGTGGGCTTCCACACCATCTCGGCGCTCAACGGCACGGCCGAGATCACCTACGACGTGGCGCCCGGGCACTGGGGCCGGGGCATCGCCACCGTCGCCTGCCGCGCCGCCACCGCCTGGGGCTTCACGGTGCGCGGCTGGCACCGCATCCAGGGCACGACGCTGCTGGCCAACATCGGCTCGCAGCGCGTGCTGGAACGCTGCGGCTACCGGCGCGAGGGCGTGCTGCGCAATTTCAGGATCGTGCGTGGCCGGCCGGCCGACTACCTGATGCATGCCGTGATCGCCGGTGACCCGCTCAACCGCGCCGCAGATGCCACGCCTTCGGCCGCGTGAAGGCCTGGATGCCGTAGGTCGACAGCGTGAGGCCCACGCCGGAATCGCCGTGGCCGGACCAGGGCAGGCGCGGGCTGACGCGGTCGCAGCAGTTCCAGTACACGCTGCCTGAATTCACCTGGGCGAGCAGGGCGCGGGCGCGCGCCTCGTCGGGCGTGTAGACGCCTGCCGTCAGGCCGTAGCGCGTGTCGTTCATCAGCGCCAGGGCCTCGGCGTCGCTCGCCACCTTCTGGATGCCGATGACGGGGCCGAAGCTTTCCTCGCGCATCAGCTCCATCGTGTGGTTCACCTTGGTCAGCACGGCCGGGGCGAACCAGTTT
>JBJOKY010000155.1:0-9730 GCA_046045865.1 Pseudomonadota bacterium | reverse complement strand
AGCAGATGAAGATGACGAAGATGCCGCTCGCCGCCGAATCCTTGATGGTGTAGAGCGCCAGCGGCATCCAGGCCAGCGGCGAGATCGGCTTGAGGATCTCGATGAAGGGGTCGAGCGCCCGGTAGACCAGCGGGCTCATGCCGATGACGAAGCCCAGCGGTATCGCCACCAGCGCCGCCAGCAGATAGCCCAGCCCGACACGGCCGAGCGAATAGGCCAGCTGCAGGCCCAGGCCCTTGTCGTTCGGGCCGTTGTCGTAGAAAGGGTGGGCCAGGTGCTTCAGCAGCACGGCGCCCAGCTGGCCGGGCGTCGGAAAGCCTGCCTTCTGCGTGGGAGTGGCCGCACCACCGCCGCCACCGGCCAAGGTCGCCGGATCCTTGCCCATGAGCTTGGCGTATTCGATCTGCTCGGGCGTGAGCGCCACGGCCGCCGCCGCCACCTGCGGCACGGCTGAAGGCTGCTGCGTGGCGAGCTGCCAGATGCCCAGCAGCACACCCAGCAGCAGCAGCGAGAGCAGGCCCGCGCGCAGGCCGAGGGAGGACGGCGTCACCTCAGGCCCGCCCGATGGCAAAACCGGTGGCGTAGGCCTCGGCCTTCTCCGGGTCGAACACCTTGCCCATGACGCTGAACTTGGGGTACGAGCCGGCCGGTGCCTTCATGTCCAGCGCCGCCATCTGCTTCTTCGCGTCGGTGAGCAGGAAAACCTTCTCGGCGATCTGCTTGTAGTTCACCTCGCCCTTCACATAGCCCCAGCGCTTCATCTGCGTGAGCATCCACACCGCCATGCTCTGCCAGGGGATGGGGTCGAAGTCGGCGCGGTCGGGCACGGTCTTCACGTTGCCCAGGCCGTCGGCGAACTTGCCGGTCAGCACCTGGGTCAGCACCGTCTCGGGCTGGTTGAGGTACTGCTGCGGCGCGATCACCTTGGCAATCAGCTCGCGGTTCTCGGGCTTGCGCGCCATGGCCGCGGCAGTGAGCACGGCGCGGTACAGGGCGATGAAGGTGTTGGGGTTGTGCTGGATGAACTCGCTGCTGGTGCCGAAGGCGCAGCAGGGGTGGCCGTTCCACAGCTCCCTGGTGAGCAGGTGGATGAAGCCGACCTCCTCGAACACCGCGCGCTGGTTGAAGGGGTCGGGGCCGAGGAAGCCGTCGATGTTGCCGGCGCGCAGGTTGGCCACCATCTCGGGCGGCGGCACGACGCGGATCTGGATGTCCTTGTCCGGGTCCAGCCCGGCTTCCGCCACGTAGTAGCGCAGCAGGAAGTTGTGCATCGAATACTCGAAGGGCACGGCGAACCTGAAGCCCTTCCAGTCCTTGGGGTCGCGCCTGTCCTTGTGCTTGACCGCCAGGGTGATGGCCTGGCCGTTGGTGTTCTGGATGGTCGCCACGTTCATGGGCGTGGCCACGCTGCCCAGGCCCATCGAGATGGCCAGCGGCATGGGGCTGAGGAAGTGGGTCGCGTCCACCTCCTTGTTGATCATCTTGTCGCGGATGAGGGCCCATCCTGCTGTCTTCATCACCTGCACGTCCAGGCCCTGCTTGCGATAGAAGCCCAGCGGGTGGGCCATGATCAGCGGCGTGGCGCAGGTGATGGGGATGAAGCCGATCTTGAGTTCCTTCTTCTCCAGCGGCCCGAGTTTTTCCTGCGCCATGGCCTGCAGGCTGGCCAGGGGCAGCACGCTGCCGATGGCGGCCATGGCCGTGCCCTTGCCCACCGCGCGCAGGAAGCGCCGACGCAGCGCGTCCTGCGGGAACAGCGCCTTCACCAGCGCGGCCTCGACGTAGGCCTGCGAGTCGGCCTCGAACTCGTCGGTCTCGCTGCGTGCGCGCAGCGTCGCGGCGGCCGAGGTCGACACCTGCTCTGCCGGGTGATCGGCCGCATGACCGGCCGCATGACCGGCCGCCGAAGCATGGGCGCCGCAGTTGCAGCGCAGCAGCAGCGGGCGGTCGGCGTCGTAGGGGTCGTGGGTGCAGGTCATGGCAGCTCCTCTGGGGTGTCGGTCTGGATCCGCCACCGGCCGGTCGCCGGGCTGCACGTGTGCCCTGACTCGGGGCGTCCGGACGGTACGACCCGGCACCGCGGCTGTGCATCACGGCGGGCCCGGCCCACGACTGGCGGTGGCCAGCCCGATGAACGCAAGGCCTGTGCCTGTGCGCCGAACGCGCCCGGCGGGTCGCTCAGGCCAGCTGCGTCAGATGAGCCGCCGCGATCAGCTCGCGCGTGTAGTCCTGCTGCGGCGCAACAAACAACGCCTCGGTCTCGCCCTGCTCGACGATCTCGCCATTGCGCATCACCAGCACGCGGTGGGCCATGGCGCGGATGACGGCCAGATCGTGGCTGATGAAGACATAGCTCAGGCCGTGGCGCTGCTGCAGCTCGGCAAGCAGCGCCAGCACCTGCTGCTGCACCGAGGCGTCCAGGGCCGAGGTGGGTTCGTCCAGCACCAGCACCTCGGGGCGCAGCACCACGGCGCGCGCGATGGCGATGCGCTGGCGCTGGCCACCCGAGAACTCGTGCGGATAACGCTGCAGCACGTCGTGCACACCGTGGCGGGGCGACAGGCCGACCTCGTCGAGCATGGCCAGCACGCGTTGCTCGCGCTCGGACGCAGTCAGCCCGGGGTGATGCAGGGCCAGGCCCTCGCCGACGATCTGGCCCGCCGTCAGGCGCGGCGACAGCGAGGCGAACGGGTCCTGCAGCACCACCTGCATGCGCCTGCGCATGGCGCGCAGCGTCTTGCGGTCGGCGTGGTCGATGCGCACGCCGTCGAACTCGACCTGGCCGGCGGCGATGTCCTGCAGCGCCAGCAGCGCCATGCCCAGCGTGGTCTTGCCCGAGCCGGATTCGCCCACCACGCCCAGGGTCTCGCCGCGCTGCAGCGCCAGGTCGACGCCCTGCACGGCGTCGAAACGGCGCTTGCGTGTGAACCAGCCGCTGCGCAGGTCGAAGGACACGCCCAGGCCGCGCCCGCGCAGCAGCAGCGGCGCCGCGGCGTCGACCGCTTGCACCTGGCGGCGCGGACGGGTGTCGAGCAGCCGGCGCGTGTAGGCATGCTGCGGGCGGGCGAACACCTCGGCGGTGGCGCCGAGCTCGACCAGGCGGCCGCGCTCCATCACGCCGACGCGGTCGGTGTAGCGGCGCACCAGGTTGAGGTCGTGGGTGATGAAGATCAGCGTCAGGCCGGTCTCGCGCTGCAGTTCGTCCAGCAGCGCCAGGATCTGGGCCTGGATGGTCACGTCCAGCGCCGTGGTGGGCTCGTCGGCGATCAGCAGGCGCGGCCGGCAGGCCAGCGCCATGGCGATCATGGCGCGCTGGCGCTGGCCGCCCGACAGCTCGTGCGGATAGGCGTCGACGCGCCGGGCCGGCTCGGGGATGCCGGTGCGCCCGAGCAGCTCGACCGCGCGGGCACGCGCGACCTGCGGGTCCAGGCCCTCGTGCAGCTCGAGCACCTCGCCGATCTGGTTGCCCACGGTGTACAGCGGGTTCAGCGCGGTCATGGGCTCCTGGAAGATCATGGCCACGTCCTTGCCGCGCAGGGCGCGCATCTCGGCCTCGCTGCGCCCGAGCAGGTCGACGCCGTCCAGCCGGATGGCGCCGCGCGTGCTGGCCGCGTCGACCAGGCGCAGCACCGACAGAGCCGTGATGCTCTTGCCCGAACCCGATTCGCCCACGAGCGCGAACTTCTCGCCCGCCGCGACGCTGAAGCTGACGTCGTCGACCACGGTGCTGGCCGCTGCGCCCTGGCCGAAGCTCACGCTCAGGTGCTCGATCGCCAGCAGCGGGGATGGTGGCGCTGGCGCTGGTGGCGGTGGCGGTGGCGGAGGCGGTGGTGACTGCGACGGTGCGTGACTCATGCTTGGCTCATGACTTGCGGGTGTCGAAGGCATCGCGCAGCGCGTCGCCGATGAAGGTCAGCAGCAGCATGGTCACGGTCAGCAGCACGAAGGTCGGCACGATGATCCACCAGGCGTCCAGGTTGGCCTTGCCCTGCTGCAGCAGCTCGCCCAGCGAGGGCACGCTGGCCGGCACGCCCAGGCCGAGGAAATCGAGCGAGGTGAGCGACAGGATGGCCACGCTCATGCGCAAGGGCAGGAAGGTGATCACCGGCGTGAGCGAGTTGGGCAGCACATGGCGCCAGATGATCTGCAGGCTGGACAGGCCCAGCGCGCGCGCCGCCCGCACGTACTCCAGCCCCCGGTTGCGCAGGAACTCAGCGCGCACGTAGTCGGCCAGCCCCATCCAGCCCCACAGCGACAGCAGCACCAGCAGCAGGCCCAGCGAGGGCTCGAACACGGCGGCGAAGATGATGAGCAGGAACAGCTCGGGCACCGCGCCCCAGATCTCCACCAGGCGCTGCAGCGCCAGGTCGACCCGACCGCCGAAATAACCCTGCACGGCGCCCATCAGCACGCCGATCGCGCCCGCCACCAGGGTGAGCGCCAGCGCGAACCAGATGCTGACGCGAAAGCCGTACAGCAGCCGCGCCAGCATGTCGCGGCCCTGCGCGTCGGTGCCCAGCCAGTTGCGCGCCGAGGGCGCGGCCGGCGACGGCGCACGCGCGTGGTAGTCGATCGAGGTGGCCGAATGCGGGTTGGGCGTGAACCAGGCCCAGTTGCCCGGGCGCGCCAGCAGCGCCGTGGTCCACGGATCCTTCCAGTCGGTCGGTGTGGCGAAATCGCCACCCAGGCGCTGCTCGGCCGGGTTGTCGAGCAGCGGCACATACCAGCGGCCCTCGATGCGCGCCAGCACCGGGCGGTCGTTGCTGACCAGCTCGGCCAGGCTGGCCAGGCCCAGCAGCACGACGAAGAGCCACAGCGACCAGGTGCCCAGCCGGTTGCGGCGGAAACGCGCCCAGGCGCGCTGGTTGGGCGAGAGGTGGCGCGCGGCGCCGGCCTGGGCAGGCACGGCCCCGCTCATCGCGCCGCGCTCCCGAACTGCACGCGCGGGTCGACCACGACGTAGAGCAGGTCGGCCACCAGCTTCATGGCCAGGCCGATCAGGGTGAAGAAGTACAGCGTGCCCAGCACGACCGGGAAGTCGCGTCGCACCACCGCCTCGTAGCCCAGCAGGCCCAGGCCGTCGAGCGAGAACAGCGTCTCGATCAGCACCGAGCCGGCGAAGAAGGCGCCGATGAAGGCGGCCGGAAACCCCGTCACCAGCGGAACGAGCGCGTTCCTGAACACGTGCTTGTAGAGCACGCGCTGCTGCGACAGGCCCTTGGCGCGCGCCACCAGCACGTACTGCTTGCGCAGCTCCTCGACGAAGGTGTTCTTGGTCAGCATGGTGGTGACCGCGAAGCTGCCGATGGTCAGGCAGGTCAGCGGCAGCGCCAGGTGCCAGAGGTAGTCGGCGATGCGCGCCGCCCAGCCCAGTTCGGCCCAGTGGTCCGAGGTCAGGCCGCGCAGCGGGAACCACTCCAGCCAGGTGCCGCCGGCGAACAGCACGATGAGCAGCACGCCCAGCACGAAGCCCGGGATGGCGTAGCCGACCAGCACCGCCAGCGTGGTGAGGGTGTCGAAACGTTCACCCTCGCGCACCGCCTTGGCCACGCCCAGGGGATGGAGACCAGGTAGCTGAGCAGGAAGCTCCACAGCCCCAGGCTGACGGACACGGGCAGCTTGTCCAGGATGAGCGCCCACACGTCCTTGTCATGCATGAAGCTGCGCCCCAGCTCGAAACGCGCGAACTGGCCCAGCATCTCGACGTAGCGCACGTGGGCCGGCTTGTCGAAGCCGTAGAGCTTCTTCAGCTCGGCGATCTGGCGCGCGTCGACGTCGCGGCTGGCGCGGTAGCCGTCGCCGTCGCCGCTGGCACCGGCGCGCGCCTCGGCCATCATCTGCTCGACCGGCCCGCCCGGCACGAACTGCACGACGATGAAGGTGATGGTGAGCGCGCCCAGCAGGGTGGGCACGATGAGCAGCACGCGCTTGATCAGGTAGGCCAGCATCGGGTGGGGGGCGTCAGCGTGAGGGGATGGCCGCGGCAGCAGCGGACGCCGGGGCCGCGCCAGCCGGCGCGCCGCGGGTGTCGAGCGACCTGTCCCACCAGGTCCACAGCGGCCAGGGCAGGCTGTGCACGTCGGGCAGGCTGTCGATCTGCATGTAGCGCGCCTGCACCGCCGGCACGCCGAAGCGGTTCCAGTAGGAGCTGGGCTCGTCGCGCGTGTACAGCTGCGGCACCTGCCAGTGGTTCCACATCACGACGCGGTCGAGCGCACGTGCGGCGCTGCGCAGCTCGTCGAGCGTGGCGGCACGGCCGATGCGGCGGATCAGCTCGTCGACCGCGCGGCTCTTCACGCCGCGGAAGTTGTAGCTGCCAGGGCGGTCGGCCTCGCCGCTGCCGTAGATCTGCAGCAGGTCGGCCGGGTCGGGCAGGGTGAACTTGCCTTCGACGATGGTGATCATGTCGTAGTCGAAGTTCTCCAGCCGGCGCCGGTACAGGGCGAAGTCGACCAGCCGCTCGGTGTAGCGGATGCCCAGCCGCGCCAGGTTGTGCTGGAACTCGGTGTTGCGACCGATCTGCTGAGGCTCCAGGTACTCGATGGTGAAGGCCTCGCCCGCGGCGTTGCGCAGCACGCCGTCAGGTGCGACCTTCCAGCCTGCCTCGGCCAGCAGGGCGGCGGCGCGGCGCAGGTGCTCGCGCAGCGCGCCCGGGTGGGTGTCGTTGCGCGGTGCTCGGAAGGCCGGGCCGAACACCGTGGCCGGCAGCTCGGCGCGGAAGGGCTCCAGCAGCGCCAGCTCGGCCGGCGTGGGCGGGCCCTCGGCGGCGAAGTCGGTGTTGCTGAACAGGCTGTCGGCGCGCGTGAAGCGGCCGTAGCGGTTGTAGGCCTCGAAGTCCCAGGCCAGCATGATGGCTTCGCGCACGCGGATGTCCTGGAACCTGGCGCGGCGCAGGTTGAAGTCCATGGCCTGCAGCAGGCTGCCCGTGGCGATGGGGAAGGCGCGCTTGACGATGCGCCCGTCGCGCCACTTGGGGCCCTGGTGGCTGCGCACGTACTGGCTGGCGCTGAGCTCGCGCAGGATGTCGAACTCGCCCGCCTTGAAGGCCTCGCGCCGCACCGCCGGGTCCTTGTAGAGCCGGTAGACGATGCGGTCGAAGTTGAAGTGGCCGCGCCGCACCGGCAGGTCGCGCGCCCAGTAGTCCGGGTTGCGGCGCAGCTCCAGCCGCCCGGGCATCTCCACCTTGTCGACCACGTAGGGGCCCGAGGCGATCGGGCGCTCGCCCACGATCTGGTCCAGCGGCTTGTCGCCGGTCCAGCGGCGCGAGAACACCGCCAGGTTGCCCAGCGCGTAGACCACGTCGGCGCGCCGGTCGCGCAGCGTGAAACGCACCGTGCGGGCGTCGACCACCGTGGCCGCGGCCACGCCTTCCAGCGGCGACTGGAAGGTCGGCTGCACCAGCTTGCCCTTCTGCAGCCTGAAGCTGTGCGCCACGTCCTCGGCCGTGACCGGGCTGCCGTCCGAGAAACGCGCCAGCGGGTGCAGCCTGAAGCTCACCGCCGCCAGGTCGGGCTCGACGTGCATGGCCTCGGCCAGCAGGCCGTACATGGCCTGGCGCTCGTCCATCGAGTAGGTGGCCAGGGTCTCGAACACGAAGATCACCATGGCCGCCGGCGCCACACCCTTGATCGTGAACGGGTTGAGCTTGTCGTAGCTGGTGCGCCGGTCGGGGTTGGACAGGCGCAGCACGCCGCCCTTGGGTGCGCCGGGGTCGACATAGTCGAAGTGCCGGAAGCCGGGCGGGTACTTCGGTGGCTCGAAGGCCGACAGGGCGTGTTGCCAGGCGCCGGTCTGCACGACCGGCGCGGCGAGCTGGTCCGCACGTGCGGGCCTGGCCGTCAGCCCGGCCACCAGCGGCAGCGCCAGCATCAGCACGACGGACATCCGCATGCACAGCGCCAGCCGCCGCGGCAGCGCGCGGGCGTGGCGGGCAGGGCAGGCAGGGGGGCGGTGCAGGCAGGTCGGGTCGGTCATGGTCGGCGGCGGGCTCGGGCGCTCATGTTGCCATCCCGCGCCGCCCGGCCCGCGGCGCGCGCGGGTCGGGCGTGCAGACGAACTCGTCGGCCGGCACGGGCTGCAGCAGGGCGCGCCTGCGCCTCGTCGCCGCTGCGCGCGGCCTGCAGCCAGGCCAGCGCTGCCTCGGGCGACAGGACCACGATGGAGCGTTTCTCGTCGCCCGGGGCGTGGAAACGCGCCATCAGCGCATGGCCCTCGGCCGACACGGTGAGCATGGTGAAGGACAGCAGCTGCACGGCCGCGGGCGTGGGGTCGAGCAGGTCGGGCTGCGGCGTGCGCCAGGCGCTCTCCCACAGCCCGGCGACGAAGAAGGGCGCGCCGTCGCCGCGCTCGATGCGCCAGCGCACCGGGCGGCCGCTGTCGTGGCAGGGCTCGTGGAAGGCCTGCACCGGGATGAGGCAGAACTGGCGCTGGCGCCAGGCCTGGCGGAAGCTGGGTTTCCCGGCCACCGTCTCGCTGCGCGCGTTGTAGGTCATGCGCATGAGCTTGTCGCCCTGCGCCCAGCCGGGCAGCAGGCCGAAGCGGGCGGGTCGCGGCACGAGCGTGATCAGCTCGTCGCCCGGCTCGCCAGTGCCGGCGCGAGTGCCGGCACCATCGCCACGGCCGCCGGCCGGGCCTGCGCGGCGCGGGCGGTCCGGCCACAGCACAGGGGCCTCGCCGGCCGGATAGACCTCCTCCGGGTAGGAGAAATCGGGCTCGACGACCTGCAGGCCGGGCTGGCCCGCCGACCGGCGCGGCGCGATGGACAGCCGCTCGCGCAGCGCCCGGGGTGGCGGCGGGATGTAGTTGGCGCACATGGCGCCACGGTAGCAGGACGGCAGGCGCATGCCCGGCGCCAGCACGGCAGGTGCGGCGCGCGACGCGTGGCGGCACTGCGTGTGCCCGCCAACACGGGCCGGTGGTGTTGGTCGCCGGTCAGCGCGGGCTGGGGAAGGCCGGCCGCGCCAGGCGGATGGGCGGCGGCTCCTCGAACACGATCTCGGGCGGCGGGGCCTCCCTGGCGCGAGCACGCGGGCGCGCGGGCACGGCGGGAGCAGCCGCCGCTGTACGGGCAGCGGGCGCAGCGGTGGCTGACACCGCTGTGGCGGCCGAGGCTGCCACCGCCACACCCGGCGCCGGGCGAGCCGTGCGTGCCGCGTCGGCCGCAGGCCGGGTGGTCGGGGCAGCCTGTGGCGGCTGGGCCGGGGCCATGGCCGCCGCGGCAGGTGTGCGGGCCGGGCGCGCAGGTGGCGGTGCGACCCGTGCAGGTGGCGCCGCCGGGCGCCCGGCGCCGGGCGGCAGGATGATCAGGCGGGCGCGCGGCACGTCGGCCAGCTCGGCACGGGGCGTGGCGGCTGGCTGCAGCGTCGGCGCCGAGGCCGAGAGGGCCGGGCCGGCGCCCCCTGGTGCAGGTGCGACCGCCGGTTCAGGTGTGGCCGCCGGTGCAGGCGCCAGGGTGGCGGCCGGCGCCGCGGGTGCCGCCCACAGCCCGGCCGGCTCGCCCTCGTAGACCGGTGGCGGCATCACGGCCGGACGCACCGGGCGCGGCCGCTGGTAGCCCTCGAAATGGGCGCAGCCGGTCAACGCGCCCAGCGCCAGACAGGCCAGCCCGTACCAGGCGGGCGTGTGCGTGAACGTCGACATGAGCCTCCCCGCAGATCTTCGATGAACGTCGAATCGATCGTAGTGGGGCCCTGTGCCGGCCCGGCGCCGGCCCGGCGCGGGCGCGACGTAT
>JBJOKY010000518.1:0-2910 GCA_046045865.1 Pseudomonadota bacterium | reverse complement strand
GTGGCCGTTGTGCATGTGGGTGGTGATGGTGTGCAGCCCGAAGCCCTTGTTGGCCGACGGATCGATGGGCAGCGCGTTGTAGTGGCGCATGAGGATGGGCTGGCCGTAGCGCACCATCAGCAGCTTCGGAGGCATGGTGCCGTCGAAGGTCCAGACCGAGTTGTGGTTCTGTGCCGGGAACTTGTAGTGGAAGCGCACGTCGATGCCGGCGGTCGTGCCCGAGCCGCCGACCGGGCCGGCTGGCTGGTGGTACAGGCCACCGGGGCCGAATTCGCCCTGGGTCCAGCCATGCATCTGCTTCTTGTCACGGAAGCCGTTGTTCACGCGCGCACCGGCCTGTGCGGTCTTGAAATAGGCCTGCGGGTAGAACTCGTTCCAGCGCTGGTGGGCCCAACCTTCTCCGGGCGGACGGCCTTCGGCCGGCGCGGTGGCGACATCGCGCTTCAGGAAGTCCTTGATCTCGGGCTGCCAGGGGTTCTTGGCTTCCACATTCGACTGCGCGGTCGGGAAGGGATAGATGCCAGCCTGGTCCAGGAAGTTTTCCAGCGCCACGCCGTTGGGCGCGCTGCGCGCCACGCTGGTCGGATCCTGCTCGGGCGCGTCACCGATCGACGGTGCCGGCATCGGATCGGTGCCAGGCGTGACGGCTGCGTCGAGCTTCTCCGGGCCGAACTCCTCGAAGATCAGCGCCTGCATGGTGAAGGACTCGGCGCCGAACAGCGGGCTGGGTCGGCCACCCGTCGGAATGTTGTTGCCGGTCTGGGCCGCCAGGGGGATCGAGGTGTCGACGCGGGTGTCGAAGTGCGAACCGGGGCCCGAGTTGTTCTCGAACGCGCCCTCGTTGACCGGAAGCGCCGTCTTCAGGGCGTTGTTTGCCGTGATGGTCGTGCCGGTCGGCACCGTGAGGTGGGAGATGTCGGTCGGCGGCGGATCGCGGAACACGTCGCCGGTCACCAGGGCGGTGCCGCTGAGCGACACACCTGCGGCGCCCAGTGCGGCAGCCAGATAGGCGCCGCGCTTGATCCAGCGACGCTGGCCAGCCTTGCGTGCGGCCTTGCCTGCTTCATCTGCGCAATATTCGTCTTCTCGTTTAGGCATAACTAAACCTCTCGTTTGCTTGATTTATCGATGCGGCGGCCTGATATATCGAAACCGCTATGCACTGCGGCTCATTCGAATTTCCAGACGAAGCGATCCCTGGGTGACATTTCTGTCACCTCGCTTAGGTGTCGGAAATGGGAGGTAAGTCGAGTTAACGTGAAGATACGGGACGCCAGCGCTTCGCACAAGGGCAGGTCCGGTATGCGCACAGTCCGGTGACGGGCGCGCAGTCTGATCAGCCGGGGTGCCTGCATCAGGGCATTGCGGCGAGATTTCATGAAGCTTAACCCTCGGTCAGGAATTGACCGGGGTGATGTGCATCGTGTCACAACTGGCTTCGAATTAATGGAACTAAATCCCATCGCGACTTGGCCATATTCCACGGGCGCGATGCACCTTGTTTTTCTATGTCGACGGGTAAAGTTTTGTCAAAGACATCGACCACGAGCGGGCTGTTGCGAGGGTGCGACCGAACCTGGGCACCTGTGCCGCGCCCATGGCGAGCCATGAAACAGCCGGCCAGGTGGTGCCCAAATGACAAGGAGGCGGTGCTTGCGCACCGCCTCCTGCTCAGGAAGGCTGCGGTTGTGGGGGGCAACCGCAGTCAGTGAGGTCAATTCCGCTTACTTGCCTGGCTTGTAGCTCGGGCCCTTGAACTCGCCGCTCTTGTAGGTCGGCAGCGAGGCCGTGCCGGCGAAGTGCACGCCATCCCAGGTCGGAGCCGGCGAAGGCATGGCCAGGACCTGGCCCGGACGCTGCACGTCGAAGCGGATCAACATGGCGTTGTCTTCATGCTGGGTGGCATGGCAGTGCTCGACGAAGGTGCCGGCGAACTCGCGGAACTGCACCGCGACCTCGACGCTGTCGGTGGCCTGGAGGTCCGGCCCGATGCGGTAGATGTCCTTGCGCGCCCAGGTTTCCCAGGCCGGCGGCTTCTTGCCACCGCGGCGCAGGATGATGCCTTCCTCGAAGTGGATGTGCACCGGGTGATCCCAGCCGCCTTGCAGCTGGATGTACCAGATCTCGTAGGGCGACTCGTTCTGCACTGTGCCTCCGTCGGTCGGGCCTGTCGACAGGTTGTGTGCCGCCGAGACACGGCGCATGTTGGCGGTGTAACCCTTGCCGCCGTCGGTCTTGACCGTCCAGGGCTGCTCGTCGGTACCACCGCTGTGGCCGAAGGTGAAGTTGCGGTGCACCGCATTGCGCAGCTTGGCGTCGTCAGCCGCGCTGTCGCGGTTGAGCTTGAGCGGCACCATCTTGAGCTTGCCCTGGGTATACAGCGCCGGGTCCATGGACTGGTCGGTCTGGCCGGCCAGCATGGGCTTGACACGCAGTTCCATGAACTTGCCGACACAAGGGTCGCCGTCGACCCAGCGGTCAGCCACGCCGTCACCATCGTCGTCGCGTGTCACGCCGGGCTTGTATTTGCCTGACAGCACATCGGCCAGCGGGATGCGCTTGGACGTGATGACGGGATCCTTGTGCTCCTGCACGTTTACGAAGTACAGCTTGTCGCCGGCGGCGATGCCGTTCTTGGCGCCGAAGTTCACGACGATGTCATAACGTTCGCCGATGGCTTGCTGGGGCAGGGTGCCCTTGTGTTCCTGCGCGTCCTTGTTGCCGTCCAGATCCGCCTTGCCGTCGAAGGCCACGGCGTGCTCCATGATGTTGCCGTCGTTGGCGATCATGTGGAAGGGGATACGGTCGTAGGACTTGCCCGAACCGGCCGGGCCGGGCAGCTCGCCCTTGGCGTCGTTGCGCTCCTTGACCAGCGCCAGCGACAGGTAGCGCGACACCGAGCCGTTGAGG
>JBJOKY010000517.1:0-2915 GCA_046045865.1 Pseudomonadota bacterium | reverse complement strand
GTGCTCGCTGACGATGAAGCCTTCGAGTTTCAGGCGGCTGACCAGGATGAGCTGGGGCGCGGCCATGGGGATGGGCTCGCCGTTGTAGCCCGAGATCATGCCGCAGAAGGCGATGCGGCCGAAGGCGTTCATGCGCAGCATGACAGCGTCGAGGATGCGCCCGCCGACGTTCTCGAAATAGCCGTCGATGCCGTTCGGGCAGGCTTCCTTGAGCGCCTTGCCGAGCGACTTGGCATCCGGATTGGCCTTGTAGTCGATGCAGGCATCAAAGCCGAGTTCGTCCACCACGTAGGCGCACTTGTCCGGCCCGCCGGCGATGCCCACGGCGCGGCAGCCGCGCGCCTTGGCCAGCTGGCCGACCGCGCCGCCCACCGCGCCGCTGGCCGCACTCACCACCACGGTCTCGCCGGCCTTGGGGGCGATGATCTGCGTCAGGCCATACCAGCCGGTGACGCCCGGCATGCCCACGGCACCGAGATACGCCGACAGCGGAATGTGGGTGGTGTCGACCTTCTGCAGCACGCCGCGGGCGCCGGGCGGCACCTGCACATACTCCTGCCAGCCGCCCATGCCGACGACCTGGTCACCGACCTTGAAATGGTCGTTGCGGCTGGCCACCACCTCGCCCACCGTGCCGCCGATCATCACCTCGCCCAGGGGCTGGGGCTGGGCGTAGCTCTTGCCCTCGTTCATGCGCCCGCGCATGTAGGGGTCAAGGCTGAGGTAGTGGTTGCGCACGCGCACCTCGCCCTCGGCGAGTTCGGGCAGCGTGGTCTCGACCAGGCGGAAGTTGCCGGCGCTGGGTTCGCCCTCCGGGCGGTTGTCGAGCACGAGGGCGCGGTTGATGACAGTGGTCATGGGGTGTCTCCGTGGGGGGGCTTTGAGGCGTCAATCCGACCCGCTGCCGTCCAGGCGGCGCAGGTCGCGCAGCTGGCGGCCATCGGTCGGCAGCTTGCGCACGTACTTGAAGGTGCCGGTGGCGTGGGCCACCAGCGCGTTGTCGGCGTTGAAGATGCTGGCCTCGGTGAAGGCCAGGGTGCTGGTGCGGTGCATCAGCCGGCCCACGCCGCGCAGCCGGCCTTCGCCGGGGCGCATGAAGGTGGTCTTCATCTCGATCGTCACCACGCCCGGGCCGCGGTCGGGCAGGTGCAGGTTGACGCTGCGCGCGGCGTGCGCCATCACCACGTCCAGCAGCGTCATGCTCACGCCGCCGTGGATGACGTCGAAGGAGTTGGTCAGCCGCTCGGTCATGTTGACGCAGATCTCGGCCTGGCCGTCGCCGAACTGCGTGAGCTCGAAGCCCAGCTCGTCGACGAAGGGGATGTGGACGGGAAAATCCATGGCGGGCTCAGCCGCCCACCAGGGCGGTGACGCCGCCGTCCACCGGCAGGGTCTGGCCGGTGATGTGTTTGCCCGCGGCGCTGCACAGCAGCAGGGCCGCGCCCTTGAGGTCATCGTCGTCGCCCAGGCGGTTGAGCGGGGCGCGCGCGGCGAGCTTGTCCACGCCCATGCGGTCCAGCGTGCCGCGGGTCATCTTGCTGGGAAAGAAGCCCGGGGCCAGCGCGTTGACGTTGATGCCGTAACGGCCCCATTCCCCCGCCAGCGAGCGCGTGAGGTTGATGACCGCCGCCTTGCTGGTGTTGTAGGCCACCGTGGGCATTTGCGGCGAACTGCCGCCCAGGCCGGCGATGGAGGCGATGTTGAGGATCTTTCCGCCACTGCGGCGCGGGATCATGCTGCGCGTGGCCACCGCCTGGCTGAGCACGAAGATGGCGCGCACGTTGAGGTTCATGAGCTTGTCCCAGGCGTCGAGCGGATAGGCCTCGGCCGGTGCGCCCCAGGCCGCGCCGGCGTTGTTGACCAGGATGTCGATGTCGCCCATGCGCTGCAAGGTCTCGTCGACCACATGCAGGGCCTGTTCGGGCTGGGCGGTGTCGGCCGCCACCCAGCGGGCGTCGATGCCGAGGTCCTGCAGATGCGCCACGGCTTCTTCAAGATCAGCCGCCTTGCGCGAGCTGAGCATGACGCGGGCGCCCGCCTCGCCCAGCGCCTCGGCAATCTGCAGGCCCAGGCCGCGCGAGCCGCCGGTGATGACGGCGTTCCTGCCCTTCAGGTCGAAGAGTTGCATCACGGGGGTGCTCATGGGGAGTCTCCTCAGTCGAGATCGATTGGAAGGGAGGTCAGAACCAGTCGGGCGACATGGTGCGGCAGGTGGCGTCGCGGGTCTCGACCACGGCCAGCCAGGCGGCCACCTTGGGCAGCTCGTAGGCGAAGAAATAGTCGCAGCCGGCGCGTTTGCCGGCCAGGAAGGCGGTCTGCGCGGCGCTGGTCGATGCGCCCTGCCCGCTGGCCTGTGCCTGCGCACACATGGCCAGCTCCAGCCACATCCAGGCCAGCACCACGTGACCAAAGGCCTGCAGATAGGGCGTGGCGTTGGCCAGGGCCTCGATGGGGTCGCCGGTGGACCAGGCGGCGCGCGTGGCGGCCACCAGGTGATCCAGGGCAGCGGTCAGCTTGTCGGCATGGCCGGCCAGTTCGGGCGCATGGCGCGCGCATTCGATGCTGGCCTGCATGCGTGCGGCCACGGCCGCCAGGCCGGCGCCCTTCTGCATCGTCACCTTGCGGCCCAGCAGGTCCAGGGCCTGGATGCCGTGCGTGCCCTCGTGGATCATGTTCAGGCGGTTGTCGCGCCAGTACTGCTCCACCGGAAAGTCGCGCGTGTAGCCATAACCGCCGTGCACCTGGATGGCCAGGCTGTTGGCCTCCAGGCACCACTCGCTGGGCCAGCTCTTGGCGATGGGGGTGAGCACGTCCAGCAGCAGGCTGGCGCTGTCGCGCGCCTCGGGTGTCGTGCCGGTGTCGAGTTCGTCGACCAGGCGGGCGCAGTACAGCTCCAGCGCCAGGCCGCCTTCGAC
>JBJOKY010000154.1:0-9850 GCA_046045865.1 Pseudomonadota bacterium | reverse complement strand
CGATAATCCACATTTAACCCTCTTCACCCGACCGCCAAGTATCGCAGCTAAAGCTGACCGGCTAAAGCCGGTGGTTTAAACCTTCTGATCGATAATTAAAAATTGATCCTGCGCAGTTGTGCCCCCTAGGTGACAAGAGAATACCAAAGACACTTTACTCACTCAAGAAGCTTGCTCCGGTTAAATCAGTTAAAAGGCTTTCATGCGCGGATCTCTTGCCTGATGAATCACCCGGCTGCAAGGCAGAGGAGATTTCATACACAGGAATGAAAATTATCGCTGTCGCGTTCCCCAAGGATATTTGGGTTGCAGATTTGGAAATATCAGATGCAAAATTCGATTATCTGGGTTCAAATCTTCGTGTAGGGGCGCCAATATCAATCGCTGAAAGCATATATGGTGTCAAGATTGATAGGGACAAATCGCCAGTTGTACTTCGGGGCGAATGCGTTCCACTTTCCATTTGGCATGAAAACGGGCGTATTTTCAAAGTAAAAATTACATGCTCGGCTTGCTGATGGCTAGGCCTCTTGAGAAAATCCCTCTAAGTGGTTGATCTGCCGTGCATTTTCAAGCCGCCACTTCGGCCGGCACGACCTTCATGCCCATCTTTGCAGCACGTTGCGAGAGGTTGTGCAGCACACGCTGGCGGTAGCGTTCATCGAAGTGGTCCTGACCTTGATCGGTGTATTCCTGACGCTTGGTGAGCAGTGTGTAGATCAGCCGCGCCAGTTTGTGCGTAGCCGCGGTCACGGCATTGGGCTTGTCCATGCGTGAGCACATTCTGCGGAATGTGCGTGCCAAGCACCGATTTGCTGGTGCGCAGTGCGGCGGTTGCCAATCGCAAGGCCTGTGCTGCGCGATGGACGACCCGCTTGGCGCTTGGTCTTGCCGCTGAGCACCTTGCTGCCGATAATCTTCGTGCGTACCGGGGCACAAGCCCAACCACGATGTGAAGTGCATGATGATCGGGAGTCGGCTCATGTCGCTGCCGAGTGAGGCAAAATATGCGAATCTCCATTCCCGGTCAACACTGACATGACTATTGCCCTCAAGATCACCCTGGTGTCGGGTGCATACGCAACCGGCAAGTGGGAGCGTGTGATGGAAATTGAATCTTCGGCCGTACTTGAAGATGTTCACCTGGCCATTCAAGACGTGTTGAACTTCGACAATGATCACATGTATGAGTTCTTCACCGCCAGGACCGAAAGAAGCCGGGGGCGCGTTTCCTTCGATGGTGAAAACGGCGATATCTATGAAAGGACGATTGACAGTCTTTTCCCCTTGCCCAAGGGGCATCGCCTTTATTATCTGTTTGACTACGGTGATGATTGGGTTTTCAGTATTTCGAAGCTCAGAGCGCCAGCTAGAAAATCAGGCGGCAATGTGACGCTGCCATGCCTGGTGTCTGAAGTCGGTGAGAAGCCCGAGCAATATCCGTCGTTCGAGGATTGATGCCCCTTGGGAAGCTCGCACCAAGTGTGTGATCTAGATCTTGAACGGATTCAGCAGTTCGACCTTGAAGCGGCTGAAGTCCGCCACATTGCGCGTCACGACCGTGAGTTGATGCACCCGTGCGGTGGCGGCAATCATGGCGTCTTCATACAGGGTATCGGACGAGCGGTGCATCAGCCGCGCCCATTCTCGGAAGGTGCGGGCGTCCATGGGCAGGATGTTGAAGGTGCCGGCCACCTGGGCGAGCCATTGCTCCAGAGCCACGGCTTTGGCTTCGTCCTGTTCGCGGGTCAATTCGATGCCGGCCTGGATTTCGCCGATGGTGACGGCGGAAATATGGAGGTCAGCATCGGCGGTGGCTTGTATCCATTGCACGACTGCGCCATGCGGCCTGGGCTTGCGCAGTTCGGACACCACGTTGGTATCGAGCAGGTACATACATGCATGCATGCACGCGGCGGCAAGGGAAGCGCGCAGTCAGGGCAGGCCGACGGGTTTGCGGCGTTGTGCACTGCCGCGTGGCCGCTCCGGCAGATCGTCGGCCCTGGGTTGCTCGGCCAGCAGCAGGGCTTTCAGTGACGGCTGGGCCGACGCCTGCAGGCGGCGCCATTGTTCGGCCGGGATGAGTACGGCGGCCTCCGTGCCGCGCCGGGTGACCATCTGCGGCCCTTCGGTCAGGCATTTCTCCAGGAATTCACTGAACCGCGCCTTGGCGTCCTGTACAGGCCACGTCTGCATGGGCTCATCCTTTCTGATGCGATCTGACTAGTGTGCTGACTAGTTTAGGACGATACGGCGCTTGTCGGGTGCTGGTTGCGCGCCGGCCAGCGCCCGGTCGCTCACTTCGGCCACAAGGCCCACAACCTGAGCGGCTGCTTGGTGCGCCCGGCGCGGTCCTCGGCGCCGTCGCCCCAGCCCCAGAAGAAGTCGGCGCGCACGGCGCCGGTGATGGCGCTGCCGGTGTCCTGCGCCAGCACCAGGCGCTGCAGCGGGCGGGCAGGCGGCATGTTGACGGCCCAGGGTTGGGGCTCGGTGCTGGCCATCCAGACCGGGGTGCCGTAGGGGATGCTGTCCTTGTCGACCGCCACCGAGCGGCCGGGGCTGAGCGGCACGCCCTGGGCGCCGAGCGGGCCGACGCTGGCGTCGGGCAGGGGTTCCTCGCGGAAGAAGATGTAGCGCGGGTTGACGCGCAGCATCTCCTTCACGCGCTGCGGGTTGGCGCGCGCCCAGGCGCGGATGGCCGGCCAGCTGGCCTGCTCCAGCGTGAAGGCGCCCTGGTCGACCAGCCAGCGGCCGATCGACTGGTAGGGCTGCTGGTTGTGGCCGGCATAGGCCAGGCGCAGCAGGCGCTGGCGGCCGTCCGGCTCGCTGACGAGCACGCGGCCGGAGCCCTGGATGTGCAGCAGCAGGGCGTCCAGCGGGTCGGCCAGCCAGACCAGTTCGCGGCCCTGCAGGGCTGCCTGGGCGGCCGGCACGGTCTCGATCTGCTGGCGGGTGTACCAGGGCCTGCGCGTGTCGGCCGGGCCGGCGCTGGCCAGTTCGGCGGGCAGGGCGTGCAGGGGCACGCCGTGCTGGGCGTCGGCGCGGCGGGTGGCCTCCAGATAAGGTTCGAAGTAGCCGGTGAGCAGGCCGTCGGGCTGGCCGGCGGCGGTCTCGACGCGCCAGGGCTGCAGGCGCGTGGTCAGCCAGCGGCGCACGCCGGTCTCGTCGGCGAGCGGGCCGAGCTCGCGGGCGCTCTGGCAGGCGGCCGTCCAGGCGGGGTGGGGCTTGTCGCAGCTGCGCAGCAGGGCGGGCCAGGCGCGCTGCACGCTGTCATCGGCCCAGCCGGGCAGCTCGGGCCACTCGGCGCGCACCCAGCGGCCGCGCGGGGTGGTGCGCACGACGCGGTTGGCGGCGTCCAGCGTGGGCGGCGAGAGCACGCTGGCGGGCGGCGGCGCGCTGCCCGGGGCGGGCGTGCCGGGTGGGGCGGCCAGCGGCGGGGCGCTGGCCATGGGCGGGGCGTCGAGCGGGCCGATGGCTTCGCGCAGTGGCAGCGGCGTGCTGCACGCCGCCAGCAGCACGGCGCCCAGCAGCGCGGGCGGGAGCAGGCGGCGGTGGGTGCCGTCCGCGGCGCGGCACGGCGTGGCCGCAGGGGTGGTTCCTAGAATGGGCCGGGCAGTTGCCGGGCCGCACGTGGTCGCCGGCGTGCGCAAACCGGGCGCCAGGCGCAGGAGCAGATGGATCATGGAGTGGTTGTTGCTGGAAGCGCTGGGCGCTGGCGCCTTGCTGGTGGCCATCGTGTGGTGGACCATGTTCGCGGGGCGTCGCAAGGGCGAGCGGCAGGCCGACGACGGGCGCGGCGGCGAGCCGTGAGGTGATGCCGGCCGCCTGCCCCCCGGGGCAGGCGGCGTCAAGGTGGTGGGTCGGCCCCGTACGCCAGGGGAGCCTGGGGGGCGGTTTCCGGCGCGGCAGGCTGGTCGGCGTTCTGGGCTGCGGGCGGCGTGTGGGCCGCCGGCGCGGTGGCGGCGGCAGTGGCGGGGTGCTGGCCGTTGTGTGCTGCAGGCGCGTGCAGCGTGCGGGTGGCGTGGTCGTCGCTGTGGTCGTGACCGTGGTTGTGGCTGTCAGGCGCTGGCGTGGCCGTCTCGCGCGGTGGCACGATGAAGCTGCCGGGCGCGTGGCGCAGGCGCTGGCGCAGCGCGGCGTAGAGCAGGTGGCGGTCGTGCAGCTTGACGCCGCGGGCGCGCAGCGCCAGGCGCAGCGCCAGGGTGAAGCTGACCAGCAGGTTGAGTGCGCCGATGAAGGGGATGGCCGCCACGCACCACCACAGCGCCGGCTCGCGCAGCACGGCCAGGCCCAGGGTGCCGACCGCCGCGGCGATCTGGCCGGTGGCCAGGGTGACGTGGCGCACCTCGATGGGCAAGGCGAAGAACGCCGCCAGGGCCGGCACCACGCCCAGCAGCAGACCCAGGGAGACGTTGGCCGCCAGGCCCGAGACGTTGTTGCGCCACCAGGCGGCTGTGCGCTGGGCCCGCTCGGCGCCCAGCATGGCGACGAAGCGGGGGTTCCAGGCAATGGCGCTGTCCAGCCGGTGCCAGACGAACCAGTTCTCGAACCAGCCCGCGATCAGGCTGGCGGCGAACAGCAGCACGCCGGTGAAGGCGGCGTAGGCCAGGGTGGGGCCGAGCAGCGTCAGGTCGTGCAGCACGTGGCGGGCGTCGGCCACGCTGATGAGCGGGCTGCCGCGCAGCTTCCAGGCGATGAGCTGCGCCAGCAGCACGACCGGCACGACCAGTGCCAGGTTGCCGACGATGCCGGCGATCTGCGAGCGCATGAGGTGGGCGATCTCGTCGACCAGGCCCTGGGCGGCGGCGTCAACGGGGTCGGCGGCGGCGGGCCCGCCCGGCGCGGGGTCGAGTCCGGCGGGTGTCGTCAGGCTGCTGCCGGTGTCGCGGCCGGTGCGCAGGCCGGCCTGCTGGCGGGCCTGGCTGGCGACGTCCAGCGCCTCGAGCCGGCGCGCCAGGGTGGGTGCGGTCATGGCGGGCTGCTTGGTCGCCACCGTCCAGCCGGCCAGGTGCACCAGCACGAAGCTGGTGGCGTAGTTGACGCCGGCCCAGAAGCCGCCCCAGAAGGCCGACAGGCCCAGGGCCATGACGACGAACTTCAGGAACACCGTGCCGGCGATGACCGCGCCGCCGCCGGCCGCCCGCGCCAGCATCAGGCGGTATTCGGCGCGGCTGCGGGTGATGTAGTGCTCGCCGGTGTCGGCGCTGCGTTCGACCACCTTGCGCGCCAGCAGGGCGTAGTGCTGGCTGAGCAGGGCGCGCACGCTCAGGCGGTCGTGTGTCTCCTTGACCAGCTCGGTCACCAGGGCCTGCAGGGTGGCCTGGGGCTGGCTGCTCAGCACCAGGTCGAGCAGGGCCTCGATGCGCAGGGTGCGCAGGCGCAGCTGTTCGAGCTCGAACACCAGGTCGACCGAGATGCCGTAGGCGTCCAGGTGGCCGTGCACGCTGGCGGCGGCGTCGCGGCACAGCTCCAGCAGGTGGTGCAGCTGGGCGGCCACGGCGCCGGCCTGGGCCGTGTCGCCGGTGTCGACGGCGGCGACCAGGGTCTCGCAGGCGCTCACCAGGCGCTCGAACGGGCGCTCGGCCAGCAGTGCGGGCGCGATGCGCCGGCGCAGCGCGGGCGCAAAGCCGGTGGCGCGCACCTGCGACACGAGGTAGGTGATGGCCTCGAAGAAGGGCGCGCGCCAGGCGGCGCGCGCCTCGGGCTGGGCGGCCCAGAGCAGTTCGGTGAAGGCCTGCAGCGTGGGTGCGTCGATGGCGGCCAGCCAGGCGGCGTCGTCGCCGTCGTCGAAGAACAGGGTGAAGAGCTGGGCCAGGTCCAGGCTGTCCGGCGTGCCGGGCAGCAGGCGCTGGCGCAGGTAGTCGGCCAGCGCGCCCCACAGGTCGCGCCGGGCCGAGAAACCCAGGTCGGCGAACAGCGCGGCGACCTCGGTCTCGCGCACCAGGCGCTGCAGCACGCCGGCCACGGCGGCGCGCCGCTCGGGCTGCCCGGCCAGCACGCCCAGCAGGTGGCGCAGGCGCAGCACGGCCAGCGGCAGGTCGCTGCCGCGCGGCGTGTCGTCCTGGCGCAGCCATTCGAGCACGCGCACCAGCCACAGGTGGCGCTCTGCGGTGGGTGCCTGCGGGTCGGCCTGGGCGAGCAGGGTGTCGAGGTCGCTGCCGTCGCGGCGGCGCTGGTTGAGCCCCATGGGTGGCGCCGCGTTCAGTGCAGCGCGCTGGTGTTGCCGAGCATGAACTCGGGCACCTCGGCATCGAAGGGCTGGGCGTCCTGCGTGTAGCAGGCATAGCTGCCGCGCATGGAGCCCTGCTGCGTGGCGAGCTGGGTCCAGCTCGTGTACTCGAACGACTCGCCGGGCTGCAGCAGCGGCTGGTGGCCGACCACGCCCAGGCCGCGCACCTCCTGCACGTGGCCGTTCTGGTCGGTGATGACCCAGTGGCGTGCGATCAGCTGCGCGGCGATGTCGCCGCTGTTGCGGATGGTGACCGTGTAGGCGTACGCGTATTCGCCGCGCGCCGGATCGGTGCGCTCGGCGATGGGTGTCACGACCACCGACACCGTGATTTGTGGATTTGCCATTGCAGCATTCTAGAAATCCCGACATCCTGCATCACAGGGCACACCCTCCCCCCCAAAGGTGGAAGTCAGAACGGTTTGTTACGCTTACGATCGAGTTACTTTTACAAATTGGGCCCCCGAGATGAAGACCTTGCTGCTGAGTGACCAGGCGGCGCTGCAGATAGGCCTGGAGCGAGCCCTCGACAAGCTGGACCACCATGTCGAGGTCTGGCGCACGCCGGTGCTGAGCCAGGCGGTGTGGTTCCTGGCCCGTGACCGCCAGGTCGATCTGGTCGTGGTCGACCTGCCCTGGTGCGGGCTGGCGCATCTGCCCACGGTGGTGTCGCAGGTGCGTGCGGTGCAGGGCCCGGCCAAGCTGGTGGTGCTGCTGGACCGGCCGGACGACCTGCGCCTGGTGGTGCACGCCGGGGTCGAGGCCGACCTGGCGCTGTCCAAGACCCTGCCGACCATGACGCTGCGCTCCACGCTGGGCGAACTGGTCTGGGGCGCGCAGCGCCACGACTGGCAGGCCACGGTCGAGCTGACCGCCTGAATGACCGCCTGAGCGCCCCGCGCGCCAGCAAGCACAATCCGCGCTGTCTGCGCCCGGTGACCTGTGCCGGGCCATGAGTGCCGACGGAGTTGTGCGCATGCCCCGGATTTCAGCCTACATCATTGCCTTCAACGAGGCCGAGAAGATCGCCGACGCCGTGGCCAGCGTGGCCTGGGCCGACGAGATCATCCTGGCTGATTCGTACAGCACCGACGACACGGCCAGGATCGCCGAATCGCTCGGCGCACGCGTGGTGCAGGTCAAGTTCGAGGGCTTCGGCTCGCTGCGCAACAGCGCCATCGCGGCCTGCACGGGCGACTGGATCTTCAGCCTCGATTCCGACGAACGCTGCACGCCGGCGGCGCGCGACGAGATCCGAGCCCTGGTCGAACGCGGCGGGCACGACGTGTACTGGGTGCCGCGGCGCAACTTCTTCCTGGGCCGCGAGATCAGGCATTCGGGCTGGTATCCCAACTACCGCCAGCCGCAGCTGTTCAGGCGCGGCGCCATGGGCTACGACATGAGCCCGGTGCACGAGGGCTATGTGCTGGCCGACCCTGGCAAGCCGATCGGCCACATGAAGAGCGCGATCTGGCAGCTGCCCTACAAGAACATCGCCGAGCTGATCCACAAGATGAACCGCTACTCGACGCTGGGTGCGGCCAAGCCGCGCCAGAAGGGGTCGAGCATGTTCAAGGCCTACACCCACGGCGTGTGGGCGTTCTGGAAGCACTTCCTGTTCAAGCGCGGCTTCCTGGACGGCTGGGCCGGCTACCTGATCGCGCTGGGCTATTTCGAGGTCACCTTCTACCGCTACGCCAAGGCCGTCGAGCTGGCGCACGCGGCCGACTGGGCGGCGCAGTGGAAGGAGATCGTGCACCGCTGAGCACCGCGGTGCACGACGGCGGCCAGTGCCTCAGGCCAGCCGGCCGGCGCGGAAGTCCTCCACCGCCTGGTAGATCTGCTCGGTGCTGTTCATCACGAAAGGGCCGTACTGCACGATGGGTTCGTCCAGCGGCCTGCCGGCGATGAGCAGGGCGCGCACTGGCGCGCTGCCGGCGCTGACGACCACGCCGTTGCTGGCTGCGTCGTTGGTCAGGATGGCCATGCGCTGCGCGGGCACCACGCGTGCGCCCGCGCCGTCACCCACACGCGCCTCGCCCTCGTAGACATAGACGAAGGCGTTGTGGGGCGCCGGCAGCGGCTGCTCGAAACGTGTGCCGGGCGCCAGTTCCAGGTCGAGGTAGAGCGGCTCGGTGTGCTCGCGCTGCACCGCGCCGGCCACGCCGTGGCTGCTGCCCGCGATCACGCGCACGCTGACGCCGGCGTGCTCGAAGCGCGGGATCTGCGCGGCGACGAAGTCCTGGTACCAGGGCTCGCGCATCTTGTCGCCCGAGCGCAGGTTGAGCCAGAGCTGGAAGCCCGACATCAGGCCGTCCTCCTGCTCGGGCAGCTCGCTGTGGATCACGCCGCGCCCGGCCGTCATCCACTGCACGCCGCCGGGTTCGAGCAGGCCTTCATGGCCGGCGCTGTCGCGGTGGCGCATGCGCCCGGCCAGCATGTAGGTGATGGTCTCGAAGCCGCGGTGCGGGTGGTCGGGGAAGCCGCCGATGTAGTCGTCGCGCTTGTCCGAGCCGAAGTGGTCGAGCATCAGGTAGGGGTCCAGGCGCTTTTGCAGGTTCTGCGTCAGCACGCGCGTGAGCTTCACGCCCGCGCCGTCGCTGGTGGCCTGGCCGACGACGAGGCGCTCCACGCCGCGCGCGGCGGTGACGGGGCTGCGGGTCGGGGCGTTGGTGGTGCTGGTGGCGGTCATGTCGGGCAGTCTCCTGATCCGGTTGCGGGGCTGGACCGTGGGGTCGATGCAGGCACTCTAGCTGCGGCTGCGCCGCCAGGTTGCAAGCGCTTTGAAGGCTGCGCCGCAAAGCCGTTCCGGCCGTGCGGGATCTGCCCGGATTGAGCCGGCGCCGACCGGGTTCTACAGTGCCCGCAGGAGACCACGCCATGCCCAGGCAGCACCAGATCGAGCAGTACCAGCAGTGGCTGAGCCGCGAGCGCGGCCTGACCTTCACGCACTACGATGCCTTGTGGCAGTGGTCGGTGAGCGACCTCAACGGGTTCTGGCGCTCGATCTGGGACTACTTCGCCGTCGAGTCCGCCACGCCCGTCGATGTCGCGCTGGCCGAGCCGGCGGTGATGCCCGGCGCACGCTGGTTCCCGGGCGCGCAGCTCAACTACGCGCGCCAGGTGCTGCGCCACGTGGACGCGGCGCACGCCGCCGGCCAGCCCGCCATCGTGTTCAGCGACGAGCGCCTGCACGAGGCCGGCGTGGCGACCGAGCTGGGCTGGCCCGAGCTGCACCGCCAGGTGGCGGCCATGGCGCTGGCCCTGCGTGGCATGGGCGTGGGGCGCGGCGACCGCGTCGTCGCCTACCTGCCCAACGTGCCGCAGACCGTGGTCGCCTTCCTGGCCTGCGCCAGCCTGGGCGCCGTGTGGTCGGTGTGTTCACCCGACATGGGGCCGGTCGCCGTGCTCGACCGGTTCAGCCAGATCGGGCCGCGCGTGCTGATCTGCTGCGACAGCACGCGCTACGGCGGCACCGACCACGACCGGCGCGCGGTGCTGACCCGGCTCGTCGCCAGCCTGCCGACGCTGCGCGACATCGTGCTGTGGCGCCGCACGGGCGACGGGCCGGCGCAGGACGGCCTGGATGCCGCGACTACCAGCGCCGGCCTCGGCCGCCAC
>JBJOKY010000018.1:0-23082 GCA_046045865.1 Pseudomonadota bacterium | reverse complement strand
CGCTGGCGAGCGCGCCCGACCTGCTGCGCCACAGCCTGATCGAGAGCGCCGACGTGCATCTGCCCTCGGTGCTGGAGCGCTCCTGGCTCGAGTGGTTCGAGCGCCGCGGCCTGGGCACGGCCCAGCCGGCACGCTGGATCCACTTCAACTACGACCACCAGCAGGTGCAGGCGGCGCAGTCGGGGCAGGGCGTGGTGCTGGGCCGGCTGGCGCTGGTGGCCGACCTGCTGCAGCGTGGCGACCTGGTCGAGCCGCTCGGCCCGGGCGGGCGCGACGTGCGACCCCAGGCCTACTGGCTCGTCACCGCGCCGGCCTCGGCCCAGCGCCCTGAGGTGCGCCAGCTGGCCGATTGGCTGCTGGCCGAGGCCGCCGCCATGCGTGCGCTCATCCCCGACCTGGCCTGACGCGGCGCAGGCATCCATCGATGCGTGTTTCGCATCAGTGCGATGCTGCGTCTGCGTGCCTGCTGGGTGTGCTCGGCGCTAGCATGGCCGGCCACCAACCCCGACAGGCGCGGCACCGCAGTGCCGCGGTCCCCATGAAGCTCTACATCGGCAACAAGAACTACTCGTCCTGGTCCATGCGCCCCTGGGTGCTGCTGACCGACGCCGCCATCCCGTTCGAGGAGGTGACGGTGCGCTTCGACGCCTTCACGCCCGGCTCGGTCTTCAAGCGCACCATGGCCGCGCTGGCACCCACCGCCAAGGTGCCGGTGCTGGTCGATGGCGAGCTGGTGGTGTGGGACACCCTGGCCATCGCCGAATACGCCGCCGAGTGGCGCAGCCGCCAGCAGCCCGCGGCCACGCCGCTGTGGCCCACCGACGTGGCGGCGCGTGCCCGCGCACGCAGCCTGTGCGCCGAGATGCACAGCGGCTTCGGCGCGCTGCGCAGCCACTGCCCCATGAACATCGAGGCCGACCTGCCCGAGGTGGGCGCGCGCGTGCTGGCCGAGCAGCCGGCGGTGCGGGCCGACCTGGAGCGCATCTGCGCCATGTGGTGCACGGCGCTGGCCGACAGCGGTGGCCCGTGGCTGTTCGGCAACGGGTTCAGCGTCGCCGACACGTACTTCGCCCCCGTGGTGATGCGCCTGCGCAGCTACCACCTGCCGGTGCCTGCCGAGGTGGCGGCCTACATGGACCGCGTCGTGCAGCGTCCCGCCGTGGCGGCATGGATCGCCGGCGCCCTGGCCGAGCGCGATTTCCTCGACTTCGAGGAGCCGTACCGCAAAGCGCCCTGAGCGCGCAAAGCGCCCTGAGCGGTCGCGGCGGCCAGGCGCGATGGCGCCGGCAGCGGACACAAAAAAGCCGGCGCAAGCCGGCTTTTGCGTTCAGGCCGATCCGCGCAAGGCGGCGTGCAGCCTTACTGTGCCGAGGCTGCTGCTGCGGGCGCCTTGGGTGCCTCGAACTTGCCGCCGCCGGCGTTGGCCATGTAGACCACGGCACGGGCGATTTCCAGCTCGTTGAAGTCGCCGCCACCTTGCGCGCCCATGGCGCCCTTGCCCTTGAGGGCGGAGTTGAGCAGCTCGGCAAAGGGCTTGCTCACGCGCGGGCCCCAGGCGCCGGCGTCGCCGAACTTGGGCGCACCGGCCAGGCCGGCACCGTGGCAGGCGCCGCACTGCGCCTTGAACACTTCCTCGCCGGTCTTGAGCGGGCCGCCCTCGAGCTTGATCAGCACCTTGCCCACCGGCTGGATGCGCGAGGCCACGGCTTCGGCCGAGAAAGCCTCGGTGCCTGCGCCTTCGCGCTTGTCGGCGCCAACGTTCTTCACCAGCAGCACGATGGCGATGATGGGCACCACGAAGGCAGCGAACACGACGGCGACGAGCTGCGTCGGGGTCTTGATCAGGCTTTCATGCCCTTCTTGGTGGTCGGCTGAATGTTGAGCGTCGCTCATGAAGTCCTCTTGAGTTAACGAAGGGCCGCGGCCTGCACCCCAGCACGTGATCGCGCGCCTGGCGCGGCATGAGAGCAGCCGGGCCTGCGCAAAAAACGGCGAATTATAGGGAGGCCTACCTTGCGCCAGCTTTCAAGCGCAGCGGGCGTGAACTGCGGCCTTGCCTTGAGCTACCGCCGCGACCGCGCACGTGCGCGGCGCCCGCTCGCCGGGCCACCCCTTGTTCGAGGGGTGGCAGATACGGTGTGCAACGGTATCGGCCGCGGCCGCGCCAGCGCCCGCGGTGGCGCCGTGCGCATCAGCGCCAAGGCGCAAATGCCGGACGTTGAGCCGTGCGCGGACGCTTTTGGGTGTGTTTATTTCACATTCACGCCTCGCTACATCGCGACACGATCCGCGGAATTGGGCCCGGAACATCCTGTATTGCCGCGTCTGCCCTTACTTGCCGTAACCCGCCGCTTAAGGTCGACATAAGGGTATTTCTGTACTATCAATGGGAAATGTTTCCATATTTAGGGGCAAACGGCCATCGCCCCACGTGCCTGGATGCCAGCCCGGCACGCGCCCAGCACCACGTCGGACCGGCCTTGCACACCAGTCGAGGAACCTCGAATCATGAACAGCATGAGCTCCGCCATGAACCTCAGCCCGCGCGTCGCGGCTGCCCAGCCTGCAGCCGATGACGCACAGGCACCCGCACCTGCGCAGACGGCCGTCAGGCCGCGCAGGCGCGGCAGTGACGGTCTGGTCTACCTGGCCCTGGCGGCGTTGCTGGGTCTGGCGTGGAAGGTCTCGCGCGCCGGCCTGTTCGATCCTGGCGACGATGTCGGCTACTGGATCGGCGTGGCCGGCGGCGTCATGATGCTGTTGCTGCTGGTCTACCCGCTGCGCAAGTACGTGAACTTCATGCAGGGCTGGGGGCGGGTCAAGTCCTGGCTCTGGGGCCACATGGTGCTGGGGGTGGGCGGGCCGCTGCTCATCCTGGTGCACTGCACCTTCCGCACCGGCTCGACCAATGCGGCGGTGGCGCTGTGGAGCATGGTCGTCGTGGCCCTCAGCGGTGTGCTCGGCCGGGTGCTCTACACCCGGCTGAACCGCGGCCTGGTGGCCGAACGCGCCGCGCTGCGCCAGTTCAAGGTCGACGCCCGCCTGGACGGCATCGGCCGCTCGCGCCTGTGGTTCGCGCCCAGGGTGCAGGCGCGCCTGCTCGAGTTCGAGGACGGCGCACTCAGCGCTGCCGCCGGCGCAGGCGGCCACTGGCTGCGCCTGATCTGCGTGCTGCCGATCGAGAGCTGGCAGGTGCGCCTGCGCTGCATGCGCGAGGCCACGACCGAATTGCGCCGCCTGGCCGCCGAGCAAGGCTGGGCGCGCAGCGAGCTCAACAAGTGCCGCCGCGCGGCGCGCGCCACCATCGTGCAGCACCTGGCCTGCGTGATGCGCGTGGCCCTTTACGCAGCGTGGGAGCGCCTGTTCGCGCTCTGGCACGTCGCCCACGTGCCCTTCGTGATCATCCTGGTGCTGTCCGGCGCGTTCCACGTGCTCGCGGTGCACGCCTACTGACGCGTCTGTCGTACCAGCGCCGCCGCCCCCGCCAACCTTCTGCCTCCTGCCCAGACCAGCCCGGCGCGCGCGCCAGGCAGGGCGGGCCCGTCTTTGCCTGCCTGCCCGCTCCTGCCCTTGTCCACCTTGCCCGAACTGTCCATGTCCGCCCATCCGGTCACCCATCGCCCCCTGCCGCCCGTGCTCGCGCGGGCGGGCGGGCTGCTGTCGTGCTGGGTCCGCGTGGTGCTGGCCGGCCTGATCGGCCTGGCGCTGCTGGCGCTGCTGGCGGGGTTGCTGCCGGGCGGCGCCGGGCTGGCGCAGGCGCAGAACATCGAATCGGTGCTGGCGCCGGGCAAGCTGATCAAGGGCCACGCCAAGGTCGAGGACGACTGCAAGAGCTGCCACGTCAAGTTCGACCGCGCCGCGCAGGACGGCCGCTGCAGTGAATGCCACAAGGAGATCGGCAAGGATTTCCGTGACAGGACCGGTTTTCACGGCCGCCAGAAGCCCCAGCCCTGCCGCGAGTGCCACACCGACCACAAGGGCCGCGACGCCCGCATTGTCGAACTGGACGAGAAGAGCTTCGACCACAAGCTCACGGACTACGCGCTCGAAGGCAGGCACCAGCCGGTGGCCTGCAAGAGCTGCCACCTGCCCGGCAAGCGCTGGGCCGAGGCGCCGCAGGACTGCAACGCCTGCCACAGGAAGGATGACGTGCACAAGGGCAAGCTCGGCCCCAGGTGCGCCGACTGCCACAGCGTGGCCGACTGGAAGAAGGCCCAGTTCGACCATGGCAGGACCCGCTTCGCGCTGAGCGGCAAGCATGTCGACGTCAAGTGCGCCGACTGCCACAGGACGCCCGACTACAAGGACACGCCGCGCACCTGCATCGGCTGCCACAGGAAGGACGACGACTCGGCCAGGGGCCACAAGGGCCAGTACGGCGACAAGTGCGAGAGCTGCCACGGCGCCAGGGCCTGGAAGCCCTCGACCTTCAACCACGACACCGACACGAAGTACAGGCTCGCCGGCAAGCACCGCGACGCCGCTTGCAAGGACTGCCACACCGGGCACCTTTACAAGGTCAAGCTCAAGGACGAGTGTGTGTCCTGCCACAGGAAGGACGACGACTCGGCCAAGGGCCACAAGGGCCAGTACGGCGACAAGTGCGAGAGCTGCCATGCGCCCAAGGCCTGGAAGCCCGCCACCTTCAACCACGACACCGACACGAAGTACAGACTGCTCGGCAAGCACCGGGACGCCGCCTGCAAGACCTGCCACACCGGCGCGCTCTACAAGGTCAAGACGCCGAACGACTGCTGGTCGTGCCACAGGAAGGACGACAAGCACAGGGAAACCCTGGGCAAGGACTGCGCCGCCTGCCACACCGAGAAGGCCTGGAAGGACGACGCGCGCACATTCGACCATGACCGCACCAGCTTCCCGCTGCTGGGCAGGCACGTCACGACCGAATGCAAGGCCTGCCACAAGAGCCTGCTGTACAAGGAGGCGCCCAAGGACTGCCTGGGCTGCCACGCCAAGGACGACAGGCACAAGGGCAACCTGGGCAAGACCTGCGCCGACTGCCACAACGAACGCGACTGGAAGGACACGCGCGGGCGCTTCGACCACGACCGGACGAAGTTCCCGTTGCGCAACGGTCACCTGAGCACCGCCAAGGGCGCCAAGGTCGAGTGCAAGGCCTGCCACGCCACGCTCGACGCCATGCGCAGCACCTCGACCGAGTGTGTCGCCTGCCACCGGAAGGACGACAGGCACGAGGGCCAGAGCGGCAAGGCCTGCCAGGGCTGCCATGCCGACAAGTCCTGGAAGGTGACCAGCTTCGACCATGCGCGCACCCGTTTCGCGCTGGCCGGGCGCCACGTCACGGTCGAGTGCAGGGACTGCCACACCGGGATGCCGAAGTCGTTGCGCTTCCGCGACGCCCAGCGCGACTGCTACAGCTGTCACAGGAAGGACGACAGACACAAGGCGAAGCTCGGCGTGGCCTGCGAGAGCTGCCACAACGTGCGGTCGTGGAAGAGCTGGGACTTCGACCACAACCGCCGCAGCGACTACAAGCTCGACGGTGCCCACCTGAAGGTGGCCTGCGAGGCCTGCCACACGCACGAGGCACCCAAGGGCAAGGCCGTCGCGCCGGTGGGCAACAGCTGCATCAGCTGCCACCGCGGCGACGACATGCACGACGGCAGCTTCGGCACGCGCTGCGAGCAGTGCCACGTCACCGAGCGCTGGAAGCGCATCGTCAACCGCGGGCTGTCGTCGCTCGAGCGCGCACCTGCCGTCGAAGCGTCGGCTGCAGCGTCGGCCCCGTCCGGGGCGCGCGCCCTGGCCGGCATCTCCTGCGCGCTGGGCTGGTCCAGCCGCGCGGGCCACCTCTGCCTGGCATCACCGGCAGTGAGGACCACGTCATGAAGAGCATCCCCTCCCCCGCGACAGCGCGCTGCACCCAGCGCTTGATCGACCGCGCCTGCTCGGCCCTGACCTGGCTGCTCGCCGCGGTGGTGCTGCTGCTCGGCCTGGCCAGCGGCAGCGTGTGGGCCCAGCCGCAGGCGGGCAGGAACTTCGACCACACGCGCACCGGCTTTGCGCTCAGCGGCCAGCACAAGCAGCAGCGCTGCGAGTCCTGCCACGTCAACGGCGTGTTCAAGGGCACGCCGCGCGACTGCGCCAGCTGTCACACCAGCGGTGCACGGTTTGCGCGTGGCAACCAGGTCATGCCGCAGAACCACCTGCCCACCGCACGCGGCTGCGACACCTGCCACGGCACCCAGGGTTTCACAGGGGCGCGCTTCAGCCACGCCGGGGTGAAGGCCGGCAGCTGCGCCAGCTGCCACAACGGCGTCACCGCCAACGGCAAGACGGCCGGCCACATCGCCACCACGGCCTCGTGCGACAGCTGCCACCGGGTCGGCGCGGCCTGGGCCTCCAACGTGCAGTTCGACCACGCCGGCGTGGCCGCCGGCAGCTGCGCCAGCTGCCACAACGGCGCCAAGGCCACCGGCCAGTCGCCGCGCCACGTGCCCAACAACTCGGTCAGCGGCATGGCGACCTCGTGCGACCAGTGCCACCGCAGCGGCTACGCCAGCTGGCTGCCGGCCAAGGTGCACGCCAATTTCGCCATCAGCAGCCAGTGCGCGAGCTGCCACAGCGGCAGCACCCCGCCCGCGGTGGGCAAACCCGCGACCGCCGTGCACGCCAACGCCGGAGCCTGTGAAGGCTGCCACACCAGCACCAGCGTCTGGGCCCTGGGCGCCCGGCCCGACCACGCGAGCTTCACCAGCGCCACCAACTGCGCCAACTGCCACAACGGCGGCACGGCATCGGCCAAGTCGGCCGCGCACATCCCGACCTCGCAGAACTGCATCAGCTGCCACAACGCCACCGCGGCGGGCTGGAAACCCACCAGCTGGAACCACACCCAGCTGCCTGTGGCGGGGCAGTGCACCACCTGCCACAGCGGCGCCTACGTACCGGCCGACGGCCCGGTGGCCAAGCACATCGCCTACAAGAGCGTGCCGGCGGCGGCCGGCGCCAGCTGCGACGCCTGCCACAAGGCCGGCTACGCGAGCTGGAACCCCGGCACCTTCCACCGCAACTTCAGCGTGAGCAGCGGCTGCGCCAGCTGCCACAACGCCGGTGCGCTGGGCGCGACGCAAAAGCCCAACACCGCCGTGCACAACGGCGTGACGGTGTGCGAGAGCTGCCACACCGGCACCAGCAGCTGGGCCGCCAGCGGCAAGCCCGATCACGCCGCGTTCACGTCCTCGACCTCCTGCAGCAACTGCCACAACAGTGGCACGGCCGGCGGCAAGCCTGCCACGCACATCCCGACCACGCAGAACTGCGCCAGCTGCCACAAGGCCACCGGCGCGGGCTGGAAGCCCAGTCTGTGGAACCACACCCAGCAGGCCGTCACCGGCCAGTGCGCCACCTGCCACAGCGGTGGCTACGCGCCGGCCGACGGCCCGGTGGCCAACCACATCGCCTACAAGAGCATTCCTGCGGCTGCCGCGGCCAGCTGCGACGCCTGCCACAAGGCCGGCTACGCGAGCTGGAACCCCGGCACCCTGCACCGCAACTTCAGCGTGAGCAGCGGCTGCGCCAGCTGCCACAACGCCGGTGCGCTGGGGGCGACGCAAAAACCCAACACCGCCGTGCACAACGGCGTGACGGTGTGCGAGAGCTGCCACACCGGCACCAGCAGCTGGGCCGCCAGCGCCAAGCCCGACCACGCCAGCTTCACCGCGGCCACCACCTGCAGCAACTGCCACAACGGTGGCGCGGCTGGCGGCAAACCGGCCACGCACATCCCGACCACGCTGAACTGCGCGAGCTGTCACAAGGCCACCGGCGCTGGCTGGAAGCCCAGCCTGTGGAACCACACCCAGCAGGCCGTGGCCGGCCGCTGTGCCACATGTCACAGTGGCAGCTATGCGCCGGCGGACGGCCCGGTGGCCAACCACATCGCCTACAAGAGTGTGCCGGCGGCGGCCAGCGCCGGCTGCGACGCCTGCCACAAGGCCGGCTACGCCAGCTGGAGCCCCGGCACCTTGCACCGCAACTTCAGCGTCAGCACCGGCTGCGCCAGCTGCCACAACGCCGGTGCGCTGGGTGCCACGCAAAGGCCCAACACCGCGGTGCACACCGGTGCGACGGTGTGCGAGACCTGCCACACCACCACCAGCAGCTGGGCCGCCACCGGCAAGCCCAACCACGCCAGCTTCACCGCGGCGACCACCTGCAGCACTTGCCACAACGGCAGCACGGCCGTGGGCAAGCCGTCCAGCCATATACCGACCACGGCCAACTGCATCAGCTGCCACAACGCCACCGCCAGCTGGCGCCCCAGCAGCTTCAACCACAGCCAGGTCACGGCCACCGGCCAGTGCGCCACCTGCCACAGCGGCAGCTACGCGCCGGCCGACGGCGTGGTGAGCAACCACATCCCCTACCGCAGCGTGCCTGCCGCCGCGGCGCTGAACTGCGACGGTTGCCACAAGGCCGGCTACGCGAGCTGGAACGGCGGCACCTTCCACCGCAATGTGAGCGTGAGCACCGGCTGCGCCAGCTGCCACAGCACGCTGGCCTACCTGGGCCCGACCCAGGCGCGCCCCAACAATGCCACCCATACCGGCGTGACGGTGTGCGAGAGCTGCCACAAGTCCACCAGCACCTGGGCCTCGGCGACCTTCGCGCATTCGGCCGCCAACGCCGTGGGCTCCGGCACCTGCGACAGCTGCCACAACGGCGGCACGGCCAAGGGCAAGAGCGGCACGCACGTTCCCGTCACCGCGGCGACGGCCAAGTGCGACAGCTGCCACAAGTCGCAGACCTCGTTCGCCACCGCCGTGACCATGAATCACGGCGTCGTCAGCACCCAGGCCTGCAAGGGCTGCCACAACGGCAGCTACCTGGGCGAGGGCGCGCAGGGCGCGCGGGCCAAGCCGAACAACCACATCCCGGAAAACCAGCTGCTCAACGGCGCCACCATGGACTGCGGCGCCTGCCACACATCCACCGCCGCCTTCACCACGGTGCGCATGAATCACAACAGCAGCATGGGCAACGGCGCAGGCTGGTGCAAGGGCTGTCACCTGAGCGGCACCTCCTTCCCGGGCGGCATGGACAGGAAGTCGCTCACCCATGAAAGCAAGAGCGCCAGCGTCACCGACTGCTCCATGTCCGGCTGCCACCGCCCGCTGGGCAACAAGGGTGCGGCCTATTCCAAGTGGGATTGAGCGCCCGCCACTGCGCCACCCCGTCACCCCTCACCGCACCCACGCCGCCAGGCGGCCCGACCCGGGCCGCGCCGTGCGGTGCCAGCAACCGGCCCCCACCTTGAACCCTGCCATGCATCCGATCCGCCCTGCCGCCTGCCCCGTGGTCCGCCACACCGTCGTGGCCCTGCTGTGCGCCGCCGCGCCCTGGGCGCAGGCCCAGCTCATCGACGAGGTCGAGACCCGCCGCGAAGGCGAGGACGCCGTCGTCAACGTGCGCTTCATCACCCCGGTGCGCTACACGCGCAGCGTCGCGCCGCGCGCCAACGACCTGACCCAGGTGTTCTACGAGGTGCTCGACAGTCGCGGGGTGACGGCCCAGCTGCAGGCCGGCCAGCGCCGCGTGGCCGGTGGCAACGGCCTGCCCGAGGTCGTCATCACCGACGAGCTCGATGCCCAGCGCGGCAACACCAGGCGCAAGCTGGTGGTGCGGTTCGCCGGCGAGACCCGCTTCAAGGTGCGCGCCGGGCGCAACAGCCGCAGCATCGAGATCGTGCTGGAAGGGCAGGGCGGCGCCGTGCGGCCCGTGCTGCCCACGCCCGCCATGCCGGCGGCGGCGCCGGGGCGGCAGTACGTCGTGCGCCTGTCCAGCAGCAGCGACCCGGGCATGCAGCTGCCCGCCCCGGTGCCCGCGGCGCTGCAGCAGCACGAGATCGTCACCTCGCGCCGCGTCGTCGACGGGCGCACGCTGTACGAGGTCAGCCTGGGCTACTTCGCCACCGAGCAGGAGGCCGGCCGCGCCGTCGAGCAGCTGCGCCAGCGCTTTCCGCAGGCCGTCGCCGTGGCGCTGGGCGCAGCGGCCGAGGCACCACGTGCGGTCGGGCCTGGCGTGCCGCCGCCCCTGCCGGCGGCGTCGGCCGCGCCCGTGGCGGCGTCCGACGCGCCTGGCGCGGCGGGCGGCGGCGTGCCGGTCGACTTCGACGCCCAGGGCAGCGCGCTGCTGGCGCGTGCCCGCCAGGCCGGTGCGGCGGGTGACACCACCACGGCCATCGAGACCCTCAACAAGCTGCTCGACCTGCCGCCCAACCGCGCCTCGCGCGAGGCGCTGGAGCTGATCGGCCAGGTGCGCCTGCAGGCCGGCGACGCGCAGCGCGCGCGCTCGGAGTTCGAGCTGTTCCTCAAGCTCTACCCGCAGGGCGCGGACAGCGAGCGCGTGCGCACCGCCCTGGCCGGCCTGCCGGCCGCTGCTGCCGGTGGCGGCGAGCGCAAGCCGGCCGCGGTGCTCGCCAGCTCGACCACCAGCGGCTCGCTGGGCACGACCTACTACGGCGGCAAGTCCAAGACACGCACGCAGGACTTCCAGGACTCCTCCCTCGGCGGCGTGCCCGAGCTGGTGAGCGACGCCACGCTGTCGGCCACCGACCAGAAGCAGGTCGTCACCAGTGCCGACCTGAACTACCGCTACCGCGATGCCGACCAGGACGTGCGCTTCGTCGCGCGCGACAGCTACACCGCCGACCTCATCGCCGGGCGGCCCAGCCGCAACCGGCTGTCGGCGCTGTACGTCGACTACAAGTCGCTGCTGCGCGGCACCAGCGTGCGCCTGGGCCGCCAGTCGCCGCTGGGCGGCGGCGTGCTGGGGCGCTTCGACGGCCTGAGCGCGGGCTACAGCTTCGCGCCGAAATGGAAGATCAATCTGGTCGGCGGCGTGCCGACCGAGAAGCTGTTCACCGCCACCAGCACCGCCAGGCGGCGCTTCTGGGGCACCTCGGTCGACGCCGAGGCGCTCACCCAGCACCTCAGCGGCAGCCTGTACACCATGATGCAGAGCATCGACGGCGCGGCCGACCGGCGCGCCGTCGGCTCCGACCTGCGCTACTTCAACGGCGGGCTGGCGATCTCGGGCACGCTGGACTACGACCTGCTGATGAAGGGCCTGAACATCGCCACCGTGCAGGGCAACTGGCAGCTGGCGGACAACAGCAACTGGAACTTCCTGTACGACCGGCGCAGCCAGCCGCTGCTGATGCTGGGCAACGCGCTGTTCTTCACCGACCCGGTGAACCAGGCGGCCTACGGCTCGGTCGCGCAGCTCATCGCCGGCTACCAGGCGCGTGGCGGGCTGGAGGCCCTGCGCCGCGACGTCAAGGCCATGACGGCGCGCTCCACCCAGGCCCAGCTGGGCTACATCACGCCCGTGGCCGCCAGCTGGCAGGCCGGCGGCACCGTGCAGCTCACCAACGTGGGCCGCATCGACCCGGTGCCCAGCCTGCAGTTCGCCGGCCAGGAGGCCAGCGGCAACCAGTGGAGCCTGGGCGCGCAGCTGATCGGCAGCAACCTGTACTCGATGCGCGACACCCACGTGTTCAACCTGAGCTACCTCACCGCCCCCACCTTCAGGGGCGTGATGGCGATGTACAACAACATGTCGGCGCTGAACGAGCAGTGGCAGCTCGAACCCTCGCTGCAGATCTATACGCAGGACGGCAGCGACGGCGTGCGCCTGCTGCGCTGGAAGCCGGGCCTGCGCGTGACCTGGCGCATGGCCCAGCAGCTGGCGCTGGAGTCGTCGTTCGACTACGAGATCTCGCGCCAGCAGCGCGGCACGGCCAGCACCGAGAACGCCACGCGGCTGTTCTATTACGTCGGCGGACGCTTCGACTTCTGATCGCCGCCGGCCTGCGCGGCTTGTCCAGGATCAAGCTGCGTTGCCGCGCGCCCCGGCCGTCAGGGGCGCGGCGACCCCTTCCGTTACCATGCCGCCGCCCCGGGATGGCCGGTTCCTCGCCCCTGCACGGGCCGCGCGGCGGCCTGCTGCATCGCCAGTTCCATCGACCTTTCCGACCCACTTCCGCCTTGTCCTCCTCCTCCCCGTCCGGCGCCCAGGCGCCTGTGCTGAGTGCCGTCGAGCTGGCCTGCCGGCGCGGTGAACGCCGCCTGTTCAGCGGCCTGAACCTGCAGCTGCCGGCCGGGCGCCTGCTGTGGCTGCGCGGCGACAACGGCCGCGGCAAGACCAGCCTGCTGCGCCTGCTGGCCGGCCTGGCCACGCCGGACGCCGGCGAGGTGCTGCTGGGCGGCGAGCCGTTGCGCAAGGCGGCGCTGGCCGGCCTGCGTCCGCTCTACATCGGCCATGCCAACGCCATGAAGGACGACCTCAGCGCCACCGAGGCCCTGCAGTTCATCGCCCGTCTGCATGGTCGTCTGCACGGGCGCAGCGCCGACACCGCGCGCGTGCATGCCGCGCTGGAGCGCCTGGGCGTGGCCAGCCGGCGCGACGCCGCCGTGCGCACCCTGTCGCAGGGCCAGCGCCGCCGCGTCGCCCTGGCCCGGCTGGCGCTGGAGGACGAGGCCGCGCCCTGGATCCTGGACGAACCCTATGACGCGCTCGACGTGGCCGGCATCGCCGCGCTCGACGAGCTGCTCGCCGGCCACCTGGCGCGCGGCGGCAGCGTCATCCTCACCAGCCACCAGCCACTGCACCACCTGGCCGGCGAGGCGGGCGAGATCCGTCTCACGGCCAAGGGCATCGCCCCGCCGGCGCCGCCGCCGGTGCCCCTGGCGGCCGGGGTGGCAGCGGCATGAACTCGTCGGTCTTCCTCGCCCTGGTCTGGCGCGACCTGCAGCTGGCCGCGCGCCGGCGCACCGAGGCCATGCTGCCGCTGGTCTTCTTCATCGTCGCGGTGGGCCTGTTCCCGCTCGGCGTCGGGCCCGAGCCGCAGACGCTGCGCCAGATCGCGCCCGGCATCGTCTGGGTCTGCGCCCTGCTGGCCGGCATGCTGTCGGTCAACCAGCTCTACGCCGGCGACCTGGCCGACGGCTCGCTGGAGCAGATGCTCCTCGCCGGCCAGCCGCTCATCGTCATCGCCGCCGCGCGCAGCCTGTCGCACTGGCTGCTCACCGGCCTGCCGCTGGTGCTCACGGCGCCGGTGTTCGGCGTCATGTTCGACCTGTCGGCCGAAGGCCTGGGCGCCCTGGTGGCCGGCCTGCTGCTGGGCACGCCGGTGCTCAGCCTGCTGGGCAATGTGGGCGCGGCGCTCACCCTGGGGCTGCGCGGCGGCGGCATGCTGATCATCCTGCTGGTGCTGCCGCTCACGGTGCCGGTGCTCATCTTCGGCACCGGCGCGGTGGGCGCGGTCGAGTCGGGCCTGACGGCCCGGCCGCACTACGCCCTGCTGGGCGCCTACCTCATCGCCAGCGTGCTGCTCGCGCCGCTGGCGGCGGCGGCGGCGCTGCGCATCTCGACCGAGTAGGTGTCGTGACACGCCGATCGACCGCAAGCGGCCCATCGGGCGCCCGGGTTGAACCGAATGCCTGCGCCGCACTCCAAGCGCCGGCGCCGATTGACTCACATCAAGCGTCGCCGCCGTGACGGCGCCTCAAGCCCCTGTGGCGCGGACCTGCTTCAGGATCCGCATAACTTGACAGGCAACAATAGCGCCAGCGCCCGAACGCCAACTTCCTCACATGTCTGCCACCCTTCGACTCTTCACCTTCGCGGCCCCGTCGCGCTTCTACCGGCTCACCGGCTGGCTGCTGCCGTGGCTGTGGATCGCCACCCTGGGGCTGAGCGCGGCGGGCCTGTACATCGGCTTCTTCGTCGCGCCGACCGATGCCACCCAGGGCGACTCGTACCGCATCATCTTCATCCACGTGCCGGCCGCCTGGATGTCCATGGTGCTGTACATGGCCATGGCCTTCTGGGCTGCAGTGGGCTGGGCCTTCAACATCCGCCTGGCGGCCATGCTGGCACGCGCCATCGCACCCACCGGGGCGATGTTCACCTTCCTGGCACTGTGGACCGGCGCGCTGTGGGGCAAGCCGACCTGGGGCACCTGGTGGGTGTGGGACGCACGGCTGACGAGCGAGTTCATCCTGCTGCTGCTCTACCTGGGCTACCTGGCCCTGGTGTCGGCCATCGACGACATCAAGCGCGCCGACCGCGCCGGTGCGCTGCTGGCCATCGTCGGCGCGGTGAACGTGCCCATCATCTATTTCTCGGTGAAGTGGTGGAACACCCTGCACCAGGGCGCCAGCGTGGGCATGGGCAGCCAGGCCAGGATGGCCAGCACCATGCTCACCGCCATGCTGCTGATGGCGCTGGCCTGCTGGGCCTATGCCTTCGCGGTGGTGTTCATGCGCACCCGCGCGCTGGTGCTGGAGCGCGAACGCGAGACCGAATGGGTCGGCGCCCTGGCCGGACGGCCGGGCGTGCCGGCCACCTCCTGACGAACTCCCTGACGAGCTGCCGGTCCGCGCGCGGTCCGGCCGATTCCCTTCCATCCTTCGAGGACCGCACCATGAACTGGGGCAGTGCCAGCGACTTCTTTGCCATGGGGGGCTACGGACTGTATGTCTGGGGCTCCTACCTCGTCTGCGCGATCGCCATGGTCGCCGAACCGCTGCTCATCGCGCAGCGCCACCGCCAGGCCCGGGCCATCGCTGCCCAGGACCTGGATGAGGAGAACTGAACCATGACCCCCCGTCGCAAGCGTGCGTACATCGCCGTGGGTGTGCTGGCCGCCGTGGGCGCCATCGCCGCCCTGGTGCTCAACGCCTTCGAGAGCAATCTCGTGTTCTTCTACTCGCCCTCGCAGGTGGCGGCCAAGGAGGCGCCCTCGGGCCGCACCTTCCGCCTGGGCGGCATGGTCGAGACCGGCAGCGTCAAGCGTGACGGCGTGCTGGTCAACTTCATGGTGACCGACACCGTGAAGGCCGTGCCGGTGCGCTACTCCGGCATCCTGCCCGACCTGTTCAAGGAGGGCAAAGGCGTGGTGGCCCAGGGCAGGATCGAGGACGGTGTCTTCGTCGCCCGCGAGGTGCTGGCCAAGCACGACGAGAACTACATGCCGCCCGAAGCCGCCGAGGCGCTCAAGCGCGCCAAGGAAGGCGGCAACATGACCAGCAGCGAAGCCGCGAAGGGCAAGACACCATGACCCCCGAACTCGGACATTTCGCCCTGTGGCTGGCCCTGGGCATGGCCCTGGTGCTGGGCGTCGTGCCGCTGGTCGGCGCCCAGACCGGCCGGGCCGACCTGATGACCATCGCCCGCCCAGCCACCTACCTGATGTCGGCGCTGGTGCTGCTGGCCTTCGTGTGCCTGGGCACAAGCTTCGTCGGCAACGACTTCTCGGTGCTCTATGTGGCGCAGAACTCCAACAGCGCGCTGCCCACGCCCTACCGCATCGCCGGCATCTGGGGTGGCCATGAAGGCTCGCTGCTGCTGTGGATGCTGATGCTGGCGGTGTGGATGACGGCGGTGGCGCTGCGCAGCCGCGACCTGCCGCTGCCCACGCTGGCGCGCATCCTGGCCGTGATGGGGCTGGTGAGCGTGGGTTTCCTGCTGTTCACCCTGGTCACCTCCAACCCCTTCGAGCGGCTGTGGCCGGCCGCGGCCGACGGGCGCGACCTGAATCCGCTGCTGCAGGACCCGGGCATGGTCATCCACCCGCCCATGCTCTACATGGGTTATGTGGGCTTCTCGGTGGCCTTCGCCTTCGCGCTGGCCGCGCTGATCGGCGGCAACCTCGACGCCCAGTGGGCGCGCTGGAGCCGGCCCTGGACCACGGCGGCCTGGATCTTCCTCACCATCGGCATCATGCTGGGCTCGTGGTGGGCGTATTACGAACTGGGCTGGGGCGGCTGGTGGTTCTGGGATCCGGTGGAGAACGCCTCCTTCATGCCCTGGCTGGTGGGCACGGCGCTGATCCATTCGCTGGCGGTCACCGAAAAGCGCGGCAGCTTCAAGAACTGGACCGTGCTGCTGGCCATCATGGCCTTCTCGCTGTCGCTGGTGGGCACCTTCCTGGTCCGCTCGGGCGTGCTGTCGTCGGTGCATGCCTTCGCCACCGATCCACGCCGCGGCCTGTTCATCCTGGCCTTCCTGGTCGTCGTGATCGGCAGCTCGCTGGCGCTGTACGCCTGGCGCGCGCCCAGCGTGGGCCTGGGCGCGCGCTTCTCGCTGGTGTCGCGCGAGACCTTCCTGCTGGGCAACAACGTCATGCTGGTGGTGGCCATGGGCGCGGTGCTGCTGGGCACGCTCTACCCGCTGCTGCTCGATGCCCTGGGCCTGGGCAAGATCTCGGTCGGCCCGCCGTATTTCGACACCGTGTTCGTGCCGCTCATGGCGCCGGTGGTCTTCCTCATGGGCGTGGGCCCGCTGGCGCGCTGGAAGGAGGCCGAGGTGCCCGATCTGGCCAGGCGCCTGCGCTGGGCCGCGGCGGTGTCGGTCGTGGCCTCGCTGCTCACGGGCTGGATCGCCGGCAAGATCACGCCCATGGCCACCCTGGGCTTTGCGCTCACCTTCTGGGTGGCGGCCGCTGTGGCGACCGATTTCTGGGAGCGCGTGGGGGGCGCCGGCCTGGCCGGTGTGGGCACCAAGCTGGGCCAGGTCACGCGCGCCCAGTACGGCATGATGGCCGCCCACCTGGGCGTGGCTGCCTTCATCTTCGGCGTCACCATGGTCAAGACCTACGAGGTCGAGCGTGACGTGAAGATGAACACCGGCGACACCACCACGGTGCTGGGCTACACCTTCGCCTTCCATGGCGTGAAGCAGGTGCCCGGCCCCAACTACGACGCCTGGCAGGGCCTGGTCGAGGTGACCAAGGGCGGCAGCCGCGTCACCACCATGCACCCGGAAAAGCGCGTCTACCGCGTGCAGACCAACCCCATGACCGAGGCCGCCATCGAGGCCGGCCTCACGCGCGACCTCTACGTCTCGCTGGGCGAGCCGGTGGAAGGCGACAACAACGCCTGGATCGTGCGCGTCTACGTCAAGCCCTTCATCGACTGGGTCTGGGGCGGCTGCATCCTCATGGCCCTGGGCGGCCTGCTGGCCGCCACCGATCGTCGTTATCGCCAGAGCGCCAAGGCGGCCGCCGCCGCCCGCGCCGAACTGGCCGGAGCTGCCGCATGAAGAAGATCTGGCGTTTCCTCATCCCCCTGGGCATCTTCGGCGTGCTGGCGGCCTTTCTCGGCGCCGGCCTCAGGCTCGACCCGCGCGAGGTGCCCTCGCCGCTGATTGGCAAGCCCGCGCCGCAGTTCGCCCTGCCGCTGCTGGCCGAGGCCGACAAGACCTTCAAGCGCGACGACATGCTGGGCAAGGTCTGGATGCTCAACGTCTGGGCCAGCTGGTGCGTGGCCTGCCGCGAGGAGCACCCGCTGCTGGTCGAGTTCTCGAAGAAGAAGCTGATCCCGATCTACGGCCTGAACTACAAGGACGAGCGCGCCGACGGCCTGGGCTGGCTGCGCCAGTTCGGCAACCCCTACGACGCCTCGCTGTACGACAAGGCCGGGCGCGTGGGCATCGACTTCGGCGTCTACGGCGTGCCCGAGACCTTCATCATCGACCGCGAAGGCGTCATTCGTTACAAGCAGATCGGCCCGGTCACGCCCGAGGTCATCCGCGACAAGATCGAACCGCTGGTGAGGAAGCTCAATGCGTGATCGCGCCCTGCTCCCGATGACGCTGGCTACCTTGTTGTGGCTGGCGCTGGCCCTGATGCCGGCCCGCGCCGCCGATGCCCCGCTGGTGTCGACCGACGCGCCGCAGGCCGCGGTCAACCCGCAGCTCGAGGCGCGCATGCTGCGCATCACCACCGAGCTGCGCTGCCTGGTGTGCCAGAACCAGACCATCGCCGATTCACACGCGCCGCTGGCGCTCGATCTGCGCCAGCAGGTGCGCGAGCTGATCGACCAGGGCAAGACCGACGCCGAGATCATTGCCTACATGACCGACCGCTACGGCGACTTCGTGCTCTACCGTCCGCCCTTCAAGGCCACCACGGCGCTGCTGTGGGTCGGCCCGGGCGTGCTGCTGGTGGGCGGGCTGGCCATCCTCATCCTGGTGCTGCGCCGACGCAGCCGCCTGTCGGCCGACCGTTTCGAGCCCGAACCCGACGAAGAGGACGGCGCCGACCCCGCGCGCCGCGCCGCCTCGAACTGAGACACCCTCCGATGACTGATACCGTTGCCTCCCTCAAGGAGCAGCTGCTGCATGCGCAGCAGCTGCACGCCACCGGCGCGCTGGACGCCGCCGCCTACACCCAGGCCAAGGCCACGCTGGAACGCAAGCTGCTTGACCTGGTGATGGCCGGCGGCACCGACGCCTCCAGCGCCGCGCCGGCCACCACGGCCCGCCCGGACAGCGCTGCGGCCCGGGCGGGCCGTCAGGCCGCTGCCGTGGCCGCCGCGATCCGGCCCGAACGGCCGCGCCGCAGCACCGTGGCGGCGGCCGCCGCCTTCGTGCTGCTGGTCGGCGTGGCGGGCTACCTCTGGACCGGCTCGCCCGCGCTGCTCAATGAAAGTGCCGCCACCGCCGCCGCCAAGCCGGCCAGCGCGCCGCACGCCCTGGGCATGGACCAGATCGCCGGCCTGGTCGACAAGCTCAAGGCGCGCCTGAAGGACAAGCCCGACGACGCCGAGGGCTGGGCCATGCTGGGCCGCTCCTACGCCGTGCTCGGCCGTGCGCAGGAGGCCGTGCCGGCCTACGCCAAGGCGGTCGAGCTGGTGGGCGAGAACGCCGGCCTGCTGGCCGACTACGCCGACGTGCTGGCCCTGGCCAACAACCGCAGCCTGGAAGGCGAGCCCATCAAGGTGGTGATGCGCGCCCTCAAGGCCGACCCCCGGCAGCTCAAGGCCCTGTCGCTGGCCGGCACCTACGCCTTCGACAAGAAGGACTATGCCGGCGCGGTGAAATACTGGGAGCAGCTGCTCAAGGCCGCGCCCGACAACCCGGACGCGCCGCGCGACCCGCGCTTCCTGGAGCAGGTGCAGGCCAGCATCGACGAGGCGCGCCAGCTCGCCGGTTTGCCGCCCTCGCCGTCAACCGCAACCACGCGCGCCGCCGCGCCTGCGGCCCAGGCCCAGGCCGCGCAGGCCGGTGGTGCAGGCGCCGAGGCCCCCGCCGCAGCGCCCGACCCCAAGGCCTTCGTTGCCGGCAAGGTGACGCTGGCCGCGGCCATCGCCGCCAAGGCCGCGCCCGAGGACACCGTCTTCATCTTCGCCCGCGCCGCCGAGGGCCCGCGCATGCCGCTGGCCATCAAGCGTGTGCAGGTCAAGGATCTGCCGGTCGACTTCCGCCTGGACGACGCCATGGCCATGCAGCCGAACATGAAGCTGTCGTCCTTCCCCAAGGTGGTGGTGGGCGCGCGCGTGAGCAAGAAGGGCGATGCCATTGCGCAGCCCGGCGACCTGCAGGGCACCAGCGAGCCGGTCGCCATCGGCACCAGCGGGCTGAAGATCGAGATCTCGCAGCTCGTCGGCCCGAAGTAGGCCGGCCAGCCAGGCACCACCCACACGACACCGCACGACAGCAAGCACGGAGCTGCGCCGATGGATTTCCTCTGGCTCTACGTCGGCGCCGTTGCGCTGGCGCTGGTCTGGTACGTGCGCCGTCAGCGGCGCACCGACGCGGTCAACCGTGCCGAGCTGACCGAGGCGCAGCAGAGCGGCCTGGCCGAGCCGGCCTCGCTGCACCCGGTGGTGCACCCGGGGCTGTGCATAGGCTCCGGGGCGTGCGTCACCTCCTGCCCCGAGGACGCCCTGGGTCTGGTCGACGGCAAGGCGGTGCTCAAGAACGCCTCGGCCTGCATCGGCCACGGCGCCTGCCAGACCGCCTGCCCCTTCGACGCCATCACGCTGGTGTTCGGCACCGAGAAACGCGGCGTCGACATCCCCGAGGTCGGCCCCGACTTCCAGAGCAATGTGCCGGGTCTGTACATCGCCGGTGAACTGGGCGGCATGGGCCTGATCCGCAAGGCCGCCGAACAGGGCCGTCAGGCGGTGGACGCCATCCACCGGCGCCTGGCCGCATCCGGCGCCGTGGGGGCTGCGGGCGACGAGGTGCTGGACCTGCTCATCGTCGGCTGCGGGCCGGCCGGGCTGTCGGCCGGGCTGGCGGCGCTGGCGCACAAGCTCCACTTCCGCGTCATCGAGCAGGAGGACGCGCTGGGCGGCTGCGTGTACCACTACCCGCGCAACAAGATCACCATGACCTCGCCGGTCGAGCTGGCGCTGGTCGGCAAGGTCAGGTTCGGCGAGGTGCAGAAGGAGCGCCTGCTGGCCTTCTGGCAGGACGCCGTGAGCCGCACCGGCCTGCAGATCGGCTTTTCCGAGCGCATGGAGGCCGTGACGCAGGACGCCGACGGCCTGTTCAGCGTGCGCACCAGCCGCACCAGCTACCGCGCCCGCACCGTGCTGCTGGCGCTGGGCCGGCGCGGCTCGCCGCGCAAGCTCGACGTGCCGGGCGAGGAGCAGCCCAAGGTGGTGTACCGCCTGATCGACGCCGAGCAGTACCGCGGCCAGCACGTGCTGGTGGTGGGCGGCGGCGACAGCGCGCTGGAGGCGGCCATCGCGCTGTCCAACGAGCCGGGCACGACGGTGACGCTGTCTTACCGCAGCGAGGCTTTCTCGCGCGTGAAGACCGCCAACCGGCTGCGCCTGGCGCACCAGCAGCAGGCCGGGCGGCTGCGCGTGGAGCTGAGCTCGACCGTGCAGGCCATCGGCCGCGACAGCGTGCGCCTGAAGACGCCCGCCAGCGACGCGCTGGACCTGCCCAACGACGCCGTCATCGTCTGCGCTGGCGGCCTGCTGCCCACGCCCTTGCTCAAGAGCATGGGCATCGCGCTGCAGACCAAGTTCGGCACGGCCTGAGCAGGCCGGGCACAGCCCGGACCCGGGAGCGCCCGGTCGCTCAGTAGCCGATGCCGTACCAGCCCAGGCCGAACGACCAGACCGTGGTGCTGCCGGCTGCGCTGCTGCGCGCGGCGGTCAGGTCCACGCCCAGCACGTCCGGGCGCAGCCACCAGCGCAGGCCGGCGCCGCGCGTGGCCGGGTGGTGGCGCAGGGTGTTGAGCTCGACGAAGGTCGACCAGTGCTCGGCCGGCTTCCAGGTCAGCGCCAGGTTGAGCAGGCCGTGGCGCTGGCCGTCCACCGCGTCGCGCAGGCTGCCCAGGTTGAGGTGGGCTGCACCGCTGGCGCCCAGCTCGCTGCTGAGCAGCACGGCCGCGCCACGTTCGCCGACGACGTGATGGCCGTCGGGCAGCCGGTGCTGGCTGACCCAGGCCTTCAGGCCCAGGGCCAGCGGGCCGAGCCGCCAGGCCGGGTCGACCCACTTGGCGCCCAGGGCGAGGTCGTTCTGCGCCGCGCCGTCCTCGCGCCGGCGCACCCACTCGCCGTTGATCTCCAGCGCCTCGCCCACGCCGCAGGCCGGCGCGAGGTGCAGGTGGTGCTGGCCGGGGCCGCGTTCGCCCCAGGTCTCGACCTGGCAGTTGCGGGCGCCGGCGGTGGCGGCGTCGTCGGTGGCCAGCGGCCGTCCGGCATGGGCCGCACCGGCCAGCAGCAGGCAGGCGGTGCCGACGATGCCTGCGCCGGCCAGCCGCCGGCACTGGCGGGTGGTGCGTCCGGACGGCTGTGCGCTGGCGGGGGCGGGTGTCCCTGGGGTAAGTGCGGTATTCAACACGGGTCCTTCATCGGGAGAAGAATGCGGCGCGGCAGCTGGAAGTGTCGCCGCTACGGCGGCCTGTAGCGGGCATCGGCCGGCCCTGGCAGGAACTGAAGCGCGAAAATCCGTCGCCCTGCATTTCGTCGCACGCCGCTGCACTTCATCCCGCCCGGGCGTGTATCCGTCACAAACGGGCGCTGCCGGCCTGGGGCGCTGCATACACTTGGTGACACAGATCAGCACCAACGCTGCCCCGCCATGCTGCATGCAGGGCGCAGCGACGACAGCAAGGCGAACGACGATGAACAGACGTGGATGGTTGATGGCCGGCGCTTTGCTGGCCACGGCGGCCCTGGCCGGTGTATGGGCCAGCGCCGCGACCTGGCGCAAGGGCGACAAGGAGGGCGAGAAGCCGCCCGTGCCGCTCGAGTTCGTGGCCGACGAGGTGGTGCGCCCGGCACGGCTGAAGCTGGCGACGCAGATCGAGTTCTCCGGCGCACTGGTTGCACCCAACTCGGCCACCGTGCGCGCCAAGGCCAGCGGCACGCTGCTGAGCCTGGACGTGGCCGAGGGCCAGCGCGTGCGCGCCGGCCAGGCCATCGGCCGCATCGACCTGGCCGACTACGCCAGCCGCCAGGCCGAACGCAAGGCCGCGATCGAGAGTGCCCGCGTGGCGCTGGCGCAGGCCGAGCGCACCCACCAGGCCAACCTGGGCCTGGCGGCGCAGAACTTCATCGCCAGCACGGCGGTCGACAGCTCGCGCGCCCAGGTCGATGCCGCGCGCGCCCAGTTGCAGAGCGCCCAGGCCCAGCTCGCCACGCTCGAGGTGGCCGAGCGCGAGGCGGTGCTGGTCGCGCCCATTGCCGGCATCGTCGCCAGGCGCCTGGCGCTGCCGGGCGAGAAGGTGGCGATGGAGCAGACCGTGCTGAGCATCGTCGACATCGGCCGGCTGGAGCTGGCCGGCCAGGTGGCGGCGCACGAGATCGCGCTGTTCGGCCCCGGCCAGGCGGTGCAGGTGCAGGTGGAGGGCGAGGTCCAGGCGCGCCAGGGCCGGGTGAGCCGCATCGCGCCGGCGGTGGAGCCCGGCACGCGTTCGATCGCCGTGACGGTGGAGCTGGCCAACCCGGGCGAACGCCTGCGTGCCGGCCAGTACGCCGTGGCCAGCCTGAAGCTGGACGACCCGACCCAGCGCCTGACCGTGCCGATCGCTGCGGTGAACAGCAGTGGCGGCCAGGACCAGATCTGGACGATCGAGAACGGCCAGCTCGCGCGCCGCCTGGTGACGCTGGGGCGGCGCGACACGCGCAGCGGCCGCGTCGAGGTGCTGGCCGGCATTGCGCCCGAGGCCGATCTGCTCGCGCTGCGCTTCGACAACCTCAAGGAAGGTGCGCCGGCGCGCCTGCCCGGTGCGGCCGCGTCGGGCGTGCCCGGCGTGCGCCCCGCGGCGCTGACGCCGACCGCGCC
>JBJOKY010000516.1:0-2934 GCA_046045865.1 Pseudomonadota bacterium | reverse complement strand
GCCGGCTCGTCGTGCGCCGTGCCGGCGCGCGCCTGCAGCATCCAGCCCGTGGCCGCCGCCACCGCAGCCAGCACCTGGCGGGCGGCGGGTTCGTCCAGCACCTGCCACAGCCGCGGCCACAGCCCGGGTGCGTGCTCGCCCAGCTGGCCGAGCAGCTCGGGCAGCGCCAGCGGGCGCTCGCACAACACGGCGGCCAGCGCGGCGCCGGGTGGCAGGGTCAGCAGCCTGGCCTGGCGGCGGCGCCAGAACCAGCGCCGCGCTGCCTGCGCGTGCAGCAGGTCGCGCAGCAGGCAGGCGGCCATGGCGTCGGCACTGGCAAAACGCACGGCCTGGGCGTCGTCGGCGCGGGCGCTCCAGCCGTCGACGGCCTCGCGCGCCAGCTCGCCAGCCGCGCGCGCCGCCTGTGCGGCCAGGCGATCGATCACGCCGCGCACGGCCAGGCTGCGGATGAGCACGATCTCGTCCTCGCCCGCGCCGGCGGGCCAGTCGACCCGGTCGAGGTCGGCCAGCAGGCGCGCCCGGGCACCCGGCAGCTCGGCCGCGCTGGCGCGCAGGCCGAGCCGGCCCAGGGTGACGGCGGGCAGGGCAGCGGCCATGATGGTGGTGGTGGTGGTGGTGGTGGTGGTGACGGCGGATGGTGCGCTGCGGTGCGGTGCCGGGCCAGGCGCGCCGCGCTCAGCCGAGCCGGCCGCTGACGCGCGAGGCCGTGCTCAGCAGCGCCTGCGCGTCGAACACACGCGTGAATCGCGCCACCGTGCCCTGCACGTCGTGGTCGTGCACGCGCAGTTCGCCCACCACGCGCTGGTGGTCGTCGGTCAGCTGCAGCAGGGCGCCGGGCGGTGGCACGCGGTTGAGCTGCAGGCGCAGCGTCTCGCCCACGCTCAGGCGCGCCGGCAGCACGGCGATGCGACCCTGCAGCAGCTGCCCGGGGTCGTCGCCCGCGGCCAGCAGCATGCACGCGCGGATCAGGTTGCGCAGGGCGGTGCGGCTGGCGCCGGCCGCGTCGGCGTCGAGCTGGCGGAACCACCAGGCGACCAGCTCGACCAGGGTGCGCACGCCGTTGAAGTCGGCCTGTTCGGCCTGCGCCAGGCCGGGCCAGCGTTCGGGTGTGTCGACCGCCAGGGTGTCGGCCTCGGCCGCCTCGGCCCAGGCCAGGCGCAGCGAGGGCGTGACGGCGCGGATGCGCGCCAGCAGGCAGCCGGCCGCGCCGTCCAGGCGCTGGTGCAGCGCGCGTGCGGGTTCGCGCAGCAGCGGCACGGGGCTGGCGAGCAGGTCTTCCAGCGCCAGGATGGCGTGGCCCTGGCGCTGCAGGTCGAGCAGGCTGGCGGCGTTGAAGGGGCGTTGCGCCAGCTCGCCGGCCAGCAGCAGGTTGTGCTGCACCAGGCGGCCCAGCGCCGGCGCGGTCTTGCCGGTCAGGCCGGCCAGCGTGTTGGCGAACTGCGTCGGGCGCAGAGCCAGGCGCTGCTGGCGCAGGCTGACCATGGGTGCCAGGCGCTGCGGGCCGGGCAGCAGGTGGGCCAGGCCGTTGAGCACCGCCCAGTCGGCCACCGGGATGTCGAGCACCGCGTCCATGAAGGGCAGCAGCTCGTCGGACAGCGGTGTGTCGCGCGGGCCGCAGCCGGGCACCAGGTCATCGGCCGAGGTGTAGCGCAGGTCCAGCGGGTCGGGCAGGGTGCGCCCGAGCGGGGTCTCGCGCACCTTCACGTAGTACAGGCCCTGGTGGCTGTTGATGACACGCGCGCGCTCGACCCAGGCCGCCTCGACGCTGCGCCAGTGCTCGGCCAGCACCTGCTGGGCGACGGCGTAGTCGTCCAGCTCCTCGACGCGCTGGCGTTCGCGCAGGTCGAGCCGGGCGACGGCGGCGGGCAGGGCGTCGTCGATCTCGTCCAGGTCGGCCTGCAGGTCGGCCAGGGCCTTCTGCTGGTTGCGGCGCAGGCCCAGCAGCAGCTGGTACAGCGTCTCGACCACCCGGATGTCGTCGATCACCACGCGGCTGAGCGAGAACAGCGCCGAATGCGCGTTGTGCGTGGTCGACAGCTTGACATCGGTGCCGTCGGCGTCGACGTCCTTGCCGGCGAATTCGACCTTGCCGCCGATGCGTATGGCGCTGGGCCTGAAGTAGACCGGCCTCCTGGGGGGCTCGGCGCCGGGCACGGTGTTCTGCTCGGCCAACTCCTTGAGCAGGGCGTCGAACTCGTCGACCTTGTGCTCGAGCAGGTAGTTCTCGACCCGCTCGATCAGCGATCTGGCCTGGCCGCCGCCCCGGGCGGTCGCCGTGTCGCGCAGCGCGGCCAGGCTGCTGACGGCGTTGGCGAAGTGGTCGCGCACCGGGTCGGTCTGGCGCATGACACCGAAGTTGCTGGCGGCCTGCTGGTAGGTCGGCTTCACCAGCGGCTCGGCGCGTGGTGCCACCGGCGCCACGGCGATGGGCGTGACGTTGGCCAGGCTGGCCAGGGCCGAGATGTTGGCCTGGCTGATGGCCGACTGCAGCACGCCGCTGCTGACCAGCGACGCGGGCTTGCTGGGAAGGGCGGACGCCTTGGCCAGCGTGCCCAGGTTGATGAAGGTGGCCATCGGTGGTCCTGGTACGGCTACTTGATGCTGGCGGGTGCCGGTGCGGGCGCGGCGGCCGCCAGTGCGGGCAGCAGGGTGGCGGTGGTGGCCCAGCGCGTCAGGTTCAGGCCCGAGCCGTCGCCCGCCACGCCGCCGGCCAGGGCGGTGAAGGACACGGTCAGGTTGTACAGGTGCTGGCGCTGCAGGCCGAGGTAGTCGGTGATCTCGTTGATCAGGCCGTAGCCGGTGGCCAGGTCGGCCTCGAGCGTGGCGATGCGCTTGCGCAGCCCGGCCTGGAGCGCCAGCAGGCCGACGCTGGTGGTGTCGACCGCCACGCCCGTGGTCTCGCGCAGGTGCGGCTGGGTGTCGTGGCCGAGATAG
>JBJOKY010000153.1:0-9871 GCA_046045865.1 Pseudomonadota bacterium | reverse complement strand
CATGATGCGAGCTGTCGTTGCCGACAAGATGCAGCCCCTTGGCGGATATTCTTGATGGCTTCTCGCCATCGAATAACCATGCTGTCTGCTCTGCGGTTCTTGTTATTTCGGGCCAGTCGGGTTCGAACTTCATTGGATTCGAGGCAGGATTGTTGTCAGATGGAACCGGACAGGCTCAGCGCATGTCGTCGCTGTGGATCTGCAGCGCCTCCAGGAACCTCGACACCATGTTGTAGGCCGCGATCGTGGCGGTCAACTCCACCGCCTGGCGCTGGCCCAGTTCGGCCACCACGGCAGCCATCACCCCGGCAGGCACGTGCACGTCGCGCGTCATGCCGTCGCACAGCGCCAGCACGGCGCGCTGGCGTGCGGTGTACGCGTCGGGCACGGCGGCGGCCCAGTCGGCCAGGGCGTCGAGCTGGGCCGGGCTGACGCCTTCCTTCAGCGCGATGGGGCGGTGCTGGTCGGCCTCGTAGGGCGCGCCGTTCAGGATGGCCACGCGCATGATGACCAGCTCGCGCAGATCGCCGGGCAGGTCCAGCTTGTGGCGCACGGCGGTCAGGAAGGCCAGCCAGCCTTCGGCCAGCGGCGGGCTGTGCAGCAGCATCTGGTACAGGTGCAGCACGCTGCCGCGTTCGGCGACGATGCGTTCGACCAGCGGGCGCACGTCGGGCGTGTCGATGGGGGCGTAGGGCAGGCGGGCCATGGTGTCCTCGTTGGGGGCGCGCCAGGGTCGCGGATGCACGGCGACCCGTCAAGCCGGGCAGGTCGGGCCCCGGCCTGACTTATGATGGTTTTCGATGCGCCGCTGCAGGCCGGCAGGCGTCGGTGGTTTGTGTTTTCGTGTGGGCCTGGCCCGGGCTGGATGCGGGTCAGGCGCGCAGTACATGCGGATGACTCCATGGCTGGATCGACGACCTCGCGCGATGTGGATGTGGGCTTGCTGCTGGTGGACGACGACCCGTCGGCCATCCAGGTGATGAGCCGCATGCTGGCCCGCTACCCCCATCAGCGTTTCGCCATGACCGGCCAGACCGCCCTGCGCCTGGCGCGCGAGCAGACCCCCGACCTGATCGTGCTGGACGCCGAGATGACCGGCATGTCCGGCTTCGCGGTGTTTGCCGCGCTGCAGGCCGATCCGGTGCTCGCACGCGTGCCGGTCATCTTCGCCACCAGCCATCGCTCCACCGTCATCGAGCTGACCGTGCTGCAGCAGGGTGCGGTCGACTTCGTCACCAAGCCGCTGGACGCCGACCAGTTCGTCGCCCGCGTCGACGCCCATCTGCGCAACCGGCGGCTGGCGCAGGTGCGCCATGCCCGCCCGCCCGCACTCGACGACGGCTCGTCGACGGTGGCGATGATGGCGGTAGCGGATCACGCCGTCCTGCCGCGCGCGCGCGCCGGCATGCGTCTGCTCATCGTCGACGACAACGTGGCGGCGATCCAGATGCTCAGCCACACGCTGGGCGGCCTGGGCGAATGCCATTTCGCCACCACCGGTGCCGAGGCGCTGCGGCTGGCCGACGAGCTGGCGCCGCAGATCATCCTGCTCGACGCGCACCTGCCCGACATCAACGGCTTCGACGTCTGCGCCGAGCTGCGCACCCGCCCGCAGTGCGACCACGTGCCCATCGTCTTCATCACGCGCTTCTCCGACCTGGCCAACGAGAAGCGCGCGCTCGACCTGGGCGCGTCGGACTTCATCGCCAAGCCCTACACGCCCGGCCTGCTGCTGGCGCGTGTGAGCAACCTGCTGGCGCTGGTGAACCAGGGTGGCTTCGAGCCGGCCGCAGGCACGGGGGCGCGACCGCGCACGGGCCAGGCGCCGGTGCCCGTGCCGCCTGCCTGACACCGGGCCCGTCCGTCCATCCCGCCGCTGCCCCGACGCCGGGGCCTGCCACGATCCCGGCCCCTGCCTGTGCCATGCGCGACCACAACAACATCCTGCTCGTCGACGACGACCTCGGCACCATCCAGCTGCTGGCCGGCATCATCCCGGACCTGGCCCAGCTGCGTTTCGCCACCAACGGTGCCGACGCCCTGCGCCTGGCGCGCGAGAACACGCCCGACCTGCTGGTGCTCGATGCCGAGATGCCGGGCATGAGCGGCTTCCAGCTGCTGCAGGCCTTCCGGGCCGACCCGGCGCTGGCCGACGTGCCCGCCATCTTCGTCACCAGCCACAGCGATGCGGCCTTCGAGGTTGCCGGCTTCGACATCGGCGCGGCCGACTTCATCGCCAAGCCGGTCAGCCCGCAGCTGCTGCGCGCACGCGTCGCGACCCAGCTGCGCCTCAAGCAGCTGGCCGACGAGCTGCGCCGCGTCGCCGCGACCGACGCGCTGACCGGGCTGGCCAACCGGCGCACCTTCGACGCGGCGCTGGACCGCGGCTGGCGCAGCGCCCGCCGCGACGGCACCGCGCTGTGCCTGCTGGCGATCGACATCGACCACTTCCGCGCCTACAACGACCGCTACGGCAGCGCCGCCGGCGACGACTGCCTGCGCGCCGTGCAGCGCGCCCTGGCCGGCGCCAGCCTGCGACCGGCCGACCTGCTGGCCCGCGCGGGCGGCGACGACTTCCTGCTGCTGCTGCCCGGTACGCCGCGGCGCGGTGCGGAGCATGTCGCGCACCGCGCCATCGACGCCGTGCGCGCGCTGGCCATCGTGCACCCCGATACGCCCGTCGACGCGCTGCTCAGCGTGAGCGTGGGCGTGGGCTGCTACGACGACGCGAGTGCCTGCTGGACCAGCCCGGCCGCGTATTCACGTCTGCCCGGTCACGCCCAGCGCAGCTGCAGCGCCGTCGATCTGCTCCAGGCCGCCGAGCTGGCCGTGCGCAAGGCCAAGGGCGCCGGACGTGCACGCGTGCGCCTGGTCGACGTCGCCGACGCCGCCAACAGGCTGCCGGCCGGCGAGATGTTCACGCCACTGCCGGCACCGAGGCGCGCGTGAGCGCGCCCGCCGGGCTGTTTCCGGTACCGCGGCGTCCACGTCTGGTGGCCCTGGCCGTGTTCGGCCTGGCTGCGCTGGTGGTGCTGCTGGCGGTGCTGTGGCAGGCCGAGCACAACCGAGCCTTCTCCGCCGAGCGCTTCGGCGAATACGCCCGCCGGCGCGCCGACCTGCTGGTCGAGCGCATGAACGACTACGAGTACGGCGTGCGTGGCGTGCGCGGCGCCGTGGTCGCCGCCGGTGCCGATGCGGCCCGGGACGCGGTGGACTGCCGCTCCTTCACCGCCTACGGCGAATCGCGCGACCTGGCGCACGAGTTTCCCGGCGCACGCGGCATGGGCATCATCCGGCGTGTGGCGCGTGCGGACGAGGCCGTTTTCGTGCGCCAGGTGCGGCGCACCGGCCTGCCCGACTTCAGCATTCGCGAACTCGCGCCGCACATGGGCGAGCGCTTCGTCATCCAGTGCCTGTCCACGGTCGACAACAACCGCTCGGCCCTGGGGCTGGACATCGGCTCGGAGGCCAATCGCCGCCAGGCCGTGCTGCAGGCCATGCACACCGGCCAGGCGACGCTGTCCGGGCCGTTCACGCTGGTGCGCGCAGCCACCCGCACGACTGCCCAGCCCGAGCGCGGCTTCCTGCTCGTGCTGCCGATCTACCGTCGCGGCGCCAGCCTGGGCGATGCGCGCGAACGCGCCGCGGCGCTGTTCGCCTGGGCCTTCATCGTGCTCGACATCGACGCCGTGATCGCCGACCTGGGCCTGCGCTCCGAGGACTTCGAGCTCGTGCTGGACGACGTGGACAGCGACCGGCGCCAGTCCATCCATGCCAGCGCGGGGGCGGACCGGCCCGCTGCCGCCGGCCTGGTGCAGCGCATGCAGCTGCCCGTCTTCGGGCGGCCGTGGGAGCTGCAGATGACGGCGCGGCCGGCGTTCGTCGAGCGGCTCAGCCTGGTCGCACCGGCCACGGTGGGCCAGATCGGCGCGCTGGTGGCGCTGCTGCTGGCGCTGCTGGCCCATGTGCTGGCGCGCAACCGCCAGCAGGCTGGCCAGCTGCTGTACCAGCAGGCGCAGCACTCGAGGTTCGTCGAGACGGCCAGCGACGCCATCATCGTGGAGTCGCTGGACGGCCGGGTGCTGGCCTGGAACCGCAGCGCCGTGCGCCTGTTCGGCTACCCGCCCGAGCACGCCATCGGCCGCACCACGGCCAGCCTGCTGCTGCTCGACGAGCAGCTGGCCGACGACATCGCCCAGCGCGACATGCTGGCCGGCGGCACCGAGGTCGCGCCCTACGAGACCACGCTGCGCACGCGCGACGGCGGGCTGGTCGAGGTCTCGGTCAGCGTGTCGGGCATGACGGGGCCTGAAGGCCGGGTCGCCAGCTGCTACAAGACCCTGCGCGACATCGGCCCGGCCCGACGGGCGCAGCGCGCGCTGGTCGACCTCAATGCGCGCCTCGAATCGCTCGTGGCCGAACGCACCACCCTGCTCGAAGCCGCGCGCAACGACCTGCAGCATGTCATCGACGGCGTGCCCTCGCTGATCGGCTACTGGGACAGGAAGCTCATCAACCGCTTCGCCAACCGCGCCTGCAGCGCGTGGTTCGGGCTCGGCCCCGGCCAGCTCACGGGCCGCCACATCGGCGAGCTGATGGGGCCGCAGCTGTACGAGCGCAACCTGCCCTACATTCAGGGCGCGCTGCTGGGCCTGGACCAGAGCTTCGAGCACACCGTGCCCGGCCCCGATGGCCAGGGCGAGCGGCACTGGCTGGCGCACTACCTGCCCGACCGCGCCGGTGGCGAGGTGCGCGGCTTCTACGTCGTGATGCACGACGTGAGCGAGCTGGTCGGCAGCCGGCTGCGCCTGGCCGCCGCGCTGCGCGAGACCGAGGCGCTGCTGCAGACCATCCACATGCACGCCATCGTGTCGGTGGCCGACGCCGCCGGACGCATCGTCGAGGTCAACGACAGCTTCTGCCGCATCTCGGGCTACAGCCGCGAGGAACTGCTCGGGCGCACCCACCACGTCATCAACTCGGGCGTGCACGAGCGCGCCTTCTGGGTCGCCATGTGGCGCGACATCGCCGCCGGCCGGCCCTGGCGCGGCGAGATCTGCAACCGCGCCAAGGACGGCTCGCTGTACTGGGTCGACAGCCTGATCGCGCCCTTCCTGGGCGAGGACGGCCGGGCGCAGAAGTACGTCTCGATCCGGCTGGACATCACGCAGGCCAAGCTGGCCGAGCAGCGCCTGCGTTCGAGCGAGGACTTCCTCGACCGCGCCGGGCGCATCGCCGGCGTGGGTGGCTGGGAGATCGACCTGCCCGGCCGGCAGCTGACCTGGTCGGCGCAGACGCGCCGCCTGCACGACGTCGACGCCGGCTTCGAGCCGACCCTGGAGGCGGCGCTGGGCCACTATCCGGGCAAGGCACGCCAGGCCATCGAGGCTGCGGTGGAGCAGGGCATCGCCCATGGCACGCCCTGGGATCTGGAGCTGCCCTTCGTCACCGCGCGGCGCCGCGCGCTGTGGGTGCGCTCGGTCGGCACGGCCGAGTGCGAGCACGGCCGCCCGGTGCGCCTGGTCGGCGCCTTGCAGGACATCACCGAGCGCAAGCTGGCCGACGACGCGCGCAGCTCCAGCGAGGCTCGCTACCGCACGCTGTTCGAGTCGGCACCCGACGGCATCGTCATCACCGACCGGCGTGGCGTGTACGCCGACGCCAACACCAGCCTGTGCCGCATGCTGGGCTACAGCCGCGAGGAGCTGGTGGGCCTGCGCGCAGCCGACATCGTGGCCGAGCCCGAGGCCGGGCAGATCAGCCCGGCGCTGCGGCGCATCAAGGGCCGGGCCAGCTTCCAGCGCGAGTGGCGCTTCCGGCGCAAGGACGGCTCGACCTTCTCGGCCGAGGTGATGGCCACCAAGATGCCCGACGGCAACCTGTTCGCCATGATCCACGACGTGACCGAGCGCAAGCGCTACGAGCAGTCGCTGCGCGAGGCCACCATCAAGGCCGAGCAGGCCAGCCTGGCCAAGAGCGAGTTCCTCGCCAACATGAGCCACGAGATCCGCACGCCCATGAACGCGGTCATCGGCCTGTCCTACCTGCTCGGGCGCAGCGAGCTCGACACCGAGCAGGCGCTGCTGCTGTCGCGCATCACGCTGGCGAGCAAGTCGCTGCTGGCGCTGATCAACGACGTGCTCGACCTGTCCAAGATCGAGGCCGGCGAGCTCATCCTCGACTGCGCGCCCTTCGACCTGCCGGCGCTGCTGGACGAGCTGGTCGGCATCATGTCGGCGCAGTCCGACGCCAAGGCCATCGGCTTCACGCTCGACGCTGCCGCCGACCTGCCGCGCGCGCTGCTGGGCGATGTCAACCGGCTGGCGCAGATCCTCACCAACCTGATCGCCAACGCGATCAAGTTCACCGAACGCGGTGGCGTGACGCTGCAGGTGACCTGCCTGGCGCGCCAGGCCGACACGGTGCGGCTGCGCCTGGCCGTGCGCGACACCGGCATCGGCATCGCGCCCGAGGTGCAGGCGCGCCTGTTCGTGCCCTTCGCGCAGGCCGACAGCTCGATCACGCGGCGCTACGGCGGCACCGGCCTGGGCCTGTCCATCGTCAAGCGCCTGGTCACGCTGATGGGTGGCCAGGTCGGCGTGAGCAGCACGCCCGGCGTGGGCAGCGAGTTCGCCGTCGAGCTCGAGCTGGCCCTGGCTGAGCCCGGCGAGCTGCCCGGCCCCGAGGTGCTGGCCGACACGGCCGACGAGCGCGCCCTGGCCGGCATCCGCGTGCTGGTGGTGGACGACAGCGACATCAACCTGGACGTGTCGCGCCGCATCCTGGAGCTGCAGGGTGCGCGGGTCGAGCTGGCCGGCAACGGCCAGGAGGCGCTGGAGCTGCTCAAGGCCGACCCGGCGGCCTTCGACCTTGTGCTCATGGACGTGCAGATGCCCGTGCTCGACGGCCACGACGCCACCCGCCTGATACGCCTGCACGAGGGCCTGCACCGCCTGCCCATCATCGCCTTGACGGCCGGCGGGCTGAGCAGCGAGCGCCAGCGCGCCCTGGATGCCGGCATGGACGACTTCGTCGTCAAGCCCTTCGACACGCGCGCCCTGGTGGCCTGCATCCTGCGCCATGTGCGTCCGGGTGGCGTGGAGTGGCCCGGCGCCGCGCAGGCTGCCGCCCTTTCCGCCGTCGCGACGGCGCACGAGGCGCCGGCCTGGCCCGAGATCGAGGGCATCGACAGCGCCGACGCGCGCGCCCGCGCCAGCGGCGATCTGGCGCTGTTCCGCGCCATCCTCGAGCGCCTGATCAACGAGTACGCCGACCTGGCAGTGCCGACGTCGGCCGACGATGCGGCCGTGCTGGCCCGCCACGCCGCACGCCTGCACAAGCTCAGGGGCAGCGCCGGCATGCTGGGCGCCACGGCCATCCACCAGCTGGCGGGCGAGGCCGAGGTGGCCTGCCAGGGCGGCGACGGAGAACGCGCCGCCTATTTCGTGAACCGGCTGGTGGTGCAGCTGCAGCGTCTGGCACACAGCGCTGCCCCCTGGTTCGAGGCTGCGCGCAGCGAGCCCGACACGCCCGGGTCCGACGCTGACCCCGGCAGCGGCACCAGCACCGAGCTCGACCCCGTCGAGCTGGCTGCGCTGATGACACTGCTGCGCCAGCAGAACCTGGGTGCGCTGGACCGCTTCACCGCCCTGTCGGCCGGGCTGCGCAGACGCCTGGGTGCACCGGTCTACCAGCAACTGCGCGACCAGGTGCACAACCTGCGGTTCGCCGATGCGGTGCTGGCGCTGGAGACCGCACTCGGCTGAGGGCCGGCGACCGTCCGTGCAGGACGGGATGCAGGAGCTCGCGCGCAGCCAGCGCGGTGCGGTGCGGTGGCCGGGATAGTCGAGGGGCCGGTGAATTTGTGCCCGGATTTGCCAGATCCGGCGTGGTCCGGGGGCTGGCGGCTGCGACGGTGCACAGGATGATCGCGGGCGCCGTCGCCCTGGGCAGGCAGCTCCGGGCGGCACGCCTGCCACGTCACGCCAACAAGCTGGGAAGAGACATGAGTCATCTGGTCGCGTTCTGGAACCTGGAGAACTTCTTCGCCCCCGAGGGCTACCCGCAGCGCGAGCCCTGGCTGGCCGCGGCCATGAAGAACGAGCTGAGCGGGTGGACGGCCGAGCTGTTCGACCGCAAGGCCAGCCAGCTGGCGGTGATCATTGCGCAGATGAAGCAGGGCGAGGGGCCCGACCTGCTGGGTGTGTGCGAGGTGGAGAACCGTTACGCCCTGCAGACGCTGGCCGACAAGCTCAACACCATGCGCCCGGCGCGCAACTACCAGCTGGTGCACGTGGACGCCAGCCACGACCAGCGCGGCATCGACACCGCCTTCCTGTACGACGCCAACGTGCTGGCCACCAACGTGAGCGAGCTGTACTCGCACTGGGTGATCCAGCGCACCGGCACCCGCGACATCACGCAGGCGACCTTCATCACCCGTGCCGGCAACGAGCTGGTCGCGCTGGCCAACCACTGGCCGTCGCGCTCGGGCGGACCGGGCCTGGGGCCGGAGCACTCGGCCGGGTTCCGCGCCACCGCGGGCGAGACCCTGGGTTACTGGCACGACCGCATCCGCGAGGTCAAGGGCGGCAACGCCGCCATCATCGCCATGGGCGACTTCAACGACCAGCCGTATGACGCCTCGCTGCAGCGCCACGCCGTGGCCTCGCGCGAACGCGGTGACGTGATCCGCGCACAAAGCGCCAAGTTCTACAACCTGGGCTGGAAGTTCTTCAACCAGCAGGTGACCGACCACCGCGGCAAGGCGCGCGAGATCGACGGAACGCTGTACTTCGGTGGCGACGCCAACGTGTTCGACCAGATCCTGGTGGCCAAGGGCCTGCTGACCGGGCCGGGCAAGCTCAAGGTGAACGAGGCCAGCGCACGCATCGAGGCCCATGCCGAGATGGTCGACCACCGCGTCACCGAAGGCGCCATGCGTTTCGGCCTGCCGCACGGTGACGCCGCGACCAACGTGAACGTGTTCGGCTACAGCGACCACTTCCCGGTCTCGGTGCTGATCGACGAGGCCTGAGCCGGGCGTGACCCTGCATTTCCCGCGGCACCCGTGACGGGGGCCGTTGTCTCGCGCGCGGAACGGGCACAAGCCGCCTGGCCCGCGCGCATCTTCACTGTGACAGACCAGGAGCGATACCGTGGCAGGTTGGTTTGAACTGAACAGGAGTGCCGATGGGCAACATGTCTTCGTGCTCAAGGCGGGCAACGCCGAAACCATACTGACGAGCGAGCGTTACACCACCAAGGCCGCCGCCGCCGCCGGCATTGCCGCGGTACAGGTGAATGCGCCCGACGATGCGCGCTACGAGCGCAGGACCGCCGCCAACGGCAAGCCGTACTTCAACCTGAAGGCAGCGAATCACCAGGTCATCGGCACCAGCCAGATGTATGCGTCCGAGGCGGCGCGCGACCAGGGCATCGAGAGCGTGAAGACCAACGGCGGGTCCGTCACGGTCAAGGATCTGACCTGAACCGGGATCCGCCTTGCCCGGGCGCCTGCCGGCGCCCGGGCGGGTGCGCTTACTGGACCGTGAGCGTGTAGGTGCCAGCCGCACCCACGCCGCCGCTGAAGTACACGACACGCAGCGTGTAGACGGCCGCAGCCGTGCCGGCATTGGTGAAGCTCACCGTGTCGGGCTGTCCGGCGCCGGCGCTGGAGGTGCTGATGCGCGTCCCGGCGGCGTTGTGCACGTACAGGTCGTAGTCCGACGTGGCGTTGGGCCTCATGGTCGCGGTGACGGTCTTGCCGGCCGGCACGCTGACGCGGAAGTAGTCGTTGTCGGTCTTGGCCGAGAAGCTGCCATTGATGGTGGAGGGCAGGGCGATGACTTTGGCCGTGGCGATGGTCTCG
>JBJOKY010000515.1:0-2942 GCA_046045865.1 Pseudomonadota bacterium | reverse complement strand
GCCAGGACGCCGGCCTGGATGGTCGAGCGCCTGGCGCGCTGCGGCCAGCGTTCGGTCAATGCCCTGGTCGACATCTCGAACTACGTGATGTTCGAGTACGGTCGCCCGACCCACATCTTCGATCTGGACAAGATCCACGGCAGTCTGGTGGTGCGCTGGGGCCAGGCGGGCGAGACGCTCAAGCTGCTCAACGGCAACACCATCACGGTGGACGAGAAGGTGGGCGTGATCGCCGACGAACAGGCGGTCGAATCGCTCGCCGGCATCATGGGCGGCGACGCCACGGCCACGAGCGACGACACGCGCAACGTCTACGTCGAGGCCGCTTTCTGGTGGCCCGAGGCCGTCGCAGGTCGTTCGCGCCGCTACGCCTTCTCCACCGACGCCGGCCACCGCTTCGAGCGCGGTGTCGATCCGTCGCTGACGGTCGAGCACATCGAACGCATCACGGCGCTGATCCTGGAGATCTGCGGCGGCGAAGCCGGCCCCATCGACGACCAGACGAGCAGCCTGCCCGAGCGCAAGCCGGTCACGCTGCGCGTGGACCGCGCCTCCAAGGTGATCGGCATGCCGGTCACGCAGGAGCAATGCGCGACCGTGCTGCAGCGCCTGGGCCTGGAATTCACCTCGGCACCCGGCCTGCTGACCGTCACGCCGCCGACCTGGCGCTTCGACCTGCAGATCGAGGAAGACCTGATCGAGGAAGTGATTCGTGTCATCGGCTTCGACAAGCTGCCCGGTGATGCGCCCATCGCGCCGGTGACGGCCAAGGTGCGCAGCGAGACGCGCCGCAGCAGCCACCAGCTGCGCCGCCTGGCCGCCGGCCTGGACTACCAGGAAACCATCAACTACAGCTTCGTCGAGGAGCGCTGGGAGCGCGAGCTGGCCGGCAACGAGCAGCCCATCCGCCTGCTCAACCCCATCGCCGCACCGCTGGCCGTGATGCGCTCCAGCCTGATCGGCGGGCTGGTGGACGTGCTCAAGCGCAACCTGGCCCGGCGTGCGCCGCGTGTGCGCGTGTTCGAGATCGGCCGCGTGTTCGCGCGCGACGCCTCGGTGCTCACCACCGAACAGTCGGTCGTCGGCGTGGCCCAGCCGCTGCGCATAGCCGGCCTGGCCTATGGCTCGGCCGACGGCCTGCAGTGGGGCAGCCGCGAGCGCAACATCGACTTCTTCGACGTGAAGGGCGACGTCGAGGCGCTGTTCGCGCCGCGCAAGGTGAGCTTTGTCGCCGCAGAACATCCGGCCCTGCATCCGGGCCGTTCGGCGCGGGTCGAGGTCGACGGCCGGGCCGTCGGCATCGTCGGTGAACTGCACCCGCGCTGGCGCCAGGGCTACGAGCTGCCGCATGCACCGGTGGTGTTCGAGCTGGATCTAGAAGCGCTGCTCGACCGCGAACTGCCGCAGTTCGTGCCACTGCCGCGCCAGCAGGCGGTGCAGCGTGACCTGGCCCTCATCGTGGGTGAACACGTCACGGCCGGCGAACTGCTCGTTGCGGTCCTGTCGGCGCCCACCGACGGCCTGCTGCGCGACGCGCGTCTGTTCGACGTCTACCGCCCCGACAGCGCCCAGCCCGGCATGAACGCCGGCGAACGCAGCCTGGCCGTGCGTCTGGAACTCGTCGACGACCACGCGCCGCTCACCGACGCACGCTGCGACGCCGTTCTGGCCGCCGTGCTGGCCGCGGCCAGGAGCCGCACCGGCGCGCGTCTGCGCGGCGTGTGACGCCTGAACGCGGGCCAGCGGGTCTACCCTGTGCAGACTTGCGCCGGCCCGCGGCACCATGACGCCACACCTACGTACAAGACTGATCCTATGCAGGGGCACGCAGCCATGGAACGCGACATCCTCCCGACCCTAGAAACGCCCACGCTGACCAAGGCCGAACTGGCCGAACTGCTGTTCGAGCGACTGGGCCTGAACAAGCGCGAAAGCAAGGACATGGTCGAGTCCTTCTTCGACTTCGTGCACAAGTCGCTGGTGCACGGCGAGGACGTCAAGCTCTCGGGCTTCGGCAACTTCCAGGTGCGCCGCAAGGCACCGCGCCCGGGCCGCAACCCGCGCACCGGCGAGGCCATTCCCATCCGCGCGCGCAACGTCGTCACGTTTCATGCCAGCCACAAACTCAAGGCCGTCGTCCAAGGTGAGCGGCCTGCGGAGGGTGACTTCGAGTAAAGTCTAGCTTTGCAGCTCGATCCCATTGATTTGCAATGGAAAACGCCCTACCGGCCATCCCACCGAAACGTTACTTCACGATCGGTGAGGTGAGCGAGCTGTGCGGGGTCAAACCTTATGTCCTGCGCTACTGGGAACAGGAGTTCACGCAGCTCCGCCCCATGAAGCGCCGCGGCAACCGCCGCTACTACCAGCACCATGAGGTGCTGCTCATTCGCCGCATCCGCGACCTGCTCTACGAGCAGGGTTTCACCATCAGCGGGGCGCGCAATCGTCTGCTCGAAAGTGGTTCTGCCTTGATGGCGGGCGAGATGATCGATCTCGTCGACGAAGACATGAGGCAGGCCGAGGTCGACCACGCGCGTACTGCCGGCGACGACATCGTCGATGGGCATGATGCCGTAATGCCACATCCGTCGTCCGACGCGCAGGCCCAGACGATCATGGCCGAGTGGAGCCGTGCCGCCAGTGAAGCGGTGCCTGTGGTACAGCCCGATCAACCGCACCTGCATCCAGTCGCTGCGCCCACCAAGGTGCAAGGTTCGGCTGCAGCGCATTCGACCGGTCTTCTGGCCAGTGCCGCGCTCATCAGGCAGGAGCTGCTACTTGTCAGAGAGCTTCTGGACACTAGCGCAGACCACTGATTTGTTGTTATACTTGCGGTCTCAGTCGGGGTGTAGCGCAGCCTGGTAGCGCACTTGCATGGGGTGCAAGGGGTCGCGAGTTCGAATCCCGCCACCCCGACCATAGAAATCAATGGGTTAGCT
>JBJOKY010000152.1:0-14768 GCA_046045865.1 Pseudomonadota bacterium | reverse complement strand
CCTCGCGCCGGCGCTGGTGGTCGGGCCCCACGTAACCGCGCGCCTGGGCGTCGGCGTCGCTGGTCAGATGTCGGATCGGCATGGTCGGCAGCTGGCGGTGTCGGGCGGCGAGTGCAGGCAATGTGGATATTTGTATCCGCCCGCGCCAGTGTGACGCAAACGTTCCCGGCGGCAAACACCAGCCGTGGCGCGGCTTGATCCAGCAGCCACCCTGGCCAGCCCTGGAGCCGACCGGAGCCGACCGGAGCCGACCGGGTCCGGGCGCAGTCAGCCGCACTCGGCCGTGTTCAGGTGCATACGTGCAGCAGCTCGAAATTGCTGCACACGCAGGGCATGGCCTCGTCCGGCACGCGGCCGATCTGCGCGCACTCGCGCCCGAAGTAGGCCCAGTGGTCGCGCCGCCAGGTGGCCAGCGTGCGGTCGCCTTCACCTTCGCTGGCGGCGAACTCGGCCGTCACCTCGTTGAAGGGCAGCACCTCGACGTGCGTGATGCGGGTCACCAGGGCCGGCTCGCCCCGGTGGTCGACCACGATCTCGATGTCGCCCACCACCGGCAGCGCCTCGCCGCGCGCCTGCATGCCCCACAGCAGGCCGGTGCCGCCGCGCTTGTCGCCGTGGCGGATCAGGTCCAGCAACTCGCGCGACAGCGCCGGCGTATCGCCAAAGCCGTCCGCCCGCACCGGCCCGGGCGGCAATTCGTAGCCGCGCTCGCGCAGCCGGGTGATCAGCACGGGCACGGGCGGCAGGGGCGCCATCTCGGCGGCGGGGGCGTCGGCGTCGGGGTGCATGGTGGAACCTCGCTCGGTCGTGGTCGTGGTCAGGCCATCAGGCGGCGGCCCGGTCGTTCAGCGGTGCGGCGCCAGCTCCGACGTGGCCTGGGTCGTCAGGATCTTGCCCAGGTGGACGTAGGTGATCGTGTGCGTCGTGCCCACCGGCGCGGCGTCGACCGCGCCGAACAGGTCGCCCATCGCGGCCACGGTGCGGCCGTTCACCGTCAGCACGATGTCGCCGCGTTCCAGCCCGGCGCGTTCGGCCGCGCTGTGCGGGCGTACCGTCGTCAGCAGCACACCTTCGCGCCGGGGCAGGCCCAGCGTGGCGCGCATCTCCTCGGTCACCGCGGCGGCCGACACGCCCAGCACGGCGCGCTCCACCCGGCCCACGCGCAGCAGGTCACCGGCGATGCGCGGGTAGATCGAGACCGGCGTGGCGAACGTCAACGAATAGCCGCCCGAGCGCGAGACCACCCGCTGGCTGTTGATGCCGACGAATTCGCCGGTCGACTCCAGCAGCAGCGGCCCGCCGCCCATGCTGGGCAGGGTCTGGGCTGTCGCCTGCAGGATGGGCGCGTAGTTGCCCGAGGCCGGGAACACCGCGCTGAGCAGGCCGTCCGTCACCGTGACGAAGCTGTCGGGCTCCAGCGTGCCGCGCCCCAGGGCCAGCACGCGTGCGCCGGTGGCCGGGCTCAGTTCCGCGGCCGGCCTGAGGAAGGCCAACCCGCTGCGCGCGATGCGCAGCAAGGCGATGTTGCTGCGGTTGTCCGCGCCCACCAGCGTGGCCGGCAGGCGGCTGCCGTCGTCCAGTGTCACCAGGATGTCGCCCGCCCGCTCGAACAGCGACGCGGCCGTCACGATCAGCCCGTCGGCCGACACCAGGGTGCCCGAGCCGACCACCTGACCCGCGGTCGTCACCGTCGAGCTGCCGCCCGGCGCGTCGTCGGCCGAGTCGCGCGGCCGCCCGGCCGGGGCCTCGGCCTGGCCCGCATCACCCGCCGCCGGCGTGACCGCGATGCCCACCACCGCCGCCCGGGTGCGCTGCACCACCTGCTGCGCCGTCTGCGCCTGCGCCAGGGCCGGCGCCAGCAGCATCAGCATCAGCAGCCACCAGGCATGCGGCGTGCACTCGTGACGATGGCGAGGGGTTGCGGCGGGTAAGTCTGGTATGGCAGTCATCACCGACATCCGGCCGATTTTGCGGCTCCGCCCTTGGCGCCGTCAGCCGCCCACGCGTACTTCACGTCGTCGAGCTGCCACGTCGGCTCGACACCCCGCGCCACCGCCACGAAGCCGTGCCGTTCATAGAACGCGCAGGCCACCGTGTTGCGCTGGAAGGCATACAGCCACAACTGCCCGCCTGATTGCGCCTTGGCCCAGTCCAGCAATTGCGTGCCGATACCCTGGCGATGCCAGCCCACGCGCACGTACAACTGCGACACCGACTCCTGCGTGGCCGCCACGAAACCCACCAGCGTGTCACCCGCCATGGCCACACGCAACTCGTGATCGGGCAGCAACTGCTCCATAAAAAACTCGCGCTGCTCCTGGATGGTGTGCGGGTCGCGCACGCCCACGCCGTGCAGGAAACTCGCGCGCCACATCAGCACGAGGTCGTCGAGCAGCCGGGTCTCCCAGGGCTGGATATCGATATTCACGCGGGCCTCGGCAGGTGGCGCGCACGGTCATGCCGGGTCACGCCGCGGGCTCCCGCACCTGGAAGATATTGCCCTCGGGGTCATGGCCATCACAGGCGCGAAACCCCCGGGCGATCCATGCCCGGTCCGCGGGCAGGACGGCGCCGCCGAGTTCGTGCGCCTTGTCTCGCGCGGCCTGGATGCTCTGCACGGGCAGGCAGAACTTGATCGGCATGTCCTCCCGCAGCGCGGGTGGCACAGTGATCACGATCTGTTCGGCAATCTGCGCCGGTATGCCGTGGATCACCAGCTGGAAACCCTCCTCATCCAGCACGACATGATCCCGGTCGCTGTGCACCACGGTCATGCCGATGACCTGGGCATAGAAATCAGCCAGCCGGACGATGTCTTTCGCGAAGACGACGGTGCTGGGCTTGGGGCGAGATGTCATGGTGTTTGCTGATCGGATCTTATTTGGCGGGGTGGGCAGCCTATTCCTAGCCGTCACTTCGTGGCGGCCAGCAGCGCCACCACGCGCTGCATGGCCGCCACCATGCCGCGGCGCTGGCGCTGGCGTTCGGGTTCGAGCAGTTCATGCAGGGGGAAGTCGACCCCGTACAGATGCGAGTTGCCCCGCAGCCGCGGGTCGGGATGCCGCAGCCGGACCGTGCAGTCGGGGTTGTCCCACAAGGCCTGGCAACGTTCGGTGATTTGGCGCAGCGCCGCGTCACCACCGCTTTCGGCGGGCCAGTCCACCTGCTGGAAATACGATAGTTCGCGCAGCAGCAACTGGAACATCGTGTGGTGGTGGACGATGCCGCTGACATGGGCGCGCCCCGCCTGCGCCACCTCGACGGGTATCTGCGGCAGGCTGGCGGCGGCGACATCGGGTATCAGCGGCGCGTCGTCGGACGCGATCAGGCTGATGCCCTCGGGCGAGCGCATCGACACGCTGGTGCCGATGCCGCCGCGGCTGTAGGTCAGCAGGCCGAACCGTTTGCGGTATTCGTCGGTCGGGATCCACGAGTAATGAAACCCCTGCTCACGCCGGTGCGCCACCTCGATCGACCCGTCCGGATGCTGCACCCATTGCATGCCGGCGCGGGGGTCCAGATGGAACTGGAAGGGCACACCCGGCGGCACCAGCGGCAGGTGCTTGTACCAGCTGTGCGATGTGCTGACGAACGCCGCAAAGGCGACCATCTGCGCCTCGGTCGGCAGCGGGGCGTGGGCCAGCAGCTCGCGATAGCGGCTCAGGCTCATCACCGGGTAAACATCTCTGGCCATGATGATGATGTTGATGACGCTGGGTGACCGGAATCCGCTGGATCTGGCGGGGCGACTTGATGCGGTGACCCGGCCCTAGAAACCCGACCCTGGCGTCTTCAGGAATTCGACCTCTTCGGGCGTGGATGTGCGCCCGAGTATCCGGTTGCGATGCGGATAATGCCCGAAGCGCTCGATGATGGCCTGGTGCCGCAATTCGAAGGTCAGATTGTTTTCCAGCCCCGGCGCACTGAACAGCTGCACGGCCGTGGCATGGATCAGCGCCGATTCGCTGTGCATGTAGGGCATGTAGAGAAATGCCTGGCGCGTGGCGTCGAACTGCCGGTCGGCACCCGTCGCCACGGCCGTCTGCGCCAGCGCCAGGGCGAGCGGGTCGCTTGCAAAGGCGCGCGGGGTATCGCGCCAGATGTTGCGCGAGAACTGGTCGAGCACGATGATTTCCGCCAGCCGGCCGGTGGCGGTATCACGCCAATGCGCCAGTTCGCAGCGTTCTGCCGCGGCATGGGTGGCGCCGAAGCGGGTCTCGATCAGGCGGTCGAAGTCGTCCGACTTAGCGAACCACAGCTTGGGGTCGATATCGTCGAACCAGAAGTCCAGCACCGCGTCGGGCAGGTGCAAAGGCATGGAGGCAGACATGGGGCTGTGTCCCTGGTTGGCCGTGGACAGGTGTGGCTAGAAGAACCACACCTTGTTGATGCGCCCGCTGCTGTCGTCGACCTGATACACCGCGATCGCCGTGCGCAGGGTTTCGCCGGGCAGGCCGGTGATTTCCTCATGGTCCACCACCGTGTTGCCGGCAACCATGCGGTTCACCAGCCGGGCATGCAGGTCGGGCAGATTGAAACGATTCCTGGCGTAATGCTCGCCCACCGCCTGCTTGCCCGCCAAGATGGGGTCGGCCGCGGGCGGGCGAAATACCTGCACGTCGTCGGCGTATTCGGCCAGGAAACCCGCGAGGTCGTGCGCGTTGTAGGCATCGAGCTGGCGTTGCACGGGGTCTTGCGGCGATCTGGACATGGCCATGGGATTGTGTTGATTGGACGTGGCCCCCGTCACCCCTGGCGGGCAGGCCGTCAGAAGAAGGGGTAGGGCCCGGGATACTGGCCAATATAGCTGGTGTGGCTCACCACGCCATGGTCGGGGTGCCAGAGATGCAGCAGACATGCCGTCGGGCCGAGAAACGACTGTGGCGACGCGCCCGGTTCGAGCCGCAGCGCAATCTCCGTCGCCGTGCTCGGGCAGGCCATCACGACCGTGCCGGCCCAGCGCTTCACCATGGCGCGGTGCACGTGGCCGCACAACACCGCCTCGATATTCGAGTAGCCGCGGATCACGGCGGCCAGCGGTTCGGCATCGATGTATCGGTAGTCGTCCAGATACCCGATGCCGCTCATGAACGGCGGGTGGTGCAACAGCACCAGCGTGGGTTTGAGCGGCTGCTCCGCCAGCGTCGCCTGCAACCAGTCCAGCCCGGCGGCGTCGATATGCCCGTGGTGCTGGCCCGGCGGGCAGGAATCCAGCGCGACAATCCGCACCGGGTATTCGTCCACCACGTAGTGCAGCGGCCCGCTGGCCGGCAGATAGGCATGGCCGCGCCCGGCGAATGTCGCCCGGAAATTCTCGCGTTCATCATGATTGCCCGGCATCACCAGCCAGGGCATCGACAAGCCGCCCAGCAGTTCCAGCGCCATCGCATATTCGTCCGGATGGCCCTTTTCCGTCAGGTCACCACTCAGCACCACCAGATCCGGGCGCCGGTCCAGTCGCAAAACATGCTCGATCGCCTCGGCCGCCAGACGATTTGAATCCACCACGCCCTTGTACAACTTTCCGCGCGGACGGATGTGCAGGTCGGAGAGTTGGGCGATGAGCATTTGATTAATTGAAAAGTTTTACTATGAAGAAAGTTTGAGTTGCAACTGACGTTGATTTTCTGTTTTGACTGCCGATTGTGTGGCCGATTTACTGACTTTTGATTTTTGAATATGTGCGTGGATTTTGTTGTAGTGTTTGATTACATGCTTGACTATGTATTCATGCGGAATGATCTCTCCGGCATCGGTTTCTTTGAAGTGAACTTCCATCTCGCAGATAAGCGTTGATCCGCTTTGAAATGTTACGGCTTTGCTTGTTACTTGCGATATGAAGGAATTGTCAGAAATCTCAAAACTAATGCTGCGTTTTTCGTAGATGCCGCGCCATTTGGTGTGACTGCGAATAAGTATTGGCGCGACAATTTCAATTTCTGCTGCGGGAACTATCTTTGGTTCGATTTCGATGTGACCGATTGTGTAGTCACTAAAGCGGGCGCGGGGGACTATTTTTTGCTCATTTTCGATGGGTTTGTGCTTTGGCGCAAATCCAACGGCGGTCACTTTTTCATATGCGATGAGGTGGTCGTAAAACTGAGATCTAATCTTAAGTATTCGGCTGTTGCTAAGCAGTCCGGGAACGATGTCGGCAAGGACTGGTGCTGATTGGAGTGGGAGTGATTGTGTTGAAGATGTGGATGGTGCTTTTTCGATGCTGGTGTGTTCTTCTTGCTCGAGTTTTCTTAACTCAATTCGCGCACGCCGTAGATTTATTTCATTTTGCTCGATTTGTTGTTCTGCTAGTCGTTTGTCTCGCTGAATTGTAAAATTGTTTTGATCGATTTGCTGCTGTAGCAAGGCGCTTTGATATGACCACCAAGTTACTCCGGAGCAAATTGCGGTAATAGCGGCTCCGATAAGTGCTAATGCTTGACTATGGGCGCCAATAAACTTTAGGTAGGTCTCAATGCCGCCTTCGCCGTATGCGCGTATTTCAATGCCTACGTCGAGGCCTAGTGTTTTGGAGACCTCCTTGATAAGTCTTATTATTTCGCCTTGGCACGAATGTAGAATTAGTGCGTCTATATCGTGAGATTCGTCGGCGAGGAAAAAGTGGAGTAATAGCTGCCCTTCTGATTTTTCATTCTGGAGAATTTCAGAGATTTTCCTCACGACGCATCTGCCTTTGGGTTGTTTGTCGTAATTGTTAATTTCTGAGTAAAATTATTTCTCAGGGATAATCATGCTGCTTGATATTTGGTAAGCGTGCTAATTAATTATTTAATTCCTGGCCGACGCTTGCTACACCGCCATCGGCGCCGTCAACGGCGCATGATGGAAATAATCGATCAGCTGGAAATCCTTCGGCTCGATCTTTTCCAGCCACTCCGGTTCGTATTGGCCGGTGCGCGCGAAATCGGGCACGCGTTCGTCGATCTGAAGGATCGGCGGGCGGTGCGGTTCGCGGCGCAGCTGCTCCTTGAGCATGGGCAGGTGGTTTTCGTAGATGTGGGCGTCGCCGATGAAATAGCTGAACCAGCGCGGCGTGTAGCCCGTCAGGCGGCCGACCAGGTGCAGCAGCGCGGCGCCTTCGGCCAGGTTGAAGGGCGCGCCCAGGCCCAGGTCGTTGCTGCGGATGTACAGCGCCAGGCTGATTTCCCTGGCCGTCGGGTTGGGCAGGAACTGATACAGCAGGTGGCAGGGCGGCAGGGCCATCTCGTCGAGCTGGGCCCAGTTCCAGCCGTGGAACAGGATGCGGCGGTCGCTGGGGCGCTCGATGATGGTGTCCAGGCAGCGGCGCAGCTGGTCGACGGCCTTGTAGAGCAGCACGCTGGGGCGGCCCTGGTCGTCGGCGAAGCGGGCGATCTCGATGTAGCCGTAGCTCAGCGCGGCCTCGATCTGCGCCGGCTTGTCCTGGCGCAGCAGCTTGTAGGCCGGCCAGGCGCGCCACTGGGCGCCGTAGACCGGGCCGAGGTCGTCCTGGCCTTCGCGGAATGGGTTGGCCAGCCAGCTGACGTTGTCGTTGGCGTTGGCGTCCCAGACCTTGGAGCCCAGGGCGCGGAACTCGGCCGCGTTGCGGCTGCCGCGCAGGAAGCCCACCAGTTCGCCGATGGCGCTCTTGAAGGCCAGCTTCTTGGTGGTGATGGCCGGGAATCCCGCCTGCAGGTCGAAGCGCATCGCCAGGCCGGGCAGGCTGACGGTGCGCACGCCGGTGCGGTTGTCCTGCCAGCTGCCCTGGTCGAGCACGGTGCGGACGAGGTCGAGGTACTGTTTCATGCCGGCGCTCGCGGGGTTCTGGGGGTGATGGAAAAGTCTAGGCCTGGGCGCCGGCGGGCGTCGAGCCCGTGATCTGGCGGATCGTGTGCGCAGGGGTGTCTTCGGTTTCCAGATTGAACTGCATCGCCGCCAGCCGGGCGTACAGGCCGCCCTGTGCCAGCAGTTCGGCGTGGCTGCCCTGCTCGACGATGTGGCCGGCGTCCAGCACGACGATGCGGTCGGCCTTCTGCACCGTGGCCAGGCGGTGCGCGATGACCAGGGTGGTGCGGTTGCGCATGGCCGCTTCCAGCGCGGCCTGCACCATGCGTTCGCTTTCGGCATCCAGGGCGCTGGTGGCTTCGTCCAGCAGCAGGATGGGCGGGTTCTTGAGCATGGCGCGTGCGATGGCGATGCGCTGGCGCTGGCCGCCCGACAGGCGCACGCCGCGTTCGCCCAGGAAGCTGGCGTAGCCCTCGGGCAGGGCCATGATGAAGTCGTGCGCGTGGGCGGCGCGGGCGGCGGCGATGACCTCGGCCTCGCTGGCGTCGGGGCGGGCGTAGCGGATGTTGTCCAGCGCGCTGGTGGAGAAGATGGTGCTGTCCTGCGGCACCAGGCCGATGCGCCCGCGCAGCTCGGCCAGGGCGACGTCGGGCACGGCCACGCCGTCGAGCAGGATGCGCCCGGCCTGCGCGTCATAGAAACGCAGCAGCAGCTGGAACACCGTGCTCTTGCCCGCGCCGCTGGGGCCGACGATGGCCACCGTCTCGCCCGGCTGCACGGCCAGGCTGAAGCCCTGCAGCGCCGCCAGGCGCGGGCGCGAGGGGTAGTGGAACAACACGTTGTCGAAGGCCAGCGCCGAGCCGCGCCCCGGCACGGTGGGCGGCAGCGCGACCGGCCGGGCCGGCTCGGCGACCGGCGACACGCTGGCCAGCAGCTCCATCAGCCGCTCGGTGGCGCCGGCGGCGCGCAGCATGTCGCCCCAGACCTCGCTCAGCACCGCCACCGAGCCGACCAGCAGGATGACGTAGACCACCGTCTGGCCCAGGTGGCCGGCGCTCACCTGGCCGGCGATCACGGCCTGCGTGCCCTGGTACAGGCCCCACAGCAGCGCGCCCATGGTGGCGCTGATGATGAAGGCCACCAGCGCGGCGCGCGTGCGGGTGCGCTTGCGGGCGACGTCGAAGGCAGCCTCGGCGGCGTCGAGATAGCGCCTGGCCTCGCGCTGTTCCTGCACGTTGCCCTGCACGATGGGGATGGCGTTGAGCACCTCGGCGGCGATGGCGCTGGTGTCGGCGATGCGGTCCTGGCTGGCGCGCGAGAGCTTGCGCACCCGGCGGCCGAAGTAGATCGAGGGGGCGACCACCAGCACCAGGATGCCCAGCACCTGCGCCATCACCCAGGGGTTGGTGAGGATGAGCATGACGATGGCGCCGATGCCCATCACGCTGTTGCGCAAGCCCAGCGACAGGCTGGAGCCGACGACGGTCTGCACCAGCGTGGTGTCGGTGGTCAGGCGCGAGAGCACCTCGCCGGTGGCGGTGGTCTCGAAGAACTGCGGGCTCTGGCGCAGCACGTGGGCATACACGGCGCTGCGCAGGTCGGCAGTGATGCGTTCGCCCAGCCAGGTGACGAAATAGAAGCGCAGGGCCGAGAACACGCCCAGCGCCACGCCCACGCCGAACAGGGCGAGGAAGTGCTCGCGCAGCTGCATGACGCGCTGGCCGGGGTCGGCCGAGACGAAGCCGGCGTCGATCAGCCCGCGCAGTGCCATGGGCATGGCCAGGGTGGTGAGTGCGGCCATCACCAGGAAGACCAGCGCCAGCACGATGCGCCCGCGGTAGGGCCGCACGAAGGGCGCCAGCCCGGCCAGCGAGCCGACCGGCGCCCTGGCGGGCTGGGTGCTGCCGGCGCCGGGTCGGCTGGCCAGGCTGCCTGCGGTGCCTGGGGCGGCGGCTGCGCCGGCCAAGGGGGACGACGAGGGGAGACGGCTGCTGCTGGCGGACATGGAGGGCGGTGGCTGCGCGCGGACGGGTGTCTTCGAACGGTTGCAAACGCCGCGCGGCAAACTGCGAAACTCATGGTTTGCCCGGATCCCCCGCGGCTGCTGGACCACGATGGACTTCTACTTCCAGGCGGCGCGTGCCGCAGCGGCCACTGCCGTCACGGCCGCAGCCTTGCTGCTGGCCGGCTGCGCCCAGCCGGCGCCCGTGCCCGCACCGCTGCCCACGTTGACCGCCGCGGCCGTGGGGCTGGACACCGATCCCGGTACCGGCACCACCCGGCCCGCGGTGGCGCCCGCCTGGTGGCGCGCGCTGGGCGACGCGCGGCTGGACGCGCTGGTCGAACGTGCGCTGGCCGAACAGCCGCGCCTGCAGCTGGCCGCCGCGCGGCTGGCGCAGGCGCGCGTGCACAGCCGGCTGGCCGGCAGCGCCGGCGAGCTGCAGCTGGGCCTGGGCGCCGACGCCACGCTGCAGCGCTACAGCAGCCACGGCCTGGTGCCGCCATCCGTGGCGGGTACGTGGCAGACCACCGCCGACCTGCGCCTGAACGCCGGCTGGGAGCTGGATTTCTGGGGCCGCCACGGCACTGCGCTGGCCCAGGCCCTGGGCCAGGAACGCGCCGCGCTGGCCGACATCGCGGCCGCGCGCACCCTGCTGGCGGCCGAGGTGGCGCGCAGCTACATCGCCCTGGCCCAGGCTGGCAGCACCGGCGAGATCACGCGCCAGACCCTGGCCCAGCGCGAGACCATTGCAGCCCTGACGCGCGAACGCGCCCGCGCCGGCCTGGACACCCAGGCCGAGGTGGCGCTGGCCGCGGCCCGCGTGACCGAGGTGCAGGGCCAGCTGCTGGCCGTGGCCGAACGCCAGACCCTGCTGCGCCACCAGCTGGCCGCGTTGAGCGCCCAGGCGCCGCAGGCGCTGCACGGCCAGGCGCCCACGCTGGCCGAGCTGCAGCTGGCGGCGGTGCCGGCAGGCGAGGGCGGCGCTGCGGGCGGCCCGCTGCTCGGCGCCGACCTGCTGGGCCGGCGTGCCGACCTGGTGGCGGCGCGCGAGCGTGTCCAGGCCGCCAGCCACGGCGTGGCGCTGGCGCGTGCCCGTTTCTATCCCGACCTGAACCTGAACGTCTTCGCCGGCCTGAGCGCGCTCGGGCTGGACAAGCTGGTCGACATCGGCAGCCGCACCTACGGCGCCGGCCCGGCGCTGCGCCTGCCGCTGTTCGACGCCCCGCGGCTGCAGGCCGAGCTGGGCAGCCGCGCGGCCGAGGTCGACGCCGCCGTGGCAGCCTACAACGCCGCGCTGGTCGACGCCGCCCGCGGCGCGGCCGACGCGCTGGCGCTGCGCGCCTCGCTGGCCGGCCAGATCGACCAGCAGGCCCGCACCCAGGTCCAGGTCGACGAGGCCTGGCGCATCGCGCGCGCGCGCTACGACGCCGGGCTGAGCGGCTATCTGCAGGTGCTGGCCGCCGACGACCTGCGCCTGGCCCAGGCGCGCCAGGCTGCCGAGCTGCGCGCCCGTGCGCTGGACGCCCAGGTGCAGCTCATGCACGCGCTGGGCGGTGGCTGGGACGGCGCCACGCCGGCACTGTCGGCCCGATGACGACGACGACGCGCAGCCCGGCGCCGACCACCCCGATGTCCCCGCCCGGCCCGGCCGGGCACTGCATGACGACACACAGCACAACCCACACGGTGCCCACCCCATGAGCCCAGACGACCGTCAGCCGCCCGAGACCGTGGCTCCGCCCAGCCCCCCCGCACCTGCCGTCGCGCCGCGTGCTGCCAGCGTCGGCGCTGCAACCGCCGGCGGACCGGGTGATGCTGCTCAGCCGGGCGGCACGGCCGCGGCGCGTCGGCGCACGGCACTGCTCGGCATCACCCTGCTGTGCGCCCTGGGCGGTGCGGGCTGGTGGGCCTGGGGCGTGCTGCACGCCCAGGCCGAATCGACCGACAACGCCTACGTGCAGGCCAACGTGGTGCAGATCAGCGCCGTCAACGGCGGCACGGTGGTGAGCGTGGCGGCGGACGACAACGACTACGTCAGGGCCGGCCAGGTGCTGGTCAAGCTCGACCCGGCCGACGCGCGCATCGCGCTGGAGCAGGCCGAGGCACGCCTGGCGCAGACCGTGCGCGAGGTGCGCCAGCTCTACACCGGCAACGCCGCACTGAAGTCGCAGGTGGGCCAGCGCGACGCCGAGCTGGCGCGCGCCCAGGCCGACCTGGCGCGGGCGAACGACGACTGGAAGCGCCGCGAACCGCTGGTGCCCAGCGGTGCCGTGGGCCGCGAGGAAGCCGAACACGCTCGCGCCGAGCTGGCACGCGCACGCAGCGCGCTGGCCGCGGCCGAGGCGGCGGTGCAGACCGCGCGCGAGCAGTTCCTGGCCAGCCAGACCCTGACCGAAGGCAGCTCGGTGCCCCAGCACCCGCAGGTGCAGGGCGCGGCGGCGCGGGTGCGCGAGGCCTGGCTGGCGCTCAGGCGGGCCGAGGTGCTGGCGCCCATCGACGCCCACGTGGTGCGGCGCAGCGTGCAGCTGGGTCAGCGCGTGGCGCCGGGTGCACCGCTGCTGGGCCTGGTGGCGCTGCGCGAGGCCTGGGTCGACGCCAACTTCAAGGAAGGCCAGCTGGCGCGCCTGCGCATCGGCCAGCCCGCCACGCTGCACGCCGACGTGTACGGCCAGGACGTGGTGTTCCACGGCAAGGTGGCCGGCCTGGGCGCGGGCACGGGTGCGGCCTTCGCGCTGCTGCCGGCGCAGAACGCCACCGGCAACTGGATCAAGGTGGTGCAGCGCGTGCCGGTGCGCATCGAGCTCGACGCGCGCGAGCTGATCGCGCACCCGCTGCGCGTGGGCCTGTCCATGCAGGTCAGCGTGGACGTGAGCCGGCAGGACGGCAAGCGCCTGGCCGACGCGCCGCGCGAGCGCCCGCTGGCGCAGACCGACCTGTACGACACCCAGCTGCGCCTGGCCGACCTGCATGTGCAGCGCATCATCAGCGCCAACCTGGGCCGCCCGACGCGGCCGACCGTGCCCTTCCGCCCGGTCCGGCCGCAGGACAGCGTGCCCGTGACGCGCGCGCCTGACGTGGCGCCCGCCCTGGCGCAACTGGCTCCAGGGGTGCAACCCGCAGCCGACGGCGGGCGATGAGCGGCGCCACGCCGCCGCCGCCAGCCCCGCTGCACGGCCCGGCCCTGCTGCTGGGCACGCTGTCGCTGTCGCTGGCGACCTTCATGAACGTGCTGGACTCGTCCATCGCCAACGTGTCGCTGCCGGCCATCGCGGGCGACCTGGGCGTGAGCCCCAGCCAGGGCACCTGGGTGATCACCAGCTTCGGCGTGGCCAACGCCATCAGCGTGCCGCTGACCGGCTGGCTGACCCAGCGCCTGGGTGCGGTGCGGCTGTTCACCACCAGCGTGCTGCTGTTCGTGCTGGCCTCGTGGCTGTGCGGGCTGGCGCCCAGCCTGGAGTGGCTGGTGGCCCTGCGCGTGCTGCAGGGGCTGGTGGCCGGGCCCATGATCCCGCTGTCGCAGACCCTGCTGCTGGCCAGCTACCCGCGCGAGAAGGCCGGCCTGGCGCTGGCGCTGTGGGGCATGACCACGCTGGTGGCGCCGGTGGCCGGGCCGCTGCTGGGCGGCTGGATCACCGACCACATCCACTGGCCCTGGATCTTCTACATCAACATCCCGGTCGGCCTGGGCGCGGCGGCGGTGACGTGGGCGATCTACCGCGAGCGCGAGACGCCGGTGCGCAAGCTGCCCATCAACCGCATCGGCCTGGTGCTGCTGGTGCTGTGGGTGGGCGCGCTGCAGCTCATGCTCGACAAGGGCAAGGAGCTGGACTGGTTCGCCTCGGACACCATCGTCACCCTGGCGGTGACGGCGGTGGTGGCCTTCGCCGTCTTCCTGGCCTGGGAGCTGACCGACGCGCACCCGGTGGTCGACCTGCGCCTGCTCAGGCGGCGCAACTTCGCCTTCGGCGCGGCGTCGCTGTCGATCGCCTACGGGCTGTTCTTCGGCAACGTGGTGCTGCTGCCGCTGTGGCTGCAGCAGTGGATGGGCTACACGGCCACCTCTGCCGGCTTCGCGCTGGCGCCGGTGGGGGTGTTCGCCATCCTGCTCACGCCGCTGGTGGGGCGCCAGGTGGCGCGCTGGGATCCGCGCGTGATGGCCAGCTGCGCCTTCGTCGGTTTTGCCGGCGTGCTGTGGGCGCGCTCGCAGTTCACCACCCAGACCGATTTCATCCACATCATGCTGCCCACCCTGGCGCAGGGCGCAGCGATGGCCTTCTTCTTCATCCCGCTCACCACCATCACCATGAGCGGCCTGCCGCCCGAGCGCATCCCGGCGGCGGCCGGGCTGTCCAACTTCGTGCGCATCTGCGCCGGGGCCATGGGCACCTCGATCACCACCACGCTGTGGGAAAGCCGCGCCGTGCTGCACCACGCCCACCTGGTCGAGACGCTGGGCCGGCCCGGCTCGCCGCTGGCGCAGAACCTGGTCGCGCTGCAGGCCGGCGGGCTGGACGCGGCGCAGGCGCTGGCCTCGATCGAGCGGCTGATCGACCAGCAGGCCTACACGCGCGCGGCGGACGACATCTTCCTGGGCTCGGCGTACTGCTTCCTGGCGCTGATCGTGACCATCTGGTTCTCGACCCGGCCGGGCCGCATGCCGGCCGGCGCCCGGGCATCACCGACGGACGCGGCGGACGCGGCGCACTGAGCGGCAGGCGCCGCCGCTGGTGCCAGGCGCGTCAGCGCTGGCCGAAGGCGGCGCCGGCGAACAGGTTGTGCAGTTCGCGCGGCTGGCAGCGCCAGTACTGAGGCGGCACCGTCACCTGCGCACCCAGGCGGGCCGCGGCGTGCCAGGGCCAGCGCGGGTCGTAGAGCATCGCGCGGGCGATGGCCACGGCGTCGGCCTGGGCGTCGGCGACGATGGCCTGGGCCTGCCCGGCCTCGGTGATCAGGCCCACGGCGATGGTGGGCAGGCCGACCGCGGCCTTCACGGCCTGGGCGAACC
>JBJOKY010000514.1:0-2953 GCA_046045865.1 Pseudomonadota bacterium | reverse complement strand
TGCAGCTGCGTGATGGCGGGGCCGCGCGGGTCGTGCACGCCGTCGGCGGCCAGGGGGATCCAGCGCGGCGGGCTGGCCAGCGGCTGCGGCACGAGACCCGGCGCCGGCACGTGGTTGGCATTGGGCTGCACCGGCACAGGCGGCGGGTCGGCGGCCAGCCCGGGCGGCGGCGCCAGCAGCAGGGCGAGCAGCAGCGCCGCCAGGCCCGCACCGGGCCGCCGCCCCGGGCCGCCGTGGCGGGCCGTCGGGCGCTGGGCGGGGGGGGCCGGCGCTGTCACCATGCGTGTGCCTAGCCCGGGATGTAGATGCCGCCGGCGCGGATGGCGCGCACCAGCTCGCGCGTGGCGTCCTCCAGCAGCTTGATGGCCGCCGGGTGGTCGCCGGCGCGCGCCCGCGCCTCGGCCTCGGTGCGCAGGCCGGCGGCCTTGTCCACCAGCGTCTGCATGGCTGGCGGCATGGCGCCGCTGGCGTCCTTGCGGTCGGCCAGCAGCACGCTGATCAGCAGGGCGTGGGTCTCGTTGCGGTCTAGCTCGTAGTCGTATTCCTCGCGCGGGCTGGCGAAGTTGAGCGAGCGCACCAGGGTGTCGCCGCGGCGCAGGCTCTCGATCGACACGCGCGCGGTCAGGTAGGCGCGGTCCAGCACCGGGCGGGCCTGCGCCACCTTGCCCTGGGCGGCCAGGGCCTGGGCCTCGGCGATCTGGCGCTCGATGGCCTTGGTGGCTTCGGCCGCCTCGCGCGCCGTCTTCGCCTGGGCGCTGCCGGCCGGGGCGCTGGCGGCCTTCTCGCCGGTGATGCGCTGCTGGGCGGTGAGCAGGGCGCGCGCGCTTTCCATGCGCGCGTCGAAGTCGCGCTGGGTCTTTTCGCCCTGCACCTGCTCGGGCTTGGCCAGGCGCGCGCCGTTCATCATCTCGCGCGCGGCCTGGTCGAGCAGGCGCGCGGCGCCGGCCAGGTCGCCGGCCGTGATGGCGGCGCCGGCCTCGCGGTGGATCAGGCGCGCGTTGTCGCGGCGCTGGCGCGCGTCGGCCACGCCGCTGCTCTCGATCTGGCGTGCCGCCGACGAGGATTCGATCAGCGTGCCGACCGACTGCAGCCGGCGCTCCAGCTGGCCGCGGTCGGGCAACGGGGCGGAGGCCGCGGCCGTGGCCGGCGTCTGGGCCTGCACCGCGCCCGGCGTGCCGCCCAGGGCGAGCAGCACGGCGCCCAGCGCGGCCAGGGTGGTGGTGCGGCGGGTGCGGGTGCGGCCTGCGTGCGAGGCGCTGGCGGCGCCTGGGTGGCGGGAGGGCTGGAACAACTTCATTGGGTCTCTCCGGTGGCTTGCGGCGCGACCAGGCCGGCCGTCTGCAGGGCGCGCTGCACGTACAGCGTGGCGTTCTTCACCAGCACCAGGGCGGCGGCGATGTCGCCGCCCTGCTGCTGCTGCACGGCCTGGGCGCGCAGGGTGGCGGCGGTCTCGGCGTAACGCTCGATCAGCGCCACCGCCTCGGGCCGCGGCTTGAGGTCGGCCAGCGCCAGCGGCACCAGCTCGGCCAGGCCGCGCTGGCGCGCCAGCTCCTGCTCCAGCTCCTCGGCCGGGTTGGCGGGGCGGGCGCTGTAGTCCAGCGTGGCGGCGTGCATCAGGCTGTTCATGCCTTCCAGCACATGGCGCTCGGCCTGGCCCAGCAGCGCGGTGGCCTCGTCGTAGCGCTTCTCGCCGGCCAGGTGGGCGGCGCGGGCCATCAGGCCCTGGGTCAGGGTGTGGCGGTCGGCGTCCTGCGGCTGGGGCGGGGCGACCTGGGCACGGCTGCGCCAGGCGGCCATCAGCCGCTCCAGGCTGGCCAGCACCTGGTCGTGGCGCTGGCGCGCGGCGGCCTGCCTGGTGGGCGCGTCGGGCGCCAGGCGGCGCGCCAGGCCGATGTGGCGCAGCGCGTCGTCGACCGAGCGGCGCGCCGCGACCAGGTCGTTGCGGCCGAGCAGGTCGACCGCCGCGGCATGGTGCACGCGTGCCTCCTCGTAGTTGGTCTGGGCCAGGGTGTTGCCGCTGGCCTGGATGCGCTGCACGCTGGCGGTGTCGCCGATCATGCGTGCGACCAGCTGGAGCTTCTGCTCGATCTGGCGCCGCGTGGCGTCGTCGTCGTCCGCACGCGCGGGCGTACCGGCGGCCGAGGCGGCGGGTGCAGCCGGCGCGGCGGCCCCGCCGGCGCCCGGCTGCGCCGTGGCCAGGCCGGCCAGCAGGCTGGCGGCGGCCAGGCCGAGGTGGCGCGGCCCGGCCATCACGGCTTGGCGGGCGCCGCGTCGGCCACCGGCAGCGCCTTCTTGCGCGAGTGGCACAGCCGGCATTCGCTCACCGGGAAGGCGACCTTGCCGTGGCACACGCCGCACTTCTGGCCCAGCAGGATGCTGGCCATGCTGATCTGGTTGGCGCCCTTCTGCGGGATGAAGATGGCCGGGTGGCAGTTGGAGCAGTCCAGCCACTCGGTGTGCTGCTTGTGCGGGTAGACCACGTCGGGCATGGAGCCCTTGACCTCGCGCACGATGTTGAGGTCCATCACGACAGCTGCGGCGCTCGGGTCCAGGCGGTCCCAGCGCGGGTTGATGGCCTTGCTCTCGAGCGACTTGACCCAGTTGACGTGGTTGCCGGCCGGGCTCTTGGCGAGTTCGGCGAAGGCGACCTGGGGTGGCTGCAACTGCAGCGTCATGTCGTTGGTCGGGTCGTGGATGCCGGACTCGACCGCCGGGCGGTTGAAGCGCGCGATGGGCTTGAGCAGGCGGTTGAACGCGTTCACCTCCGGTCCGCTGCCGGGCCGGGGTGCGGCGGCGCGCACGGCGGCCTGGGCGGCGGCGGGCAGCGGTGCGGCGCTGCCGTCGGCCGTGGCGGCCGGCGCCGGTGCCGGTGCGGCAGCCTCGGCGGCGGGCGCCGGTGCCGGGGCGGGTGCGGCCGCTGCGGCGGGGGGCGCAGCCGGCGCCGCTGCGGTGG
>JBJOKY010000151.1:0-9974 GCA_046045865.1 Pseudomonadota bacterium | reverse complement strand
GGCCCTCGCCGATGGGCCGCACGATGGTGAGCGGGAAGTAGCGCCCCACCCGGTCGACCGAGGGCATGAGCACGCCGGCCCAGCCCTGCCGGCCGGCCGTGCCGGGCATGGCGCCGGGGCAGAGCAGGAAGCGCCAGCTCGGACTGGCCAGGTAGGCAGCCAGCCAGCCAGGCGGATCGGACTCGCGCAGGGCGAGCAGGCTGCGCGCCAGCCAGTCGTCCCAGGGCTCGAGGAATTCGGGCTCGAGCCGGCGCGAGGCGAAATCGCCCAGCGCAGGCAGCTTGCCGTGCCAGCCGGGCACCACGCGGGCGGCGCTGCTCACAGGGCCGCCGGGCAGCGGAAGGTCTTGATCTCGCGCATCTGGAAGGGGTTGAACACGCTGGCCGAGATCACCTCGACACGGGCGCGCTTGCCTTCCAGGGTCATCACGAGGGTGAAACGCTCCGGAACGCTGGAGGGCTGGACCTCGAAGTGGTCCATCAGGCGGAACAGCGCCCAGGGCCCGTCGAAGGCCACCGGCGCTGCCAGCACGGGGCTGGAGACGCGGATCTGCGAGGCCAGCCGCGTGCTCGGCCAGGCCACCGCCACCGGCGGCGCACCGACGGCCAGCTTGCCGACCACGCCGTCCACGTCGAGCGAGATCTCCTTGAGCAGCGGGTCCATGTCCAGCACGCGCATCTCGACGCGCATGCCGGGCGCCTTGCCGCCACTGCGGAAGAACACGTCGCGGATGCGTGCGGCACGCTGGAAGTCGGCCAGCGCGGCAGCCGCCACCGGCTTGCCGCCGTCGGCGGTGGGCTTGTAGACCCACACCGGCGCGCTGGTGTCGACCAGCGGGGCCAGGCGCTTGGCAAAGAAGTCATCGAGCGAGCCGCCGGCGCCGAAGAGCTGGCCGAAGTCCTCCAGCGGCGTGTCGTTGCGCGAGCCGCTGGCGAAGGGGTAGCGGTTGGCGACGATGCGCTGGCAGTTCTCGGTGATGGGCTTGAGGTCGGTGGCCAGGCCGCCGCGCTCGGCCTCGCCGCCCTGGCTGCCGGCCGCCTTGGTGACCTGGGCGATGGCGCCGGCCGCCGCCGGCGGCAGCTGGCCACCGGCCGCCTTGACCTTGTCCAGCGCCGCCGGCGAGGGCGGCGGCGACTTGGACTTGATGGCCGAGTCCACCGCGACGAGGTAGTTGTAGACCTCGACGAAGAGCTTGAGCGTGTCCTCGATGGGCGCCGGCTGGCCGCTCACCTGGCGGTGGATGGCGGCGAAGTGGTCGTCCACCATGCGCTCGATCGGGCCGCCGCCGCCGGCGTCGGCCGGCGCTCCGCCCATCAGCGCGGCCGCGCCGGACTGGGCCTGCTGCGCCACCTTGTCCAGCACGCCGGGCTTGCCGGGCGGGGGCACCAGGCGGGTCTCGGCGGTGATGCCGCGCAGCCAGGCGGCGAGCGGCGAGTCGACGCCGCCGAGCAGGCGGGTGATGGCCAGACTGCGCTCCAGGCCGTCAAGCCTGACCAGGCGCACATCGTCGATGAGCTTGTCCCAGGCCTTGATGTAGTCCTCGAAGTACAGGCGCTTGACCTTGTCGATCAGCGGCCCGCCGGTGGCGACTTCCTTGAGCCGCTGCGGATCGCTCCTGAGGCCCAGCACCCAGCTTTCCTCGCGCGCCAGCTGCAGGGTGGCCTTCTGCACCGCGGGCTGGATGAGCTTGTCGTAGCCCGCCTTGGTGTACAGGGCCGGGATGCCCTTGGTCAGCGGCTCGCCGCTGGCGCGCTCGTAGACCTGGGCAGCATTGGGCCCGGCGGCGCCGGCCACGGTGAAGTCGGGCAGCTCGCCAGGGCGGTACTGGCGGCGCAGGCGGCTGTAGACACGGTATTCGAGCGGGAAGGTGGTGAGCATCTCGCGCACGCTGGCGATCAGCGTCTCGTCGCGTGCCGCCAGGGTGCGTGGCGGGCCCAGGGCCAGCAGGGCGTCGAGGTGGGCGTCGAGCTGCTGGCGCTGCTCGGGCGCCATGCGGGCGTACTGCTGATCCCAGTCGGCCGCGACCCAGGCACGCAGCGTGGCCGCGTCGAACTGGTCGGGCAGGTAGAGCATGAGATAGGTCTTGAGCGCCTCGTAGGCGTTCTCGAGGTTGTCGCGGTTGCTGGCGCGCAGCCGCTCCTCCAGCCGGCGCGCCACGCGCGGCATCAGCGCCTTGGTGAGCAGGCGGTGGTAGGCCAGCCGGGCGGCGGCGTCGAGCTTCTCGCCCTGGTACAGGCCCAGGCCGTTGAGCAAGGGCGGCGAGTCGATCGGGAAGCTGTCGAGCCGCGCGATGTCGCGCACGCCGGCCAGCACGGCCGGCAACGGCGACACATCGGCCGTGGCCGCGGGCGGGATGCCGGCCACCGCCTGGCTCACGCCCGGCAGCCGCTCGGCCACCTGGTCGGCATGGTCGACATTGCGGGCGCGGCTGACCGCCCAGCCCAGCAGCACGACCAGACTGCACACGCCGATGGCCGCGGCCACGCCGGCGCGCACGAGGCGGCGGCGCTGGATCGCCTTGGGGTCGACCACACCCAGGCCGCGTTCGGCGAACACCAGGTCGCGCAGCAGGCGGTGCAGGAAGAAGCTCTTGCCGGTGCCGGGCGGCGTGCCGGCACGGCGCGGGTCGATGCCGAAGGAGCGGCCCAGCGCGCCCATGACACGGTCGATGGGCGAGCCTTCCTGCGTGCCGCTGGTGAAGTACACGCCGCGCACCCGCGGCGTGGTCTCCAGCGAGCCGCCGCGCGAGCAGACCTGGCGCAGGAAGTCGCCCAGCGGCGCCTGCAGTGCGGCGAACTCCTGCGGGAAGGCGAACAGCGCGGCGCGCTTGATGACGTCGCGCTCGGCCTCCATGCGGTCGACCAGCTGCTCGACCAGACGCTTCTGCAGGCCCTGGTAGAGCGGTGCGAAGTCGCGCAGCGGCTCGTCGCCAGGCTGCTCATCGGCCGGGAAGGTGAAGCCCCAGACCTGGTCGCGCTCGTCCTTGTTGAAGGTCTCGAAGCTCTCGTTGAAGCCGCCGATGAGGTCGGCCTTGGTGACCAGCACGTAGACCGGCGCGCGCACGCCGAGCTTGCCCTGCAGCTCCTGCAGGCGCGCGCGCAGCTGGGCGGCATGGGCCTGGCGCTCGACCGCGCCCTGCTGCAGCAGGTCCTGCACGTTGACGGTGAGTAGCACGCCGTTGATGGGCTGGCGCGGCCGGGTCTTCTTGAGCAGGGCGAGGAAGTTGTTCCAGGCGCTGGCGTCGACCTCGCGGTCGCTCTCCTGCGTGGCGTAGCGGCCGGCGGTGTCGATCAGCACGGCGTCGCGGGTGAACCACCACTCGCAGTTGCGCGTGCCGCCCACGCCCTGCACGGCGCCCGGGCTGGCGCCCTTGCCGGCGCCCTTCTCGGCATCACCGAGCAGGAACTGCAGGCCGGCGTGCATGAGCGCGGTGGTCTTGCCCGAGCCGGGCGCGCCGACGAACATGTACCAGGGCAGCTCGTAGAGGTACTGCCCGCCGCCGAACAGGGAGGACTTGCCACTGCCCTGCTGCAGGCGCTTGACGGCCTCGGCGAAGCGCCCGGCCAGCAGCTGCGCCTCCTTGTCGGTGGCCGAGGGGCCGGCGCCCATGCCGGCCAGCAGGGCGGCATTGGTGCGGCGCCGGCGCATGGCCCGGGCGATCTGCAGGCCCAGCCAGCAGCCCCAGACCAGCACCAGCACCGCCACGCGGGCCCAGACATTGCCCAGCGGCGGCCAGCCGGCGATGGCGATCAGCGGGCCGATCCACCAGATGACGGCCGAGAGGGCCAGCAGGCCCAGGGTGATCATCACCACCGGGCTCAACAACCATTGCACTAAGCGTTTCATCGTGCGGTCCGGGCTTCAGTTGGGCGTGGCGGCGAACAGGGTGATCTCGACGCGGCGGTTGCGCGCACGGCCTTCCGGGCTGCCGTTGTCGGCCACCGGCTCGGCGTCGGCACGGCTTTCGGACGACAGGCGTTCGGGCTTGACCGTGGTGGCGAGCAGCTTGCGCACGTTCTCGGCGCGTTCCTTCGAGAGATGCCAGTTGGACGGGAAACGCAGCGAGCGGATGGGCTGGTTGTCCGAATGCCCGCTCACCTGCACCTGGCCCGGCAGCTGGTTGAGCGCTGCGGCAATGTGCTCGAACAGGGCATGGCTGCGCGCCACCGGGTCGGCGCTGCCCGGGTCGAACAGGGCGTCGCCGCGCAGGGTGACGATGGAACGGTCGGCCAGGTCCTGCACCTGCACCGCGCCGGTGTCGATGTCGGCCTTGAGCAGCTGGGCCAGGCGCGGCGGCGCCGGCGGCGGGGGGGGTGCGGGCACGGCTGGCGGCGGCGCGACGGCTGCACGGGCATCCAGCGCCTGCAGGGCCGAGAAGGTGAGGTCGGTGCGCATGTTGAGCGTGAGCCGCAGCACCACGAAGACCAGCACCAGCAGCAGTGCGGCCACGCTGGCCACCACCCACAGGGGGATGCCGTCGCGCAGGCGCTGTGGTGCCGCCACCACGCCCTGCCACTGCGGCGAGAGCGTGGCGTCGGCCGGGCCGGAAAGCTTCTTGAGCATCTGCGCCAGGCGCTCGCGCAGGCTGATGAGCTGGTCGCGGCCGTTGTCGGCGACGCGGTAGCGCCCCTCGAAGCCGAAGGACAGCGTCACCCAGATCAGCTCCAGCAGGTTGCGGTGCTGCTCGGGCGCCTGGGCCAGGCGGGTGAGCAGCTGGAAGACTTTTTCACCGCCCCAGCCCTCGTTGTGGAACTGCACCAGCAGGCTCTGCGAGCTCCAGGCGCCCGAGCCGCCCCAGGGCGTGCTGGAGGCGCACTCGTCCACCAGCGTGCACAGCACATAACGCGCGGCGATGACCTGGTCGTTGGGCAGGCCCTGGCTGCGTGCTGCGGCCTCGAAGCGGATGACCGAATCGGCCAGCGAGGCACGCAGGGCAGCCGGGTTGGGGTGGCGCACCATGGCGCGCAGCCGCGGCGCCGCGATGAGCAGCGGCGCGGCAGCCTGCACCAGCGGGTTTAGGCTGGCGTGGGCGGGCAGCTCGGGCAGGCCGGCATCGGGCACCGGCACAGGTGGCGGCGGTGCCCACCCGGACGCCGCAGCGCCGCCGCCCTGGGAGGCGGGCGCCGCTGCGGCGGGTGCTGGTGCAGCCGTCGGCGCGCGTGCGCCACGCCCCGCGCTGGGCTTGATGACGGTGCGGTCGGATTCGAAGGCGGCGAAGGGGTCTTTCGGCGTCTCGTCGGTCATGCTGAAAGCTCCCTGGGGGCCACCGGGTCAGGGCCCGGCTCGATGGGGTGGATGGGCATGGACAGGATGGGGCGCGAGGTCGTCGGTGACAAGGCCGGAGGGGCGGTGTGGCACGGGCAGGGGGCGAGAGGCCGGCGGCAGGGTGCCCGCGTCAGGCCCGGATGGCCCAGAGCTCCAGCGCCAGACCGGGGAAGTCGCCGGCGATGTGCATGGCCAGGCCGCCCGAGGTCTCGAGTTGCTTCCACAGCTCGTTGCCGCGGGTCTCGAGCTCGAAGTAGGTGAAGCCGGCGTGGTAGGGGATCTGGCGCGGTGCCACCGGCAACGGGCGCAGGCCCACGCCGGGCAGCTGCAGGTTGACCAGGTCGCGCAGGCGTTCGGCCGGGCCGATCTTGACCTGGGTGGGGAAGCGCCCACGCAGCGCCTCGCCCGGCATGTGGGCGTTGACCGCCAGCACGAAGGCAGCCGTGCGCTGCAGCTGCACGTCGGCGATGATCGCCACGCGCACGCCGTTGCGGCGCTCCTGCAGGTCGATGGGCACGGCGGTCTGTTCGAGCACCATGGAGAGCGACTGGCGCAGGTCGGCCATCAGCGGGCGGAAGCAGCCGGCCAAGTCGTCATGCCGGTAGGCCGGGTACTTGGGCGGTCGGCGCTGCTCGCGGAAGGTGCACAGCTCGCCGGCCAGGCCGAGGCAGAGATCGAAGAAACGCTCGGCATGCAGCGGCGCGAGCTGGCGCAGGTGGGCGAACAGCGGCTGGTAGCGGTTGACCACCTGCAGCAGCAGGAAGTCCTGGATCTCGCCGGTGCCGCCGCGGCCAGGCTGGGCCAGCCGGCCGGCGATGGCCTCGCCGCGCTGGAACAGCATGCCGTGCACCTCGCTGAGGTAGCCGTCCAGCACCAGGTGGGCGGGGGCATGCAGCATGGGCGGCACGTACTGGCTGTCCAGGGTGATGCGGCCGTCGGCGCGGCGCTCGATGATGCGCATCACGCCCAGGGTGGTGTAGCCCTCGTTGGCATCGCGCGCCAGCAGCAGCCGCACCTTCAGGCGGCCGACCTGCAGCGGCGCCTCGCGCAGGCTGGCGGCATGGCTGTCGGCCACGTCCAGCGTCTCGGCGTGAAAGCGCGGCGGCATGGCGCTTTCCACCGCCTCGACATCGCTTTCCGCCACACCGGGCCGGGCCATCGGCACGGCCAGCACGACGATCTCGTCGCGCGCGTCGACCGGCATCTCCAGCGCCGGCGGCGCCGGCTCGTCGCCCGGAATGGAAAAGGCCGTGCCATCGGGAAATACGCCGGTGGCGCTGCTCAGCCCCACCCGGCCCTGCAGCAGGGCCGGCTCGTCCACCTGCAGCGCCGTCAGGCCCCAGGCCCAGGGCCGGGTGGCGGAAAAACGCCCGTCGAGCTGGCGGGCGAGATAGCGGTCCTGCTGCTGGAAATGCTGGGGCTGGAGGAACATGCCCTCCGTCCACATCACCTTGTTGTGCCAAGTCATCTGCTGCGCTCGCGGTTCGGGTGGTGCGCGTGGGTACGGGAAGTTGCCCACCGCTCGCCAAGGCGCCTGACGTCGCCGCCTGCCGCGTAGCCGTCCTCCACCTCTTGTTGTGAAAGATACACGCCGCTGCGGCCGGCGTAATGTGTCTTACGTCGCTTGTGCCCTCCCTCACACCGCTTGAGGATGGCCAGGAGCAAGGTGCGGGGCTATCATCTTTTCGTCCGCCCGTGTGCGTGATTCACGGTGACGTATGTAAGCAATAACAAGAGCCGCTCCTGTTCGGCCGCCATCAGCTTCCTCTTTCTCTTTGATCTCGCGAACCTGGGCCATGTGCAGGTTCCGTCCTTTGCGTACAGGTAGGTGTCGTCATGGATCGCAAATTCAGTCATTTCGCTTCGACTGCCATGCTGGCCGCCGCATTCGCGGGCTCGGCCTGGGCGCAATCAGGTGCGGTCGACATGGGCCAGAACGTGCCCAATGCAAAAGCCATCGCCGAGGGACTGTTTCCCGACACGACCTGCGATGAACTGAAGGCCGCCGGTTTCAAGTGCATGGGATTCACTCCGGCCGTGCGCTACTCGCTACCGGCGACTGCCTTCAAGGTCGGCTCGGCCGAACTGCCCGAGACGCTGCGGAAGCAGCTCGACGTGTTTGCCGAAGTGCTCAAGGCCAAGCGCGGTTCGGGCAAGAAGCTCAGCATCGAAGGTCACGCCGATGCATCGGGGGCGGCGGCCACCAATCTGGCGTTGTCGCAGCGCCGCGCCGAGGCGGTGAAGACCTACCTCGTCGACCAGGGTGCGGAGCCGGCCATGCTGGAGGCGATCGGCATGGGCGCCAATGCCCCCAAGAATCAGGCCGACCCGTTTGCGCCCGAGAACCGCCGGGTCGAGATCGGCCGGCTGACGCCACCGTCCTGACGTCAGGATCCTTCCAGGTGCAAGAGGCTGCCAGTGGCAGCCTTTTCGCTTTCAGGCCGGCGACAGCCCGCCTGACCGTTGCGCCTGCGCATCAGGGGATCATCTCGGTGAACTGCCCGGCCATCGAGAAGGTGATGACCCCCGCAAAGCTGCACATCAGCTGCGAACTGTTGTTCAGGCCCGGCATGTTGGACACCAGCACGGTGGGCGCGCCAGGCACCCAGGGGGCGGGCGTGACCGGGGTGCAGGGCATGGGGGTGAGCACGCCCATGGCTGCCGCGGTGGCCGCCGCCACGGCAGGGTTGGTCGGGCTGGTGCACATGCCGAAGGGCGGGATGTTCATGAACGGCGCGTTGTCCATGATGTTGCCGGCCGGCATGTTGCCGGTCATGATCATCTTGGGCGTGGCCGAGAAGGTCGACGGCGCCATGCCGAAGGTGCAGGTCATCATCGCGCCGGTGCAGCAGTGCAGGGCCATGGCTCGTCCTCCTCAGGCAGCATGCGCCCACACGGTCAGGGCGGTGAAGTTGTCGTGGCTGGCCTTGTCGCGCGCACCGTGGCGCACGGCCTCGGTCAGGCGGTCCAGCCAGTCCTGCGCGGCCTGACTGCCGGCCAGGGCAGCCTCCATCACGCTGTCGTCGACATATTCCCACAGGCCGTCGGTGCACAGCAGGAACACGTCGCCTGGTTCGACCTGGTCGCGTCCCTGGCCGCTACCCACCTCCAGCAGTTCGGCGCCCACGCCCAGCGCCGAGCGCAGCTCGCTGCGCTGCGGGTGGCGGCGCACATCGGCCTCGGTCACCATGCCGGCGTCGATCAGGCCCTGGACCAGGCTGTGGTCGCGGGTGCGTTCGCGCAGCCGGCCGCCGCGGAACCAGTACAGGCGCGAATCACCGGCATGCGACCAGCAGGCGCTGTGTTCGTGCAGGTCCAGCACCAGACAGACCACCGTGCTGTGCATGTTCTGCTGCGGCGTGCCGGGCAGTTGCTGGGCCAGCACGGCGTGGTTGACCTCGACCACCAGCGCGGCCAGATCCGCCGCATCATGCGCGGGCGCCTGGGCGAAGCGGCCGATGGCCTCGCGCACCGCCAGGCGCGAGGCGATGTCGCCGCCACCATGGCCGCCGGCACCGTCGGCCAGCACGCAGCACAGCTGGCGGTCGGACTGCCAGTGGCCGCAGGCGTCCTCGTTGTAGTCGCGCCCGCCCCGGTCGGAGTAAAGGGCCACCTCGAACTGCAGCATGCGGTCTACCTCCGGGTGCGTTGTTCGGCCAGGGCATCGAGCTGGGCCTCGTAGGCGCGCAGGAAGGCGCGGCCGAACAGCTCGTCGAAATCGTCCAGCGCCTCGGCCGAGATCTGGCCGTACAGCTCCTGGAACAGCTCCCACAGCCGAGCCTTGCGACCCGAGGGCAGGAGGCTGTCGATGGCCGACTTGCGCGTGAGCTTGCCCTGCAGCACCGCGGGGTCGAAGCGCTGCAGCACGCCGTCCAGTGCGGCCTTCATGCCCGCCATGACGCCGAGCTGGTGGGCACGCAGGTCATCGAACGCGTCACGCACCGCCGGCGCGGCCGGCATGAAACCCGTGGCCGGCGGTCCGAGCAGGTGCTGCAGCGCGACGTCGACCGAGGGCGAGAACTTGAGCGGGTTGTTCTCGCGCGCCACGATCATGGTGAGCTCGGCGCGCATCTCGCGCTTGAGCTCGGTGCGCGCCATCAGCAGCTCCACCGCGCCGCGGGTCGATTCGCGCAACACCTGGCCGATCAGCAGCATCAGCCCGGGCGTGAGGCGCTCCAGTCTCAGTTCCGGCACACCGAGGCCTTCGATCAGGGCCGCCAGCAGGGCGGCTTCCGTGGCCGTGCCGGCGTTAGGCATGGGTGCTGCCGGCGCCGCGGCGCGGGCTGGAGTCGCCACGGGAGCAGGGCGCGCAGGCAACGGCGCTGCCGGCGATGCCGGTGCCGCAGGCGCGCCGAGAGCGTCGGGCGCGTCCAGCCCCGCCAGCCCTGGCAGTGGCGCTGAAGGCGAGAACGCCGGGCGCGGCGGCGCGGCCGGCGCATCCCACGAGAACACCGCGCCGGCCGGCATGCCGACGGCAGGCGCCGGTGGTCGCGCAGGCGGTGCGGCAGTGGCCACAGGCGCCAGCGGGGATCGCGCGGCTGCGGCTGGAGCGGGCGCGCCCGCCGGCCGCTGCATTGGCATGGGCATGTTCAGGTCCGAACCCAGGTCGGCAAAGGACTCGGCGCCATAGGCGGCCGGCCTGGACAAGGCCTGCAGCGGGTCGGCATGGCCGGCCATGTTGGGCTGCATGCGCTGCATCTGCTGCACAT
>JBJOKY010000513.1:0-2971 GCA_046045865.1 Pseudomonadota bacterium | reverse complement strand
TCGTCTGGTACTTCTTCTGTGCGGGCGGCTTGCTCATCCACTCAGTGTGGCATCGCCTGGCTGCGCGGGGCTGACGGGGTGGGTTGTGCAACAAAGCCGCTGGCAGGTGCGCGCGACGGTGATGCGATTCGCGCTTGATGGCGTTGACCAGGACGCCGATCTTGATATCCACATCACCACGATGGCCTGGACTGGATCGGACGCCCCGCAGGTCGGTCAGGACATCGAGGGGCGTCTGTGGTTGCAAGGCTATCTGTGGATGCCCAGGGGCCCCATACGCGGCTAGGCCGCGACAGTCTGCCTCACCGCACGCTCCCACTGCGCCATGAGCGCCTGGGCGCGCTCGCGCGGCAGGGTGGGGTGGAAGCGCCGCTCGACCTGCCACTGCGCGCCGAGTTCGTCCTGGCTCCTGTAGACCCCGGTCGCCAGGCCGGCCAGGTAGGCCGCGCCCAGGGCGGTGGTCTCGATCACCTTGGGGCGCACCACCGGGATGCCCAGCAGGTCGGCCTGGAACTGCATGAGCAGGTCGTTGACGCAGGCGCCGCCGTCCACGCGCAGCTCGGTCACCGGCTGAGCGCCACCTTCGGCAGCATCGCGTGACATGGCCAGCAGCAGCGCGGCGCTCTGGTAGGCGATGGATTCCAGCGCCGCCCGGGCGATGTGCGCCACCGTGCTGCCGCGCGTGAGGCCGACGATGGCGCCGCGTGCCTCGGCCTGCCAGTAGGGCGCGCCCAGGCCGGTGAAGGCGGGCACGAACATCACGCCGCCGCTGTCGGGCACGCTTTCGGCCAGGCTCTGCACCTCGGAGCTGGCCGAGATGGCCTTCAGCCCGTCGCGCAGCCACTGCACCACCGCGCCGCCGATGAAGACGCTGCCCTCGAAGGCGAACTGCGGCCTGGCATCGACCTGTGCCGCGCCGGTGGTGATGAGGCCGTTGGTCGAGGTGCGGAAACGCTCGCCCGTGTGCATGAGCATGAAGCAGCCCGTGCCGTAGGTGTTCTTGGCCAGGCCGGCGCTGAAGCAGGCCTGGCCGAACAGCGCGCTCTGCTGGTCGCCCGCGATGCCGGCGATGGGCAGGGCGGCGCCGAGCAGGGCGGGGTCGCTCTCGCCGTAGACATGGCTGGACGGATGGACCTGCGGCAGCAGGCTGTCCGGCACATGCAGGTGCTTGAGCAGCTCGTGGTCCCACACGTTGTGGCGGATGTCGAAGAGCATGGTGCGCGCGGCGTTGCTCACATCGGTGGCGTGCACCCGCCCGCCGGTGAGCTTCCACAGCAGCCAGCTGTCGACCGTGCCGAAGGCCAGCTCGCCCTTGGCGGCGGCGATGTGGGCGCCGTTCACGTGGTCCAGGATCCAGCGGATCTTGGTGGCCGAGAAGTACGCGTCGATGATGAGGCCGGTGCTGGCGCGCACCGGCTCGCTCAGGCCCTGGGCTCGCAGCTGGGCGCACAGCGGCTCGGCGCGGCGGTCCTGCCAGACGATGGCGTTGTGCACGGGCCGGCCGGTGCGGCGGTTCCACACCAGCGTGGTCTCGCGCTGGTTGGTGATGCCGATGGCCTTGACCTGGGCGGCGATGTCCGCGCCGCTGGTCAGGCCGGCCTGGGCCAGCGCCTCGCGTGCGGTGGCGAGCTGGCTGTCCCAGATCTCCATGGGGTCGTGCTCGACCCAGCCGGGCTGCGGGTAGATCTGGCGGAACTCGCGCTGCGCCATGGCGACGATGTGGCCGCCTTCGTCGAACACGATGCTGCGCGAGCTGGAGGTGCCCTGGTCGAGGGCGAGCAGGTAAGCCATGGCGGGCCTTGTGGTGGTCTGTCAGTCGGTCGGTGGAATGAGGTTCCCGCGCCGCGCTCGGGCCCTGGTCCTGGCCGGGGGCTCAGGCCACTTCGAGCTGCACGCCGGCATCGGCCAGCAGCTGCGGAAAAGGCGCGGGCGGCGCGGCGTCGGTGTAGAGCCGGTCGAGGTGGTCGAAACGCGCCAGCTCCACCATGGCCGGGCGGTTGAACTTGCTGGCATCGGCGGCCAGCCAGACCTCGCGGCTCTGCTCGACGATGGCGCGCGAGACCTTGACCTCGCGGAAGTCGTAGTCGCGCAGCGTGCCGTCGGCCTCGATGCCCGAGATGCCGATCAGGCCGATGTCGACCTTGAACTGGCGGATGAAGTCCACCGTGGCCTCGCCGATGACGCCGCGGTCGCGCGCACGCACCACGCCGCCGGTCACGATGACCTCGCAGTCGGCGTTGTCGCACAGGATGCCGGCGACGTTGAGGTTGTTGGTGATGACGCGCAGGCCGCGGTGGTGCAGCAGCTCGCGCGCCACCGCCTCGGTGGTGGTGCCGATGTTGAGCAGCAGCGAGCAGCCCTCGGGCACGGCCCGGGCGATGGCCTTGGCGATGCGCTGCTTGCCCTCGGCATGCAGGGCCTTGCGCTGGCGGTAGGCGATGTTCTCGGTGGTCGAGCTGGGCAGGCGCACGCCGCCGTGGAAACGCGCCACCAGGCCGGCCTCGGCCAGCAGCTTCACGTCGCGCCGCACGGTCTGCAGCGTCACGCCGAAACGTTCGGCCAGGGCCTCGACCGTCACCGTGCCGCGCGTGCGCACCTCGTGCAGCAGATCGGATTGGCGCGGGTTGGGGTTCATGGGGATGCGAGCGTAGCCCAAGCCCAAAACTTCGACGCCGCGGGAAAACGCTGATGAACGAACTGTCGATGTGCGTTAAAAAGAAAAATGCCGCTCATAAACGAACTGCAAACGAACTTTATTCGAACGCCTCCGAACACGTCCCCCCTCCCGCGACGCGCCCTGCATGAACCCGACCCCCGGCCCGGCCGCCCCGCCCTCGCACCACGCCCCCCGCATCGGCGCCGCTGCCCCGACGCCGGCGCCGGGCCCGCACACGCCCGACTGCGACGTGCTCGTGGTCGGCGGCGGCATCAACGGCTGCGGCATCGCGCGCGACCTGGCCGGGCGCGGCTG